>DKPS01000195.1:46775-139360 GCA_002471345.1 Saprospiraceae bacterium UBA7328
AAGACAATCTTACAAATCTCATATGCGATACGAAAACTTACTCTTGCTGTTCCTTACCCTATTCTTTTTGCGAGCTGAAGCTCAACGCGATTTAGTATCATGGTCAGCTTTCAAAATCGAAACAACTGCAAATGACGGAACCAAGTTTGCAATAAAGCCTATTTTAAGACATAATAATGATCTGAGTACTTATCAGAATACCTCAATTGAATTTATCGTCAATCGAAATTTAGGCAAGAAATGGTTTGCTCAGTACCTCTATCGTCATTGGATATGGCCTGACGAACCTAGAGTAAATTTCCATTGGTTTGATGCAGGATACAATACTTCACTTGGTAATTCATTGAAATCCTCCTCTGCTATTAGGTTTCATATTTCTACTACTTCTAATCGTCAATCAGCAGATTTTATAAGAATTAGAGAAAAAATATCATTTGCAAAAGGAAAGATCAAGCCCAATATACAATTAGAAGCATGGTGGCGATTTGATAATGAAAGTGAATTTTCATTGATAAGGTTGGAACCTGGATTTAGTTGGAGCATTGTTCCAGGAGTATCTTTCACTTTTAACTATCGTATCCAAACTAAGTATGGCAACTTTGGTCCACCTACTGAAGATCACTTAGTGAGTTCGATCAATTACTCCTTTTAATGATGAGAATTTTATATAAGATCCGATATAAAATAAGAATAAAATAGTGGCACATTTAATAATCATATCACTAATTCCAAAAGTTTTATATTCACTTTTTATTCTCCAGATAAAATGAAAAACTACATCATCACCATTCTGATTTTATTTCATGTCTTAGGTATAAATGCCCAGTGTGATGCTATCCTAAATCCTCCACAGAGTGCTAGGTTAGCTAATTATAAAATGTCTCTGAATCTAGATCATGAGAATAAAAAATCTACTGGCACCCAAGTGATAACTTTCAAAAATCACTCTCCTGATACCGTACATGAGCTTCGAATGTATATGTATCTCAATGGCTTTAAGAATACATATTCTACCTGGATTAAAGGAGCTGAGGGAAATACATTTGGTCAGGATTTGACCTCAAGAAAACCTGAGGATTGGGGATGGGTAGAAGTTTTATCAATTATGGATCAAAGTGGAAATGACCTTTCTTCTGGCAAGAAATATATCCATCCAGATGATGATAATGAAGATGATGAAACGGTACTGCTAGTCCCTCTGCAAAAGCCTATTCTTCCTGGTGAAACTGCCGAATTTTCAACGACTTTTGAATCTAGACTGCCAAGAACTATAGCTCGTAGTGGATGGGGCCATAATGATTTTTTCCTTTGGGTACATTGGTATCCTAAATTGGGAGTATGGGAGCAAGATATAGATGGAGTCTGGGGATGGAATTGTCACCAATTCATGAGACAAACAGAATTCTATGGTGAATTTGGGGTGTATGATGTAGAGTTGACTATGTCAGATCATCTTGTAGTGGGAGCATCAGGTTGCTTGGTTTCAGATACTAATAATGGGAATGGTACACGGACTAAGGTGTATCGTGCAGAAGATGTAATTGATTTTGCGTGGGCAGCTTACCCACATTTTGATGAAATTAAAGATCGATGGAAGCATGTAGAAATTACGATGCTTTCTCCTCCTGAACATCGGTCACTACAGCCAAGATTCATCAAGGTGTTAAAACATTCCTTAGAGTATTTAGAAAAACATGTTGGCACTTATCCATACAACACGATTACCATAATGGATCCTCCATTAGTAGGATTAAGAAATGGATTTATGGAGTACCCTACATTCAGTACTGGTGGGTCATTCTACGGTTTTCCTAAAGGCATTAGGACTATTGAGTCCTTAATCGTTCATGAATTTGCTCACCAATATTTCATGGGTATAGTTGCCAATAATGAGAAAGAGGCGCCATGGTTGGATGAAGGATTTGTGACTTATTTTGAAGATAGGATTATGGAAGAGTATTATGGTGAGCAGAAGTCTCTTATCGATTTATGGGGTTTTAAAATTGGTAATGCAGAGTTGTCTAGGGCTGAATACACGAGCATGGATAATCATAGAGAGGCTATTGTTGCACAACCTGGATGGAAGTTCAAAAGATATACTAAGGAGCTAGTCTATAGCAAAACCGGAACTACATTTCAAAGTATCAGAAAGATGTTTGGGCAAGAAACAATGGATCTTCTTATGAGGACTTATTTTGATAAATATAAATTCACTCATCCGAGAGCGAATGATTTTTTATCTATTGCGAAGGAGGTGATATCCGAAAGGCATGGCTTAGAAGCTGGAAATAATGTGGAAAGCCTTTTGCATCAAGCATTGTACACGACAGCGGTATGTGATTATGCAGTTAAAACCGTTCGAACTATTGAAACAAGGACAAAGCAAGGGTTGTTTGGAACAAGAGGTGGTGAGGAGAAAAAATCAGAAGCGAAAGGTGTGAAAAGTGTTATACAAGTAGAAAGAAAAGGTGATTTCATTGCACCAGTTGAAGTTGAAATTTACATGGCCTCAGGAGAAGAATTAATAAAAAAATGGGATGGGACGGATTTCATTAAGGAATATGTTCTAGATGGTGAAGTAGTGTCAGTGCATATTGATCCCAAAGAGAATTTATTACTAGATATTGATCTCAATAATAATTCTTATACAAAGGAGAATAACAAAGACCCAATTTCTAAATTCAGTTGGAAGACTTCTAATTGGCTACAACACATTTTTCAATCTCTAAGCTTTTTGATGTAATGGAAAGGATAATTACAGCTATAAAGGAAGCTCAAAGCCTTTGGAAGATTATTCTTTGTATTTACGCATTCCAGTTCATTTTAGCGTCTACTATTGGATTACAAATGATGCAAGTTTTAGATGCTTCATTGGGTAACTCATTGAGCTTAGAGAAACTGGAATCTGGATTCGACTATACTGTATTTACAGACTTTGTGAATGTCCATGGAGGATCTTTTTCCGTATTGTATGGACAGATGCGATGGATGGTTTTAACCTATCTCATATTTGCTTCTTTGATCAGTACAGGAATAATTTACTGCTTAATTCACAAAAGTTCTCAAATCAGTGATTTCTTCAAAGGGAGCTTACAAATGTTTTTTAAACTGTTCATTGTTGATGTAGTTTTTGCAATTCTAATTTTAGCAATAATGGCTATTTCCTTTGCATTGACAGGTATGTTGTTTGGGATAGCACCTACTAGTTTTGATACTGAATTGGTATTTCTGAGATGGACACTACTTATATCGATAATTGCTCTTTTGTTGATTTTTGTACTCACTCTTTGGAAGATTCATATAAAATTTAATTATATCAAATCAGATCAAAGAATATTCAATTCAATAGGAAGTGGTTTTAAATCATTTTGGGCAAGTAAGTGGAGATATATAGCTTATACATTTTTCTTTCTAATCATTTCACTAATTCTGATTACCATGAATTATGCTGCGGGTGATTTACCTTTATTTCCGATGATTATTTTAATTCAGTTTATAGCATTGATTAAGGTTTTTTGGAGAATTGTTTTTTATAAAGTCATTGGAACTTAATAGCACAAATGGAATAATGGCCCATCTTTTTGTTTCTATTTTCTAATATTTCTGAGCTGGGCAATAGATAAATTCATAACATTTCTAGCGGCCACTGCTTCTGTTTCCATTGCAGAGACTGCTGATTCCATCGCATTGATATAATACAATCCATTTCCTAATCGAAAGGAAGGCCATTGCTTCATAGGTGATAGAACAGTATAAGCTTCCCATTCCTGATGGACTTGTCCATTTATATTTCTAAACACCGATTGAACAAATTCTTCACTAAGAGGATTTCGAGAAAAGACTTTATAGATAGGCAAATCCCAATCTGGAGCATATCCCGTTTTGGCAATAGAGACAAATGGAATGCTGTCATCTTCGATTGTGAATATGGTTTGTGGTTGATTTCCTACATCGTTAAAATATTTGTAATTGATATGACCAGCAATAAAATTTGCATGTACTGTTTGATAAGCTCTGTCTCTTTTTACAGAATACTGTGGGAGATGGATGTTTGTCAGATCTAAAGGACAAGCAATTACTACAATCTCAAAAGTATCTGATGTGCCAATATTTGTCTTTATAATATGACCTGTTTTATTTGGCTCAGAAAGCTTTTGAATAGATGTCACTTCACTTTCTAATTGTAAATTGATATTCTGACTACTCAATGCATTTTTGATCATAAGATCATTACCACCTTCCACTGAAAACAATTCACCTCCATCCAAACCTGCTCCTGCCAAAGAAACTATATCAGTGAAAGCATTAATATTTCCATCTTGATGATAATTCACCCTTGATATACAATCCACAAATCTATACACTATCTTTTCACCAATTCCTTGCTCTTTAAAATAATTATAACTGGTCTTCTGAGTCATATCATAAAGTCCTATTGTTTTGAATAGTTGAGAAGGGGAATCAAAACCATATCCTCCCTGTAATAGATCATATACAGAGTTCCATTTGGGTAAAGCTTTTTTGACTACTTTTTGAAGTTCGGCTATGGAATTTCCATAGGCCCATAGCATTTGTAAGGATGAGAATGTTTTATTTCTTCTTGTATTAAGTCTAAATTTTTTTCCATCCCAGATGGCTAAAGTCTCTACTTCTCCTTCGCCTCCATGTGGTATAGTATAGTACGATTGAGATGATGCTCTTTCATGATATGTTGTAAATAGTGATTAGAAGAATGTATGAGGGTAGCTCCTTGTTCTATTAGACCTCCTCCAAGAGCCTCTTTTTTTACCCTGCCTCCTATTCTGTCAGATTTTTCATACACAGTTATATCAACTTGGTCTCCAAGTGCCTGTGTTATAAAATGGCAATATGATGCGCCGCCAATTCCTCCCCCAATTACAGCAATTTTGACTTTGGAGCTTCTATTTAATTCTAAATATGGGACGCGTATCTCTTTCTGTTGATTACTAATATTCTTTTCTTCATCCGAACAACTTAAAAGTGAAATAAATGTGAGAAGTATGACAATTGAAAAAGATGGACTCCACATAAATCTTGCTGATTTTCTATATCAAAATTGTAAAATAACTGATCACCATTAGATTGTAGCATTCTTCTGTCAAAATCCATATTTCATATTTCTCATTTACTATCATATCTGTTATATCTCTACTATCTTGCATCTATGTCAGAAACTCCCCCAAAAGTTAAACTGGATTTTAAGTTGTTAGCCAGGGTCATCAGTGAGGCTAGTCCATATAAATGGTTATTTATAGGTACAATTGTATTGGCTATTGTGTCTGCCCCAGTCTCTATGTTGAGACCTTTGGTAGTGAATATCATGGTGGACGATTATATTATCCAAAATGATTTACCTGGATTATATAATATGACAGCTGTGTTCATTGGGGTGATGTTACTCACTGTAGCATTACGATATTTTCTCATCTACTATTCATCTTTATTAGGCCAGTTAGTAATCCGTGATTTAAGAAGTAAGGTGTTTAATCAAATCACATCGCTTCAGATGAGATATTTTGATAAGACAGCTATAGGAAAATCTACGACGCGTACGATCAATGATATAGAAACTATCAATACGGTTTTCACTCAAGGCATTATTACTATGCTAGCTGATATTCTAGGAATTTTTGCAGCATTGGGATTAATGTTTTTTGCAAGTTGGAAATTGACATTGCTCTGCCTTACTACTATTCCCTTGATGATCATTGCCACTTATATTTTTAAAGAAAAAGTGAAAGTGTCTTATCAAAAGGTGAGGGCCGAACTTGCTAATATGAATGCTTTTTTGCAGGAACGTATTACTGGAATGAGGATCATACAGATTTTTAGTGCGGAAGAACAAGAGATGACTAAATTTAAGGCAATCAATAGGAAGTATACTCGAGCAAACCTCGATGCCATAAATTACTACGCTACCTTCTTTCCAGTAGTTGAGATTATAAATTACCTCACAATTGCAATATTGGTCTATATCGGTGCGAGATATGTAATTGATGAGACTGTGACATTAGGTGCGTTATTGGTCTTTCCTTGGTATATAAATCTTCTTTTCAGACCTATTAGAATGCTAGCAGATAAGTTCAATACCTTGCAAATGGGTCTAATAGCATCAGAGCGAGTTTTTAATATTTTGGATAACAGGAGTGTCATAAGAGACACAGGTAAACTCAAAGTTAATTCTCTTAATGGTGAAGTAGAATTTGATGATGTCACCTTTGCATATGATGGAGAAAATGTTGTACTCCATAATGTAAGTTTTAATGTAAAAGCAGGAGAGACTTTAGCGATTGTAGGTAGTACCGGTAGCGGGAAGACAACTATAATTAATATTTTAGGTCGGTTCTACGAATGTAAAAGGGGTGAAATTAGAATCGACAATAAAAAAATTCAAAAATATGATCTTGAATTTTTAAGGAGTAGGATGGCTATAGTACTTCAAGATGTTTTTTTGTTTCAAGGAAGTGTAATGGATAATATCACATTGATGGATCCTAAATTCACAGAAAAAGAAGTCTTATTTGCGGCTCAGCAGATTGGAGCCGACAAATTCATTGATAAATTGCCAGGAGGATATGATTATCAGATTACAGAAAGAGGAGCTAATTTGTCAATGGGGCAGAGGCAACTCATATCATTTGTAAGGGCATTAGTTTTTGATCCTGATATTTTGATTTTAGATGAAGCTACTTCAAGTATTGATACAGAGACTGAAGAAATAATCCAATATGCTATAGAAAAGCTTGTCTCTAAGCGTACTTCACTCATTATTGCTCATCGATTATCTACTATTCGCCATGCTGATAATATTATGGTTTTAGATAAGGGTAATAAAATTGAATTTGGTAATCATGACGCGCTACTTTCCATAGATGGTGGGAGATACAGAGAATTGTATGAGATGCAGTTTTCTGAAGAACCTATCAGGGTATAGGCACCTCTTTATCCTTTTTTCTGCTAGGTTAATCTATAGATGGAATCCTCTAACTCAATTTATACGTTATATTGGTAATTAGAAAAAAAGAGATTCATTTCGCAATGGAAAAAATGTATCAAAACTACAAGACATTTAAAAGTATTAACCCATTGGTTCTAATCTTAGGATTAATCTTTGGATTATTTTTTTTATTCTGGTTTATAAAGAATATCATTTTTAAAATTTTATATCTAGTTGCTCCAATTCTATTCCTGGCTGCTATTGTTATGAATTATAAAGTGGTATGGGGATATGTCATGTGGCTTTTTAATTCAATTAAAACTAGACCACTATTTGGATTAGCTGCTACGGCTATTAGCATTGTTGGATATCCATTTGTTGGAGTTTATTTGGCACTTAGGGCCTATCAATTAAGAGGAAAATCATTTCAAAATCCAGTTTCAAAGGACGGAGAATATATCAAGTATACTGAAATTGAAAATGAAGACTTTCTCGATATCTCAAATGAAAAACAAAAACAAGCTGATTTGAAAACAGACTATGGTGATCTGATTTAGAGAAATGATTATTGCTTTTGACTAACCCAATTCAATTCATTGCAAAGTCATTAAAATATCACCTTTGGATTGCATAGTTGGATACTTATAGTGCCATCTATTATTTCTTATACATCCTTCCTAGTTTCTGATTTCGTTGAATCAATAGATACAGGTTTATGCGAGGTCTTAGAATGCTCATTTAAATTTTCAAAAAAATTAAAGTTGGCTATCATTTTACAGAATTATATCTAAACCTCTGTAAATCAGCCACATACGTCCTGAATGCTAAATAGATGCATGTTTTGGCACGGTATTTTCATACTGTTAAACAGTTCTTTAACTTTTGAAAATACTTAAGGGATTAAGTATTGGAGAATTTCGGAGCGGTTACTGGGGGGTACACCGCTCCATTTTTTTTTATACTCTTTTTGAAACCGAATTTTCCTCCCTTCTTAGGCTAATTGGCTGCGATGTTTTTATCAAATTTCACCAAATTAGGGCAAGCCTTAAAATCACCATTGATTTTAATGTATGTTGCTTTAAGCTTCTCATCCATCCATTCATTGAAATATTCATTTTTCTTACTCTCTTTGGCAAAATTTTGAATTTTATCATAGTCTTCAGTGATTGAAGCTTGATGAGGTCTTGTCTTGGATTGTACCTGAACTAAACGGTACAATTTGTCACCACGTTCTTCAAATTCAATGGGATCGGAGACGTCTCCGACTTCTAAGGATTCAATAGCAAAATATATTTGATGTGGGAGTTCAGAAGTTTCAAAGAAAGTGTCTCCTGTTTTTGGGTTTCGCATTCTTCCTGCATTATTGTAGCTAAATTGGTCTTTATCAGAATACCTCTTTACTGCATATCCAAAAGGTAAAGAATCATTTTCAATACTATATTTTATGGAATCTAATTCCGACTTGGCTTTTTCTAAATCAGCAGTAAATATATTTGGCTTTACAAGTATGTGTCTAGTATGAATAGAGTTGCCTCTCCGATCTATGAGTTGGATGAGGTGGAATCCAAACTGTGTTTCTACAATATCTGACAATTCACCTTTTTCAAGATTGTAGGCTTCTGCTTCAAATTCAGGAACAAATGTTCCTCTCTTTTGCCAATCTAAATCGCCACCTTTTTGTCCAGATCCAGGATCGTCTGAATATATTGAGGCGAGCTCAGCGAAGTCTTCACCATCTAAAATTCTTTGCTTTATTTCTTCAATTTGCTTAAGAGATTTAGCATTCTCCTCTTCACTTACTTGAGGTTTGTATACAATTTCTGCCAGCTCTACCTCTGCATTTAGAAAGGGTAGACTGTCTTTAGGAATGCTATTATAAAATTCAACAACTTCTTTCGGTGTAATTTGAACCTCATTGATCAACTGGCCCTGAATACGTTGAATAGTCAATTCCTCTCTCAATGGAGTTCTTAACTCTTCTCTATATTCTAAAGGAGTCTTTCCATAGTATTCTTCGAAAAATTCCACACTACCATTCATTTGTGATAGAATGTACTCCATACGTCTTTCTATTTCCCCTTCCACTTCTATTTCGCTCACTTCTATACTATCTAGCCTTGCTTGATTTAACAATAGCTTACTAGAAATCAATTGGTCAATTATTTGACATTGTAGAGCTTGTTCGTAGTTTGGTTGTTGTTGTTTTGCATATTCGAACAGTTCCTGAACATCAGAATACAAAACAAATTCTGATCCTATAGTGGCAATTATTTTGTCCACAACAAGCTTTTTGCCTTGGGCATGACTACTCAAGCTTATTAGAGTGAATAAGAGTAAAAAGAAGTAGGATTTATGTATCATTTTCATTATATATCCATTTTGACAATTTTTGATTGCATTCCTTTATCAAAAATTTCTTGTTTGTAATTTTCTATGGTTTCCTTTTTTCTTTCATGAGTTACTAAACTCTTTATCTTCTCCTTCAAAAGTTCTAAAGGAATAGTATCACGAGCTGCTTTTAATTCTATGATTTTGAAAAAGTATTCATAGTTGTCAATATTTTTTTGAATGGTCTTATCTCTTTTAAGTTTTTGACCTTTTATTAACTCTTTAGGGACAATTTCCGCCACTTTTTCTCCATTTATCCATTCGTTACGCTCCATATAGATTGTGTCGGCATATTGATTTCCAAAGGATTCAATGAATTCAAATTCATTATTCAACCATGCGTTATAAAATCGATCTATCTTTTCAGTCTGTGCTGGAATGGATGCAAAGATGATCTTATAAATGGGTTCTGAAAGGATGTAATTACCTTTATATTTATTATAATAGGACTGGAGGTCATAATCTGTAACATCTCGATCCATTTTCTTCTGTATGATTTGCTCTTCATACCTATATTTTATAAGCTCATTCCTGTAGTCCTCAACAAGCTCTTCTATCTCAAAATCACTGGAGAGAAATTTTAGGGCATCTCTGATAAGTAGCTGATCTTTGATCCATCTGTGTATATATGCATTTGCAATAGCTGTACTATCTTGAGTTGAGGTCTCATCATGTATGATGTTCTCAATTTCCGAGGCGTAAAGCTTTTTATTGTCAATTTGAACTATTACTGGACCAAATTGATCACTTAGCTGATCTTCTTTACAGGTGATCAAAAATAATACAAGGAAGATGATTAGAAGTTTTCTCAAGAGTAAAGTCAACAATATTAAATAATCACTTAATCAATTCGGCAAGTACTGGCTCAATGATATTCACCTTGTACTTTTTCTTTAGTTCTACAAGCCACTTTTTTTCTAATTCCATCTGATAGTCAGAAATCACAAACCCTCTTGCTTCATCAAGTGTTTTTTGCGAAGCCGGAATAATCCTTTTTACTTTTTTAAAAGTGGTCATCTTTAGAGCATTGTTGATATTTGGAGCCGTAAGAGCTCCAGATTTCCAAGTCAAACCTTTCATTTCTTCATCCTCTTTTTCATAAACTTTATCTGAGTACATGACTAACTCCGGTTTCTTTTCTGTTTTATTGAATGATGAGGCTACTTTCTCGGCATCCTGCCTTCCTGCCTTTTTCAATATTTTAGTAATCACAGATGCATCAGTAGATCTTATAGAGTACTCTTCTACCTCAGCTCTTTCGTTCCATTTATACTCTTTTTCATGTGCACTGTAATAAGAAGCTATCCCATCTGCATCATTGGATGCCTTGTCCCACACTTCTTCTTTAGTTATTTCAAAAAGCAAAATGCCTTCCTCATATTCTCTCATAAGATTTCTGAAGTCAATATATTTTTCTTCTAATCTTTCTTGTTGATAATCAATGGTTTTTTCATCAATGAACTTTGCATAAAGCTCTTTTACAGCTATTGAGAGAAGTACATCATGGTTATTCTGCATTCTGCTTCTACCCTGAGCTTTGCAGAATTTCACAAAATGCGAAAGCATATATTTTTCATTTCCAAGGGTGCAGAGCACCTCATCCTTAAACAGAGGAGCTGTCCATTTATATTCATAAAATGTACCGTCTAGCATTTGAATGAAGGTCTCCATGACATTATCATCACATGTATATCCTGACTCACTTTTTATTTCTTCATTGAGTTGTTCTTTTCCAGCAGCTTGTCGATCTTTTTGTTTTGTTCTTTTGAATAAATCATTTTGCATCTTCTCAAATGACTGCATCTCATTTTTGGACACTCTTTTGATGATATGAAATCCTAAACTCGATTCAACTGGCTCAGTAAAATCACCATCCTTCATTAGACTAAAAGCGGCATCCTCAAATGACGTTTCATATTTGCCGATTCCAAATTCAGGAAGTAGGCCATCTTTGTTTTTAGTATTGTTGTCTTGTGATCTTTGCACGACCATAGATTTGAAAGATTTCCCATTTTTTAAATGTAGAAATACATCTTCAGCTTCTTTGGACGCATTTGGATTGGTGACACCTTTAAACTTTTTTCTTATCAGTATATGAGCCACTTCCATTATCCCCCGTGCAGGTCTGTGTCCATCTACTTTCAATATATGAAACCCTAGTTTCGATCTAACAATATTACTCACTTCACCAACAGGGGTATTGTACAACGCAGCCTCTAAATCATAAAACCCTTCTGGTAGAATGGCAGTCATATATCCAAGACTTCCATCTCTTTGCTTTGATCTTTTATCTTCTGAAAATTCTTGAACAACTTCAGCAAAACTCCTTCCTGATTCAAGAGCTTTTTGTGCAGCCTCAATTTTTTTTCTAGCTATTCTCTCTTTAGATTTAGAAGATTTGATCGTAAGGTTTATTTGAATATGACTAACAGCGATATCTTTTTGCATTCTTTCATAGGCTTGCTGAGCTACTCTTTTTGATAATTCTTTATCTACTATGTAGCTATCAGCTAATTGCCTTCTATATCCTGCTAATTCTTCTATGTATGATGGTAAGGTATCTATTCTTTTATCTCGTGCTTCAGCGACCTTAAGTTTAAAATTAGTGTACAAATCAAGATACTCTTCTACACTTTCCTTACTATAATCTGCTTTGCTGCCATTGTTTTTAGAGTAAATATAGTTGAACTCAGAGAGCCTAATCTCAGAACCATCTACTGTAAATAGTACAGGATCATTTTGCCCTGTAACAGATAAACTGATAAGAGTAAATAAAATGATATAAAAGGCTGTTTTAGTCATTAAGTCTTTTAATTGGATTACGAAAATAACTTCTTTCCTTTAAATGATTTTTCACTTAGATATTAAAAGGATAAAACGCATAATTTTGGCTAATCTTATGTCTTAATTTCATAGATCAAATCCTACGTCTTTTCTGTGATACATATCTTTAAATTCTATCTTTTCAATACTTCTAAGTGATTTAGATACTGCTTCATCTTTATCTCTCCCATATGATGTAACGGCTATGACTCGTCCCCCTGATGTTATAGTAGTGTTATTATCTAAATCTGCACTTTTTTTAGTTCCAGCGTGAAATACAATTGACTCTTTTATTTTTTGAAGACCTTTCACATCATATCCTTTTTTATAAGATTCTGGATACCCTCCTGAAACACAAACAATTGTAGCAGCAGTTTCGGCTTTGGAATCTATTATCTGTTCATTTAATTTTCCTTGGGCGGTAGCCACGAAGAGATTCACTAGATCATTTTCTAGTCTAGGAATTACTACTTGAGTTTCTGGGTCTCCCATTCTGCAATTATATTCAATCACTTTTGGAGAGTTGTCCACCAGAATCAGTCCAATAAAAACAAATCCCTGATACCTCATTCCTCGATCGCTCAAACCATTTATTGTCGGTTTTATAATGGTTTCTTCAACTATATTCATCATTGCCTCATCTATGAATGGAACTGGAGAGATTGCACCCATTCCTCCTGTATTTAGACCAGTATCACCTTCGCCTATTCTTTTGTAATCTTTTGCTTGTGGCAAGATGACATAATCACTTCCGTCTGTTAATACAAAAACACTGAATTCTATACCATTCAAAAATTCTTCAATTACAACTTTGTTACTTGCATCTCCAAATTTTCCAGAAAGCATGGCTCTGAGTTCTGTTGTGGCTTCCTTTCTTTCTTTTATGATAAGGACTCCTTTACCTGCAGCTAGACCATCTGCTTTGAGTACATAAGGCCCTTTATTATTATTGATATGTTTTATTCCTTCTTCAATGTTTTTATGGGTCACTTCTATATATGCAGCTGTAGGAATATGGTATTGATTCATAAACTCTTTGGCGAAAGCTTTGGATCCTTCCAATATAGCACCATGCTTACCAGGTCCTATGACGATTAGATCTTTATGCTTTTCTTCCAAGAAATCAGTAATGCCATCTACAAGTGGTTGTTCAGGGCCTACAACCACTAAACCTATTTCATTCTCAATAATAAAAGTCGATATTTTTTCAAAATCTGATAAACTTAGAACCACATTTTGACCTACGGACGATGTGCCAGCATTTCCAGGGCCTATATATAAGTTATCGCATAGTGGGGATTGAGACATTTTCCAACTAAGAGCATGTTCTCTGCCGCCACTACCTAAAACTAGGATGTTCATATTATTCTCTTTGTGAGGTGAAATATTGATATTCTCTTAATCTGAGGTATGTTTTTGTTTCACCTTCAATGAAAAAAGCTACAAATATGTCTGTTATCAAGGAGTATTGATATTTTTGCGCCCTTAAAATTTATCCTAAATGTTTGCATACCTCTCAGGTAAAATAACTCATCGTACACCAACGGCTATACACCTCGATGTAAATGGTGTTGGATATGATATCCAAATTAGTCTCAACACATTCTCAGAAATAGAAAGTAAGGATGAGGTGAAACTGTTCACTCATCTTTACATGAGGGAGGACATTCATACTATTTTATTGTATGGATTTTGTACCATGGTAGAAAAAGACCTTTTTCTAATGCTGACATCGGTCTCAGGAATAGGTATGAATACTGCAAGAATAATATTGAGTTCTTTGCACCCTATGGAAGTAAAAGCGGCTATTGCTTCAGGAGATGCTAATACATTTAAAAAAGTAAAAGGCATCGGGGGAAAAACGGCAGATAGACTCATATTGGATCTGAAAGATAAAATTACAAGACTAGCTACAGTTGAAGAGCTTAAAGAAATTTCTAAAATTCCTATGGGTTCCTCGAGCGAAGAAGCCATTTCTGCCCTTGTTTCCTTAGGGTTTCAAAAGGCAAAAGCTGAAAAAGCTGTTTCTTCGGTTTCGAGTCCTGGAGCAAAATTAGAAGATTTGGTAAAGGACGCTTTGAAATTGTTAACCTAAAAGAAGTCAGAGAAAAAAGAGACCATTAGCAGGCACAAATTTGGCCTTAACACATATCATTTCAACATGTTCAAAGATATTTCAATAAAAAATACGTTCTCGGTGATTTTCTCGTTAATAAACAATGCTACTGAATTATCAAGGTTAAAAGCAGGACTTTTACGATGAATGTTAGAGAGATTGGTTTGTTTTTCCTGGTTCTCCTTTCGATATTGACTATAGGTTTTGAAAAATCCAACGCAGCAGGTGTTGCAGGTCCTTTCGAAAATGAGATTTCTGTTGTCTTAGATACGTTTCCAATGCACGAACGCTATGGCGATTTCGTAACTGATCAGACGTATAATCCATTTGACATACAAACTTCTGAAGTTGAGCAGGTTGTAGAATTTGATTATGAGTCAGGTCAGTACTTGATCTATGAGAAAATTGGAGATGAATTCTATCGTACTCCAGTCTATCTTACAATGGAGGAGTACATTGAGTATACACAAAAACATCAAGAGAGAGAACAGTTCTTGAATCTTGCTGGAGTACAACTCAATAAAGTCGCGTTTAATGCTGATGCAGATCCTTTAAGCAAGTTTGATCTAGACGGTGCGCTTACAGATCGTCTTTTTGGTGGTGTAGACGTAGAGATTAAGCCCACAGGATTTGTGGATTTAACGTTTGGTGTAGATTATCAAAAAACTGAAAACCCAAGATTTACAGAAGAACAACAGAGAGGAGGAAGAGGAATTCCATTTGATTTTGATATGGATATCAATGCAGGTATTGATGGGAATATAGGTGAGAAGCTAAACCTTGATTTTGATTATAACACACTAGCTACTTTTGATTTTGATAATACCCTCAATTTTGGATATAATTCTGAAGATTTTGACGAAGATGATATAATAAAGAGAATAGAAGCTGGTAATGTAAGCCTTCCTTTAAGAAGTCAATTGATAAAAGGAAGAGAAGACCTTTTTGGATTATTAACTGAGCTACAGTTTGGGCCGTTTAGAATTACAGGTATTGCTGCACAGGTCAGAACAGAGCAAAAAGATATAAAAATTGAAAATGGTAACGTTCTTCAGGAATTTGAGATCAGACCTGATGAGTATGATGAAAATAGACACTTTTTCATCTCCCATTATAATCGTAATCAATATGAGCCTGCTCTAAGTAGGTTGCCTCAAATACAATCTATATTCAGAATTACTAATATAGAGGTTTGGGTGACCAATGATCAAAATAGTGATCTCCAGAATGCGACAACAGTAGCAGCCATAGCGGATTTAGGAGAATCTGATCTGGATAATTATACCAATCAAAATACAATCCATCCCCCACTTCCATCTACATCAGGCCTTCAAGATAAAGATGGAACACCTCTTCCGGATAATCGTAATTCCGACTTGTTCAGACAGTTAGTAAATGATAATTCTACTCGTACAATAATCAATACCGCTACTAGATTGAAAACGGTGTATGGTATGACTCAGGTCAGAGATTTTGAGGTTCAGACCATGAGAAAACTCAGACAGGATGAATTCACTTTTTATCCACAATTAGGATTTATTTCACTGAATTCAAGATTAAGGCCTAATCAGGTTTTAGGTGTATCATATGAATATACCTATGGGTTTAATGGGAATGAGGTGTATAAAGTAGGGGAGATTTCAAATGAAAGTAATACGGGAGGATTAAGCGAACAAAGTGTTCCTGAGCCAGAAGATGTAGTATATGTGAAAATGCTCAAGAGCTCTAATCAAGCAGTAAAAAGGAATGCTACAAGTCAAGAGCTGGCTCCGATGTGGAACTTGATGATGAAAAACATCTATCCGCTTCCCACTGCGCAACTCAGTCAAGAAGATTTTAAGTTTGATATCCTTTTTGAAGATTTTACTACCAATACTCTAAAAAGGTATATACCCGAACCTGAGGTAAGGAATACGCCTCTTATGAACCTTTTTCGTCTTGATCAGCTGAACAGACAAGGAGATCCTCAACAAGATGGTGAATTTGATTTTTTACCAGGAATTACAGTTAATGCTAGGACAGGTAGTATAATTTTTCCTGTTCTGGAGCCTTTTGGCCAATCCATGTTAGAACTACTTGATGGCAATCAAGAGCTATTTGACAGATATGGCTATGCTAGCCTTTATAGTGAGAGCCTCATTACCGCTCAGCAAAATCTGGATAATAACAGATTCGTGATGAAAGGTGAATTCAAAGGGAATTCCTCAGACGAGATAATATTAGGATCATTCAATTTGCCACCAAACTCTGTAAAAGTAAAGGCAGGGTCTCAGTATTTAGAAGAAGGAATTGATTACGAAGTAGATTATGCAGCGGGAAGAGTTAAAATTCTCAATGACTTGTATCTACAACAAGGCGTACCAATCAATGTTGAATTTGAGAATAAGAACCTATTTAATCTCCAAAGGCAGACAATGCTTGGTCTTAGAGGTGATTATCAGGTATCGGATAATTTTAACTGGGGTTTTACCTATATGAGGCTTTTTGAAAGGCCTTTTACTCAGAAAGTGAATTTTGGAAATGATCCTATTAACAATAGGATGTTTGGATTTGATATGGACTTTAGTACTGACGCCCCATTTATCACTAGGGCATTAGATGCGCTCCCTCTAATTAGTACAAAAGAAAACTCCTCAATATCTTTCACAGGAGAAATAGCAGCTCTTAAACCTGGCCATGCTAAGGCAATTAATGTACCTGGAGAAGACGGAGCCGTGGTGAGTTTAGATGACTTTGAAGGTTCGGGAAGTAGTTTGCCTCTAGCAGGATTTAATAATAACAGTTGGGTGCTTGCAAGTACACCTAATAGACCAGAAGGAATAGGAAATAGGTTTCCCGAATCAGAGAGGACAAATGATACTGACTATGGTGTAAATAGGGCCTTGCTTAATTGGTTTGTAGTTTCTGACTTTAATGTGAGAACTAATCAAGATAATGATAATCCATACACTAGAAGAGTAGATATCACAGACCTATTTAATAGAGATTTGGATATAGGGCAAATAAGTGATTTGAGACCATTTGACTTGGTCTATTATCCTGATGAAAGAGGCCCTTATAATTTTGATGTTCCCGGAGGGATACCAGGTATTTCTGCAGGAGCTGAATATGATGATTTTACAAGAACTGTAAAACTCAACAATCCGGAGTCCAGGTGGGGAGGAATCATGAGATCTCTTCCAAACAATGACTTCCAACAATCTAATTATCAGTTCATTGAATTTTGGATGTTGAATCCATTTATGGAGCCTGCAGGTTCAGACCTGAATCATGAACCACAAGAAACAGGTAAAATTGTCTTTAATCTAGGGAATGTCTCCGAGGATCTAATGAAAGATAACTTGCAGTACTTTGAAAATTCTAATGCTGTCCCAGGTGAAAACATTCCTACACAAGAGACTAACTGGGGAGAAGTACCACTATCTATACCAAACGTAAGAGGGTTTAATCAACAAAATATAGAGATTCAAGATTTGGGATTTGATGGTATCAATGACTTTGAGGAGCAAGAAAAATTCGCTTCTTATATAAATCAATTTCCTGCTGCAAATATTGAAGATGCATCGAATGATAATTATGTTTCTTATTTAGATGAGACAGCTTTTCCTGATGGAACTCCTTTCTTAGATAGATTCAGAAAATTCAATAACCCTGAAGCAAATGTCCCAAGACCGGGCCTTCAGAATAGATTAGGTAATTCATACCCAGATACAGAGGATCTAAATAATAATAGATCACTAGAGCAGAGTGAAAGTTATTATGAGTATGAAATCAACTTAACGAATAATGGAGGAGAAATTGACCTTAGACCAATAAGTGATTTGGTCACAGATGTAAATGAGGTTAATGGTCCAAATGGACAAATTGAAAAGTGGTACCGATTTAGAATTCCAATAAGTGAAGGTTTTCCTGTAAACGGTATTCAAGGATTCAGGTCGATCCAGTTCATGAGGATGTATATGCAAGGTTTTAAGTCAAAAAAGGTATTTAGACTTGCAGAATTTGAATTATCAAGAAATCAATGGAGAGTGACTCCTAGCCAATGTAGATCGGATGATGCTCAGCAGTTATTGGTTATGGATGATGTGGGAGTAGAGCAAAATAGTGATAGAAGGCCATTTAATTATTTATTACCCAAAGGGATCAAACAAGAAAGATTCTTCAATACTTTTAATACGGTATTTCAGGATGAACAGTCTATGAATCTTAGAGTGTGCAACCTTCCTGATAGTTGTGAAGTGTCTATTAATAAACTACAGATTCGAGATCTAAGACAATATGAAAGAATGCAGATGTTTGTGCACGGTGAAGAAGCTCCTGATGAAGATGGAGTGATTCAAGATGTGGCAGATGGTGATTTGGAAGTTTTTATAAGGCTGGGAAAAGATTTTAATAATAATTATTATGAATATAGCCTTCCTCTTACTTTGTCAAGGGAGGATAGATTGCCAAGTCCAAATGTAGACGGGACCAATGTCAACGAATATGAAAGGGAAGTGTGGCGACCAGAGAATATGTTTGACTTTGCGCTACAGCTCTTTCCTCAGATGAAATTGAGGAGGAACAGTGATTCTGGTGTGCCCAATGAAGTATATAAATTACCAGTCACGGAGTTTCCACAATTTATCGATTCTATAAGCAACCTTGCGGCTAAGGTTGCAATAAAAGGAAATCCAAGTATTGGATATATTAAGTCACTGGTTGTAGGAGTAAGAAACCCTGAAGGTGGCAATAACGGAAGACTCTGTGCAAATGTATGGGTTAACGAGTTAAGGCTAAAAGGACTTAATGAAGAAGGTGGTGTAGCAGGACTGGCACGAATGGATGTTGAGTTGGCAGATTTAGGAAATATTACTGCGAGTGGGTCTTACAGTTCAGTGGGTTTCGGTCAGATAGATGATGCTGTAGCACAAAGAAATTTGGCAGAATATATCGATTACGATGTGGCTGCTAATTTAGAATTGAGTAAGCTCCTACCAACAAATTGGGGAATGAGCATTCCTTTTTACTGGCAATTTGCTAACTCTATACAAAAGGAAAAGTATGATCAATATGAATTAGACTTGTCCGGAGACCAGCTGCTTCAAAATCCAAATTTAGATGAAGCACAGAGGGAAGACATAAGAGATAGAAATAATAAACAAACCAAAATAAAAACGATAAATCTTACTAATGTAAGAAAGACAAGAACAGCTGCGGCCGATAAGAGAAGAGAAGAAAAAGGAAAAAAGCCCAAGAAACCTATGCCATGGGATATTACAAATTTCAGTGCGAGTTATGGATATACTCAGACTGAATACAAAGATTATTTGATCAAAAGTGATAAGACCACTCAGCATACAGGATCTCTGGATTATGGATTTTCTAAAGGAGCAAACTATATACAACCGTTCAAAAAACTCAAATCTAAACCACTCAGATTTATAAAAGAATTGAACTTTAACCCTTTCCCTAACTCCATATCTTTTAATACAGATATGAAGCGTCTTAAAGGAGAAAAATTGTATAGGGTACCTGATATAAATGAAGGATTTGAATATTTCTTTAATGATCAGAAATTCACTTGGGATCGTAATTATGCCTTACAATGGGATTTGACAAGAAGTATTAAATTAAGTTACGATGCATCTGCCCAAGCTGTAATTGATGAGTTGAGACAAGTAGGGATAGCAGCCACCAGAGATCAAAGAGACTGGGCGGATCAGTTTGGAAATGATTTTGATGAAAATGGAGTTCAATACAATGATCTTATCAATCAGAATCAAAATCTACCTAAAGATTACAGAAATGAAAACCTTAGGGACTTCGGTAGGATGAAGAATTATACTCAAGGTATTTCATTGAGTTATACTCTTCCATTCAAGTATTTGCCGGGATTAGATTTTATTTCTGCTAGAGCTCAGTATGATGGCGATTATTCATGGACAGCTGGGTCTCAGTTGCTTAATAATACCATTGATGCAATTGCTAATCCTGATGATTTTGAGAGGCAGGTAGTTGGAAATGTTATTCAGAATAACCAACGAAGAGCATTTAATACAACTTTGGCTTTTGATAAATTATACGATAAGTTACCTTATCTCAAGTCTATAAACAAAAAGCCAAGAAGAACAACAAGAAGAGCTGGAAGCCCTAGATCAGCTAATAACGATAGAACCTCTAGCAGACAAAGAGAACGAGAGGCATCTACATTTGAGAAGATTTTCATCAGACCACTTTTGTCTGTTAGAGAGGTGAAATTCAATTATAGCCAAGATCTTTCCACTGTCATTCCTGGTTTCTTGACTTCTCCGAAATTTTTAGGTAATAATTCCAATTCTCCTGGTTATGATTTCGCTTTTGGAATACAACCTGAATTGAATTCTTATTTACCTGAACTAGCAGAGAATGGCCATATTTCTCAAAACCCTTTTCTGAATCAACAAGTAAATCAAACGAACATAAGAACCCTTGATGCAAAAATAGAATTGGAGCCATGGGTAGATTTTACCATTAATGTGGATTTCAAAAAATCATTTGCTGAGAACACTGCTCTTGATTACATATTCGGACCCCCATCAGATACCATAGGAGGTAATTTTGATAATCAGTATGAGATAAGGGGTTTGAGAAATTTTGGCTCTTATGAAGTGTCTTATTGGGCATTGCAGACTTTATTTAATGGAGATATACAATCTGTATTCAGACAGTTCGAAAAAAATAGAATAGCAATTTCAGCTCGCCTTCTTAGAGAAAGGGGCGATAGACCTGATCTGCCTCATGATGTAGACGGTCCACTTTATGCACAAGGTTATGGTAGACAAAATCAAGAGGTCTTAATACCAGCCTTTATAGCCGCTTATACAGGAGGTGATCCAGAGACTATGGACCTCAACCTCACAGAGCAGGTGAAAAAAGGAAGTTTCCTTCCAAAACCAAGTTGGGATTTGAGATACAATGGTCTTAATAAATTGCCATTCTTCAAAGATATTTTTACTAGTGTAAGTGTATCTCATGGTTATGATGCTTCCCTTGAAGTCAATAGTTTCCAGACGGATTTACAATACGACAAATTTTATGGCGGAAGTGTATCTACCAATAGTAACTTCAACCCAACATTTATTGATCCACTTATAGCCTCTAAAAATTATTTCAGTCGATATGAAATTCCAGATATCGTCATCTCTGAACGTTTTGCTCCGATTATCGGAATTGATATGAAAACAGTGAACGATATGAATATCAATTTCGAATATTCTAAGTCAAGAATTTTGAGTCTCGATCTCGGAGTTGGGCAATTAAATGAGGTAAATACTACTGAAATACTTTTCGGTTTTGGATGGGTATTACAAAATGTAAATATTCCATTTCTAACTGGGAGACAACTTAAAATTCCTAAAGTGAGAGTAGGTGTTGATACAGAAAATGGACTTCAAACTGGTGACAAAGAAGAAGAAAGAGAAGACCCACAAGCAGGGGAGAGGGGTGTAAACACTGAACAAAATAAAATGAATATCGCATTCAATTTTGGGTTCAGAGATGATGTTACCTTTTTGCATGAGCTGGATAGTGGTGCAAGCTCAAAGGCTATCAGAGGTCTTAAATCGATAAGCATCAACCCAGCTGTTGATTACGATATCAATAAGAATTTTACTTTAAGAGCATTCGTAGAGTATAATTTAACTGAGCCATATGTTAGTGACTCATTCAGATCTACCAGAATAGAAGGTGGTATCACAGCAAGATTTAACTTGAATTAAGAATAAATGATCAGATACATCGCCATAATCCTCATAGGAGTAAGCATAGTAAGTTGTGGAAAAAACTGTGATCAAGAATTCTTTTTCATAGATCTTAAGCCAACACATTCCCTCGAGAGTGAATGTATAGAGGTGGGAGAATCATTTAATTTGTCTCTAACATATACGGATACATTGAGGGCATTTTCGGGTGTAGTTTTGACAGTTTTTGATACTATCTATCAGCCCAATGATACTATAGTCAACTCTAGGAATGAGCAAGAGATTAATCTCATTGATATTAAAAATTACCAGTTTATTACTTCAATTACATTTCATAGACTTAATGATTCTGTAAGTAATATTGATCAGCACAGCAGAGACTTAGGAGCTTTTAATGTGGCAGTGAACAGAGGATCTGAGGCTGTAGATAATTTTGATTCAGGAAATTTTCTGAGTTATATGCCAGATAGAAATAATAGTATTTCAACATTAGATCTGACAGTTACGCCTCAGAGTTTGGGTTCATTCTATGTGAGCATCATACATGGAAATGCTGGAGTTTTCGATGATCCTATTATTGCTGATGGTTGCGAAGATCTTATACTATCTAGTTATATGAATGAAGGCTTAGTTAATGAAAATGTTTTATATCAAGCTACAGATTCATCCCATATCTCTGATACTGATCTCGAAGAGCTTGTGAATACAAAATCCATGTTCTTTTTTAAAGTAGTGGAACCTGGTAGCTTCAAGTGCCTCTAGACCCTTCTTAATTGAATAAAAATCATAGGTTCTAATTGATTTTGACTAGACAGTCTAAAGTCAAAATTTCAAATAGTTAATATCCATCACTTTTTTGACTATTCTCCATAGAAAATTGTATGATTCTTGCTTTCACATTGATATATATTTGATTCTTAAAATACAAAAGTCCAAATGCCATTAGTATCAAAAAGAGGAAATGAACTTACTCAGTCACCAATAAGGAGCCTAATTCCTTATGCTCGGGAGGCAAAAGAAAACGGAAAACACGTCTATCATCTCAATATAGGGCAACCAGATATCCTTACACCTAAGGCGGCATTAGATAGTTTAAAGACCTTTAATGACGAAATCATAGAATATGGTCAGTCAGAAGGCAAAGTCTCGTTGAGGGAAGCTGTAGCATCTTATTACGAAACATTTGGAGCATTTATAGAGCCTGAGGATGTATTAGTTAGTACAGGTGCATCTGAGGCCATACTTTTTGCTTTGTTTTCTTGCTTTGATAGTGGAGAAGATATTATTATTCCTGAGCCTTTTTATGCCAATTATATTGGTTTTGCTCAGGTGACGGGCATTCATATGATACCCGTACCTAGTGAAATAGAAAAGGGGTTTGCCCTTCCATCCATTGAGTCATTTAGAAATAGAATTACTAAAAGAACTAGAGCTATATTTTTATGTAACCCCGGAAATCCGACAGGGAATTTATACAGCAAAGAAGAATTGACTCAATTAGCTCAATTAATTGTAGAAGAAGACCTTTTTCTTATAGTCGATGAAGTATATAGAGAGTTTTGTTATGATGAGGCATTTACATCAGTTTTGTCCATAAAAGGACTAGAGCAACATGTTTTAGTGATTGATTCGATATCAAAAGTTTTCAGTTCATGTGGATCAAGAATAGGATACTTAGTTACTAGAAATGAAGAATTAAGACTTACTCTTCTCAAATTTGGCCAACTTCGATTATGCGCGCCCATGATAGGTCAGCATATGGCCGAATCTTGTTATCCTGGAAGGGTAGCGTATGTGGCTCAGGTAAGAGAAGAATATAATTCAAGAAGACTTTATCTCCATAGTAGATTGTCAAAAATGAAAGGAGTAAAATGCTACATGCCGAAAGCTGCTTTTTATATTATGGCAGAACTTCCTGTGAATGATGCTGAACAATTTTGCAAATGGCTATTGACAGATTTTGAAATAGATGGTGCTACAATAATGCTTGCACCAGGTGATGGATTTTATATTCATAAAGTAGCTGGTAAAAAGCAAGCAAGAATTGCTTTTGTGTTAGATGTACAAAAATTGGAAAAAGCTATGGACATATTAGAACAGTCACTCTTAGCCTATCAATTAGTTATGTCGGATCAAGAACTGGAGGAAGTGTATAAATGACTTTAAGGTCAAAGGCAAAAGATACTCCTTATAAAAATTCTGAAAAACGCGGAGTCCTTTATTTTAACTGCAAAACAGTCTAAAATTATTTGCCACTAGCCTCAATAATCTTCTTCACAGCTTCTAGTTTTAGCTCCTTTGCCTCATCAGAAGTCATTCTATTACCATCTTTATCTTTTGGAATAGGAATGGATTTTTTCTTAAATCTTATAAATGGTCCCCATCTGCCATTTTCGATCGCGATTTTTTCTGCAGGCCATTGCTGCACAAATCTATTGGCTTCTTTTACCAATTTTGCCTCGATAAGTTCGTGAGCTTCTTCTTGAGTTAGGTTGTCAAAATCGAATCTCTTAGGAACATTCACAAAGAGTTTGTCATACTTTAAAAAAGGACCAAAACGACCTTTTCCTTTTGTATATGATACTCCTTTATAACTGCCCACTGGAGCATCTTCCTTTCTTTTTTGTTCTATCAGTTCAATAGCTTCATCCAATTTGACATCCATAGGTTCTTTGCCTCTTGGAAGGGAAACAAATTTTTCGTCAAATTTCACATAAGGACCAAAACGACCTAGACCTATTACCACCTCTTTGCCTTCATATTCACCAATTTTTTTAGGTAACTTGAAGAGTTCCATAGCCTCTTCATATGAAAGAGTTTCCATGGATTGCCCTCTTCTTAAACTAGCAAATCGTGGTTTTTCATCTTCTTTTACTTCTTCTCTATCTCCTATTTGTACTACTGGTCCATATCGAGTCATCTGTACTAGAACCTTGTAGCCAGACTCTGGATCTATTCCTAATTCTCTTCTGCCTTTTGCTCTAGCAGCCTCTTCCATAGTCTTTTCCACGTTGGTATGAAATTCTCCATAGAATCCATCTAACATATTTTTCCACTCTTTCTCCCCGTCAGCTATTCTATCAAAATCGTCTTCAATTTTAGCAGTGAAATTGTATTTCATGATATCTGAGAAGTGCTCATCAAGGAAGTCAGTGACTAGCATTCCTAAATCTGATGCATATAATCTATTGGAGGTTGCTCCAGTCATTTCAGACTCCTTAGTTTTGGAAATTTCATTTAATTGAAGTGTGATTACATGGTATTCCCTAGGAGTCCCTTCTCTACTTTCTTTAGTCACATAACCCCTCTTGGCCTCCATTATTTTTGTTATAGTAGGAGCATAAGTAGAAGGTCTGCCAATACCGAGTTCTTCTAATTTCTTGACCAGACTTGCTTCTGTATATCGAGCTGGAGGTCTTGTGAATCTTTCTATTCCTTTCAAAATATCTAAATCCAAGACCTGACCAATATTAAGCGGAGGAAGTATGCCTTTTGCTTCAGATTCTCCATCTTCATCCTTGCCTTCCATATAAACTTTAAGGAACCCATCAAATTTCAAAACTTCGCCTTCGGCTTTTAATTTGGAACTTGGTATAGTAGAAATATTGATGTCCACAGTTGTCTTTTCGATTTCAGCACTTGACATCTGGGAAGCTAATGTTCTTTTTCTGATGAGGTCATAAAGTCGTTGTTGATCTCTATCAGACGTTACATGGTCTCTATCTATAAAAGTTGGCCTGATAGCTTCATGAGCTTCCTGGGCATCTTTCTTTTTGGTTTTGAATTGTCTTGTTTTTAAGTATTCCTCACCATAATTTGCTTTGATAACATCAGCTGCTGTCCCAAGAGCAAGACTACTTAGACTGGTACTATCAGTTCTCATATAAGTAATAAATCCTTGCTCATATAGTCTTTGAGCATTTGACATGGTCCTGTTTACAGAGAATCCCAATTTCCGACTTGCATCTTGCTGAAGTGTAGATGTTGTAAAAGGTGCTGCAGGATTTCTTTTTAGAGGCTTAACTTTTATATCAGAAATACTATAATCAGCTCCTTTACACTTCACAACGAAGTCTTCAGTATTACTGAGCGTATCTATCCTATCACTCATTTCAGATTTGAGAGTGACGTTCTTTCCTTGTTCATTTTTTACATTAAAATCAGCTTGAATTTTATAGAAAGGTTCAGAATTAAATTTTTGAATTTCTCTTTCTTTTTCAGCAATAAGTTTTACCGCTACACTTTGGACTCTTCCTGCAGAAAGACTATGTTTTACCTTTCTCCAAAGCACTTCACTCAATTCAAATCCAACTAGCCTGTCTAGTATTCTCCGAGCTTGTTGAGCATTGACTAAGTTTTGATCTACTTTACGGGGAGTTGTGATAGCACTTTGTATTGCACCTTTTGTTATCTCTCTAAAAACAATTCTCTTAGTTGTCTCTGGATCTAGTCCCAATACTTCACAAAGATGCCATGAAATCGCTTCTCCTTCTCGATCCTCATCCGTGGCTAACCACACTTCATCTACAGACTTCATTGCACTCTTTAGCTCAGATACGACTTTCTTTTTTTCAGGGGAAACTACATAGTTGGGTTGAAATTTATTCTCTATGTCAATGCCCTTTTTACCTTTCTCAAGATCTCTAATATGCCCGTAACTTGACTTTACCTTGAAATCTTTTCCTAGGTATTTTTCGATTGTTTTGGCTTTGGCAGGTGACTCAACGATGAGTAAATTTTTGGGCATGCACTTTTTTTATCTATATGAAAACAGCGGCAAATCTATAAATTTTTAAAGTTGGTATGGGTGGGGATTTTCCTAATTATTTTTTACAAGGAGTTCTTTTGCTTTCTTTTTGCGTTCTTCATTCTCCTTTTTTCTTTTTTCAAAGAAGGATTCTGACTGATCTTCTAGCTTTAAAAGAGAGCCGTTAAGATGGCGATGAAATGAAACCAAAGTCATCTCTGTCATGTCATCTGGGAAAGTAACACCCATCTCTTTCATCATGTGAGAAAATCTGGAACCAGCTTCAAAATTCCATTTCACCGATATCCATCTGCCTACTCCAAAATGAAGTCTATGTCGTATCACTTCCTCCTCAGCATTTTTAAATTTTGTAATTGCTTCTTGATTTGCCAGACGTTTTAATTCAGCAAAAGCTTCTTCAAAATCTTTAGGAATATATACATCATTTAAATACTCCTTTGTGATATTGATTTCATATTGTTTTTCATATTCTTTTTCAAAATCGATTTGACCGTAAAGGCAAGAAGTGATGAAAAGGAAAAATATTAGAAATCGCATAATCTTATAATTTGCTATGCTATTAACTGTATTTCGGATAGGATAGTCTCAAAGGGTAAACATTTTAATATTTTTTTTGATAAAATGTCTATTCACAGGAAAAAGATAAATTTGTGTACTGGATGCTAATTCAACTATCAAAAAAGTGTCAATCATGAAAAAGAATATTCTGCTCTTTGCTTTATTATCAATTATAACCACAGCATGTATGCCGACAACGGAAAAAGAATCTATGACCAAGAACTTAGAAGGTCTCGTCGCCCCAGTTGCTACTAAAAAAGATTCTATACTATCTATGCATGGAGATACCAGAACAGACCCCTATTTCTGGATGAGACTCACAGATGATCAAAAGAATGCTGAAACTCCAGATGATCAAACTCAAGGAGTATTGGACTATCTCAATGCAGAAAATGACTTCACAGAGAATGTGATGAAACATACGTCTGATTTTCAAAAAGAAATATTTGAAGAAATAGTAGGACGTATCAAGCAAACAGATGAATCTGTGCCCTATTTCAGTAATGGCTATTGGTATTATACCAAATATGAAGAAGGAAAGGAATATCCAATCTATTGTAGAAAGGAAGGCACTCTTGAATCTGATGAGCAAATTATGCTTGATGCCAATCAAAGAGCTGAAGGTCATGATTATTATAGCGCCTCAGGCCTTAATGTAAGTCCTGATAATCGAATTTTGGCATTCGCCGAAGATACTGTGAGTAGAAGGATATATACATACAGATTTAAGAACTTGGAAACTGGAGAAATATTTAGTGATGAAATCGAAAATGTGCAACCTGGTGCTGCCTGGGCAAAAGACAATGCAACTTTCTTCTATTGTACTAAGAATAAAATTTCCCTTCTTTCAGAAAAGATATGGAGACATAAACTGGGTAGTGATAATACCAACGATGAGATGGTCTATCAAGAGCATGATCCATCTTTTTATATAGGAGTGTATAATAGTAAGTCTGAAGACTATATTATCATATATAATAGCAGCACAATTGTAAGTGACTATCAAATTCTTTCTGCCGATAATCCTACAGGTAAATTCCAAGAATTTAGTTCAAGAGAAAAAAAGCATGAGTACAGTATTTCTCATTTCGGTGATAAATTCTACATAGTTACTAATTGGGATGCTATAAATTTTAGACTGATGGAAACATCGGTAGATGCAACGAGCAAAGAGAATTGGAAGGAAGTGTTGGCCCACAGAGATGATGTTCTCTTAGAAGGCATTGATATATTTAAAGATCATCTTGTAGTGAGTGAAAGAAGCAATGCTCTAAACCAATTGCGAATCATAAACCAAACAACAAATGAAGAGCATTATCTTGATTTTGGAGAACAGGCTTATGTAGCTCGTACTAGCACGAATCCAGAATTCAATACTAACACCTTAAGATATTATTATTCTAGTCTTACAACTCCTGGAAGTACAATTGACTATGATATGAATAAGCGTACACAGGAAGTGAAAAAACAACAAGAAGTAGTGGGAGGTCATGATCCAGGCCAATACACTACTGAGAGACTGTATGCCACTGCAAGAGATGGAGCAAGAGTTCCGATATCATTAGTATATAAGAATGGAATGAGAAAAGGTGGAGATACCCCTTTGTTACTTTATGCTTATGGGAGTTATGGAGCCACTATGGACCCATATTTTTCATCAGTAAGGTTGAGCCTTCTAGATAGAGGATTCACATATGCCATAGCACACATCAGAGGAGGTCAAGCGATGGGTCGTCAGTGGTATGAAGATGGTAAGATGTTTAAGAAAAAGAACACTTTTAATGACTATGTAGATTGTGCCAAATTCCTCATTGGGGATGAGTATACATCAGCATCACATCTCTATGCTATGGGAGGTAGTGCAGGAGGGTTGCTGATGGGAGCTGTGGTAAATCAAGCTCCTGAGTTGTTTAATGGAGTGATTGCAGCAGTTCCTTTCGTTGATGTGGTTTCTACAATGATGGATGAGAGTATTCCGCTTACTACAAATGAATTTGATGAATGGGGTAACCCTAAAAACAAAGATTCATATGATTATATGTTGTCTTATTCTCCATATGATCAAGTGGAAAGAAAAGATTACCCTAATATGCTGATAACCACAGGATTATTTGATTCACAAGTTCAATACTGGGAACCTGCTAAGTGGATTGCAAAACTCAGAGATATGAAAACGGATGATAATATTCTTATGATGAATACCAATATGGAAGCTGGTCATGGAGGAGCATCTGGAAGATTTGAGAGGTACAAAGAGACCGCTTTGGAGTACGCTTTCTTTTTGGATTTAGAAGGGAAGGTACTAGTAGATTAAATAGGTAATAATGTGATATTAGATTTTGATATTCCTACTGGGTATAATTAAATTTCTATAGACTCCCATTATACCTTCTAAAAAACCATTCTAGTCCTAAAAAAGTCAATAGAATGAAAAATAGCCATTTGTAATCAATGACAGATTTGTTCTGTGCATATTGATACAGGACTGGTTTGATGTCTTCATCTTGTGTGAGAGAGGAAGCGATGTCAGTGGCTTGATTCCAATTGTACACTGCTCCGTTTTGTCTATCTGCTAATGCATATAATAGAGAATGATTGGCTTCTAAATTATAGAGCTCATATTGAATTTCTTGAATTGTGATTTGTCCGGACTCTTTAAACTCGACACCTCCATAGGTACAATTTCCTACATAAGAATATCTCCCTGGTGCAAGGCTTCCAATATCTAGTGTGTAGTAATTTCCATTTTTAGTGAAGGTATAATTGAATTCATCATTTTGATCATTGGAAATAGAGAAAAATACATCGGCATCATTGATCAATTCATAATTGTCATTATATAGTTCAGCTGTGAATGTGACATCTTGATTTTCATTATAAATCTTCTCTTGAGATGATACTCTGAATCGTCTGCGATCCTCTTTAAGAGATGCATATGTCACTGTTTTAGAAATTAGTTCTTTGGTAACATCAAAGTTTTCTCTTTCTAAGTAATCAAAAAGTTTCCACTTCCAAATGCCTTCAGCACAAATAATTGCTGATCTGATTCCACCTTTGTTTTGATAGGCAATGAGCGGGTATTCCGTGTCAATACTTCCTATTCTTTGTTCCATTAGTACCTGTGTGGATGGCCCTATTTTGAATTCACCAAAAGGTGCTAGGAGGGGAGGAAAATTTCGGATAGAATTTTTCAAAACATCAGATAGCGTAAAAAGCGAAAAATTACTTTTTAAAGTACCCTGAACTTCATTAAAACTTCCTGATGTGCCATTTATGGTGACCAAGTCCTGAGCTTTATTCAGAGCTTCTAAGGAGGTAGATTGGCCCGTTATAAAGATTCTCGGTGTGCGTCTTTTATTCATTTGAGTAAGGAAAGGCTCTATGCTGTATTTGGTAGAAGGTAGATTGTGAAATATGACCATGTCAGATAAAGCATTTGCAGAAGGATTGTCTGCCATGTATTCTACATTGACCTCATAGTTCTTATTCTCCAAAAGAAAAGTCTTCAATGCACTTAAATCAGGATGAGGAGCATGAGCAAGTACTGTAATTACTTGCCTTGCATCTAGTACTTCTATGAATATGTCTTTGATATTATTAGCATAAACCACTTCATCATTTATTCCTCTTAATCGTGCTCTATAATGGGTAATGCCAGGTCTTTTAAGTTCTAATTCTACCTCAAGAGTTTTGAAAAAGTCTACTGAGTTTATGCTCACATCTTCTTCCTTGATCTTGGTGTAATTACCTCCGACTTCTTCTTCGATAATGAGTCTAGCTCTGCTGCCCTGACAATTGTCTGCTTTTATGTCCAGTTGAATATTTGTCAGATCATTGAGATAAGCAATGTTATTATGATAGACATTCTTAACTAGAGCATCTCGGCGTTTAGTAGTATCTCCAAGGGCTATTCCAAATATTGGAATATGTCTTGGCATACCTACATATACTGGGCTTTTTCCTTGATTATAAATACCGTCAGATGCTAATATTATGGCGGAGAGATTTTCTCCTTCATATTGATCAATAAGAGATTTGATATTTGATAGATTAGTTAATTCAGCGTCATATGTTAGAGTATCATTTGCATTGATATCATCAATGCTTCCGCCAAGGGTGTAATTATCAACTTGAAATTTGTTAGAAAGAGTTTCTCTCATTTGAACAACTCCTTCAAAATAAGTGCTTTTTTCATCATCCATCCATGCACCTATGGACTTAGAATTATCTTGAATAAAAGCTATAATTGGATCTTTAATCTCTGTATTAAGGGATTGAAGAAAAGGATTGAGTAAAAGAGAAAGAAGGATCGAGGCAAGACTGAACCTTAAAAATGCCAATAATAATCTGAGCCACCTTCCTTTTTCAGTAAAATTATTATTTCGAAAATAAAGTGCTGCTGCAAAAACTGCGCCTCCCACTAGGCAGAGAAGCAGCATCCATACAGGTAAGTCAAAATTTATTCCGCTCAAGTTCTTTCGTATTTATGGTTCTACCCAGTGATGCAAAGATGAAAATTCTAATTACAAATTTCTTATATCAATAATGTTATCGATTTTCACGTTTGTACAGAGTGTAAAACGCATAATGTGATGATGAAATATGTAACAAACATTATTCTCCTGACTTTTTTCTCCTTCTCTACTTCGTGGGCATCCTATATTTTGATTCCTATGGAGGCTGAAAATCAAAAAAATCACCTTAAAGCTTATGGTATTGCTTATTGGGTGATAGAACAAGGTGAAGAAGCATATTGGCTATTAAATTATGAAGGTGGAGCATTTGCTTTTCCTCATAATTCAGTTTTCGAACAAGAATGCAAGATTAGGGATGTTTCCTATAGAGTCATACCCAATGCTCAGTTTGCGGCTATCAGAAGTGAGATATCTGATCCTGAGATGAATCAAGAAGTTATTAAGCTTGAGAAATCTCCAAAAATTGCAGTCTATACCCCAAATTTTAATGCTAGAGGAGAACGTATACAACCTTGGGACGATGCAGTTACTATGGTCCTGACCTTCGCAGAGATACCTTATGATAAAATATATGATAGAGACGTATTAGAAGGAAAATTGGCAGAATATGATTGGTTACATCTTCACCATGAAGACTTTACCGGCCAGTATGGTAAATTCTATGCCAATTATGCTAATCAACCTTGGTATAAAGAGAATAAGAGGCGAATGGAAGAATTAGCAACCAGCTTAGGATTTGGTAAAGTTTCCAAACTTAAATCTGCAGTAGTAGAGAAGATTAATGACTATGTCATGGGAGGAGGATTTATGTTCGCAATGTGCAGTGCTACTGATACCTATGATATCGCTTTAGCTGCTAAAGGTCTTGACATTTGTGATGTGATGTTTGATGGAGATGCTGCAGATCCTGCTGCTCAGAGTAAATTGGACTTTTCTAGGACTTTTGCTTTTAAGGATTTTAAACTTATTCGTAATCCAAGAGAATATGAATTTGCTTCAATAGATCATAGGTCAAGAAAAATTAGCCCAGAGGCAGATTATTTCACGCTCTTTGATTTTTCAGCTAAGTGGGATCCTGTTCCTACTATGTTGACTCAGAATCATACGAGAACGGTTAAAGGATTTATGGGACAGACTACTTCCTATAAAAGGATGATAGGAAAAAATAAAAGTCATATAAAATCTGATGTCCTTGTCCTAGGCGAAACAAAAGCTGCTAATGAGGTGAGATACATTCATGGGACTAGAGGTTTTGGTACATGGACTTTTTATGGTGGTCATGATCCAGAGGATTATAGGCATTTTGTGAATGACCCAGAGACTGATTTGACTCTTCATCCACGATCTCCGGGTTACAGATTAATCTTAAATAATGTCCTTTTTCCAGCGGCTAAAAAGAAGAAGAGAAAGACTTAGGACCAAGATGAAAGAATAGAGTAGGGTTATGATTAAAAGATTGACTAGTTTTCCTGCATGAAAGTAAAGTTACCAGAACTAATTTTGATCCAGTTCATCATTTATATGGGCTTGTTTTTGATGAGTAGCTATATAGGGCTTTTAATATGTTTAGTAATGGCTCCTATATTCTTTTTTGTATTGGTTATTTCACTTTTAGCAGAAATTTTTGATAGATCAAAAGTTTCCAGACTGTACTACTTTTTTATGGCCTCAGGAGTAGTGGTTCCTATCATTGTTATTATTATCGGCATTTCATTGGACCCTCATGCTTTGGATTGGTTGAATGAGTAGGTTCTTGAATTACTTTATAGGAAAGTCGAAATAAGTATCTGGAAATGGTTCATTTGCCAACGTGTAATGCCACCATTCTTCTGAATAAGGCTTAAATCCATATTTCTCCATTGTAGATTTTAATAATGCTCGATTTTCTTTTTGTTTATTAGTGATATCTTTATATGAATGATGGGACTTACGTCCAAAAAAATCAAAAGAACTTCCCATATCTAGTTCAGCTCCATTTATCAATTCTATAATAGTAAGGTCCACAGTACTTCCTCTACTGTGCCCTGATCTCTCCGCTATATAGCCTAAATCAAATAGGTCCTTTTTTTTCACATTAGGATAATATTGCCGTTTCATTATTGTGTCTTCAAGAACTTTTGCCCACCTGATAAAATGATTTACAGCCCTTTGTGGTCTATATGAATCAAATATTTTGAGAGATAATCCCTTTTTGTTTAATTCCAATTGAACTTTGTTTAGTGCATATGCAGCTTCTTTTGTAATGAAAGATTTTGGATTGTGATATCCATCAATTCGCTTTCCAATAAAGTTATCAGAGCTATAATATCTCATCTCTATAACTATACTAGGACTGATCTCTTTGATATTCGTGAAAGTAGAGGGAATTGGTTCGTTAATGGATGCACAATTCAGTAAAATGATACATGAAGTGGCGATGATTATAAATCTAAAACTTGTTAATGTTTTTATCATGAGATAATCAAAATTTTATGATACCGTAGCCATCCATTTGAAACGTCGTAAGAACTGTCATCGCGGAAAGAGCCATTTTGACCTCATGATTAAGGTCATCTTTTTTGATGCCTTTGTATGAAGCAGACTGGCCACATATATACATTTTTACACCTTTTTCTGAGAGAGCTTTGATATATGAAGTATTGGGATTATCAAGTCCATATTTTTTATGATATGATTCATCATTCATCACATGATCAGTCGAAGATCCATGCACTACAAAAGCCAAGTGGATGTCCTCTTCTTCTACTCCATGTCTTACATGCATATTGTAATACCTATGAAGACTTGTGATTAATGGATTAGCTTTAGTGTGATCGCTCACTTTTCTATCAATATCGAAAATGGCTTTTAATATTTCGCCTTTCTCTGGAATGAAATCAGCATTGTTCACATCGAATACAGGTCCCATATCTGAAAAAACTGGTCCTTCAGTAGCTTTTTGACAAAATGTATTTGAAACAAAAAATAAAGCAATCCAAATTGATAGTATCGTTTTCATATTTATAAAATTCAATTCATTTCAGTAGTCAATATTCCTTCAAACATTTTCATTGCATATTGGAAGTGACCTATTCTTAAATTTTCATTAGGGCTATGCTGATTATTGTCCGGGTTCACCATTGGGACGATCACAGCTGGAAGATTCAACTCATTTATAAATGCAGCAATAGGAACAGTGCCGCCCATAATTCTAATTTTCACAGGATCTTCTTCCATTGTCTTTTTGACCACTTTTTCTAACCAATTACCAATGGGTGTATTCATATCAGTACGGAAAGGAAGAGTAGCTCCACTATTATAGAAATAAAGCAATTTAGAGTATTTCATTCTTTCTTCTCTAGTTGGTTCATGGTCCACTATGTGAAAGCCCTGTTTCTTTATGTGTGTTCTGATAGCTTGGATCAAATGATCAGGATCACTCTCAGTAACAAGACGAGTATCTAGAGCTACCGTGGCATTATCAGGTACAATCGTCCGTGCTTGTGCTCCAATCCATGCTGACGAAATGCCCCTTGCATTAAGGGATGGATATTGAAGAGATTCTTGATAATTTTTACCTACCTCTTCTGGCTCAGCGATTTGGAGAAGTCCATGAATGGTCTCTATATCATCTGGGACTGTTGATAAGATCTTTTTAGTTTCTTCATCTAGTGAAATGCCATCGTAATAACCTTCTATCGTTACTCTACCTTTTTCGTCTTTCATTGAAGCCAATAGCTCAGCCAGATTAAAAATAGGATTTGGAGCATAATTGCCATAATGACCGCTGTGTTGAGGCTTTATAGGTCCATAGACCGTCATATTGAGTGTCATTATGCCTCTGCACCCAAATGTCAAAGTTGGTTTGCCTGAAGTATGAACAGGCCCATCATTTATAATTAGAGCATCAGCAGAAAGTAGCTCTCTATATTTGACTACAGCCGCCGCTAATGGTTTACTTCCTATCTCTTCTTCTCCGTCTAGTATTACTTTAATGTTGTGTTTGATTTGATTTGCAGAAGTTTGGTCTATAGCATTTAAAAAAGCTATAATTGGTCCTTTATCATCAGATGCAGATCTTCCAAAAATCCTCGACTCAGGATCTATTTCTCTTTGATTGGTAATATCCACTTTCTCCCATTCTCCATTTTTATTTTGTTGTTTGATAACAGCATGATAAGGATCTTTTTGATCCCACTTACCTGGGTCTACTGCTTGACCATCGAGATGCATATAGAAAAGAATAGTTGGTAGAGATGGATCCTTTTGTCGCTCTGCTAGAAGAAGAGGGTTTCCTGTTGTCTTAAGTCTTTGCGTTGTAAATCCTCTTTTATCAAATGCGGTTTCTAACCATCTAATGTTTTTAATGATGTCTTCTTCATTTAAACCGAAATTTGGAATGGATATGAATGAAGTCAATTCATCTATAGCCAAATGTGTTCTCTCACTATTAATCTGAGCATAAAATAGCTGGGCAAATAAACAAAGAGTAACGCTAAAAGAAAATCTCATATTTTTTTTGTCGAAAGATATAGCATATATGTTAAGGGACACATCTCTTTTTTATTGAGGCATTATTATTCTATAATGTTTAACAAAAAAAAAAAAAGATTAAACAAAAAAGATTTTTGTGAGTTAAAGAGTCATAACAAATAGAAAAATTATGTCTAAAACTTTTTCAATAGTCACATTCTTACTATCCTCTTTGATTTTCATTTCTTGTGGAGACGATGAGATAATAATCAATGAACCTTTAACCATTGCGGATATAGCTGCCGGAGATTCTCAATTTTCAACTTTGGTCTCTGCTCTTGACAGAGTGGGACTTGTGTCAGTTTTGAATGGAACCGGAACATATACTGTTTTTGCACCCACTAATTCAGCTTTTACAAATTCTGGTATTGATCTTAATTCTCTTTCAGACGAAACTTTGACTGATGTGCTTTTGTATCATGTCTTAGGAGCAACAGTTACATCAGGTGAAATTGTGGAAGGACAAACTTATGTTTCTACAGCGTCAACAGGATCCCCGAATAATACCGCGCTTTCAGCATTAATAGAAAAAACTGGAAGTGTAGTAACTATTAACCAAACAGCTACGGTTACTTCTGCAGATATAACAGCTTCTAATGGTGTGATACATGTGATAGACAAAGTAATTCTTCCACTAGATATCGTTGGTCATGCGGTTGCAAATTCCAATTTTACATCTTTAGTTGGAGCGTTGGGTGCGGCTTCCGGAGAGTTAGTAAGTGTATTGAGTGGAGATGGTCCTTTTACAGTGTTTGCGCCTTTGAATAGTGCATTTGATGCTATTTCAGATGTGGCAGCTACATTGAGTGCTGATCAATTGTCGAAAGTCCTTACTTATCATGTTGTATCAGGGAATGTAATATCCACAGATCTTTCTAATGGAATGAATGTAGTTACAGTAAATAGTGAAATGATCAAAATAGGAATAAGTGGTTCTTCTGTTACAATAACTGATGCCGGAGGGAATGTATCAAATGTTATTCTTACTGATGTACAAGCCACTAATGGAGTGATTCATGTATTAGACAGCGTAATCCTACCAAAAGACTTGTAGATTGTTTTGACGTTCAATTTATATGAAAGGTGACTTATGTAAGAGTCACCTTTTTTTTGTTACAGTAAAAATGCCATTTTGTACTTTTCAGTCGTAACTACCACATAATGAAACCACTTCAATGATTTAAATATTGAAGCAATTCTGATAATATATAGATCAATCACTCATTTGCAAGCACAAAACCTGACATTTCATTATTTTGCCTTCACTTTTCTAAAAAGAAATAAATAATGAAAAAACTAGTCACTCTCACTATTCTAAATCTTTCTTCACTTTTACTCATAGCTCAATCATTCAATACTGAAGATTTCAAGGCTATGGAGGCTAGAAATATAGGACCTGCAGGTATGAGTGGGCGTATTACTGCTATTGATGTTGATCTTTCTGATCAGGACAGAATTTTTGTAGGTTCTGCATCAGGCGGTGTGTGGTTAAGTGAGAATGGAGGAATCTCTTGGGAGCCGATTTTTGATGATCAAGATGTGCTTTCTATAGGAGCTATAAAGATCAATCAATCAAATCCAGATGAGATATGGGTTGGAACAGGAGAGGGGAATCCTCGTAATAGCCAGAATGCAGGAGCGGGAATATTCCAATCTTTAGATGGAGGAAAAACCTGGACTTTTAAAGGGCTGAAAGATTCTCGGAATATACATCGTATCCTTTTGGATGAAAGTCGTCCAGGTACTATTTACGTAGGTGCTCAAGGCCCTCAATGGGGTAAGACAACCGAAAGAGGTGTTTTCAAATCTACAGATGGAGGAAAAACCTGGAATAAATCACTCTATGTCAATGACGGTGTAGGAATAGCAGAAATGGTGATGGATCCAACAAACCCTAATAAGCTGATAGCTGCCATGTGGGAATTTGGACGTACTCCAGCTTTCTTTAATAGTGGAGGAAAAGGTTCAGGATTATATATCACTTATGATGGTGGTGACAATTGGAAACGACTGAGTGACGAAGATGGATTACCCAAAGGAGATCTAGGAAGAATGGGTATAGCTATATCAGCATCAAACCCTGATGTGGTATATGCACTTATTGAGGCCAAAGAGAATGCACTCTACAAATCATGGGATGGTGGAGAAACTTGGAAAGAACACTCTACTCATGAAAACATCGGAAATAGACCATTTTATTACTATGAACTTTATGTAGATCCTAAAGATGAGAATCGAGTATATAGCATATACACTTATGTATCTCGAAGTAAAGATGGTGGGAAGACTTTCGATGTTATAGCTGATTATGGAAACAATGTTCACCCTGATCATCATGCTTTTTGGATATCACCTGATGACCCTTCTTATTTGATAGATGGCAATGATGGAGGTATGAACATCTCTCATGACGGCGGCGACACATGGAGGTTTATAACCAACCTTCCAGTTGGCCAATTTTATCATGTGAATGTGGATGATGACTTCCCATACAATGTATATGGTGGGATGCAAGACAATGGTACATGGGTAGGTCCTGCTTTCACTTTGAAAAGTGGAGGTATTACTAATGGAGATTGGCAGGAAGTGTTTTTCGGAGATGGCTTTGATGCTGCAGCTAAACCGGATGATAACAGATTCGTATATGGAATGTCACAGGGAGGAAATTTGGGATTTGTAGATAAAGAAACTGGTGTGAATAAATTTATAAGACCTAATCACCCTGAAGGTACTACGTTGAGATATAATTGGAATGCCGCATTTGCACTAGAGCCAGAAACCAATTGTGGTTTGTATTATGGTAGTCAATTTGTGCACCATAGCTCTGACTGTGGAGAGAGTTGGAATATTATATCCCCTGACTTGACAACTAATGATACCAGTAAACATCATCAAGACATTTCTGGTGGGCTCACAATTGATGCTACAAATGCAGAAAATAACACTTGTATTCTTGCTATTGCGCCTAGCACCGTAGACAAAAAAGTGATATGGGTAGGTACGGATGATGGCAACGTGCAAGTGACAAAAGATGGAGGAGACAATTGGACGAAAGTTAGCACTCGAATGCCAGGACTTCCAACTGCAGCTTGGATACCACAAATAGAATTGTCCAATACAAATGCTGAAGAGGCATTCATTGCTGTAAATAATTATAGACAAAATGATTGGTCAGCCTATATGTATCATACCGCGGACTATGGCCGTACTTGGAGAAGGTTAGTTGATGATAGAAAGGTGAAAGGATTTGTGACATGCATCATTCAGGATAATGAAGAACCTAATTTGTTATTCTTAGGTACTGATGTAGGATTGTATATTTCCTTTGATAAAGGTCAAAAATGGCAACACTGGAAGAACGGTTTGCCACCTGTACAGATAAGAGATTTAGCCATTCAAGAGACTTTTGATGATTTGGTATTTGGTACATTTGGTAGAGCCTTTTGGGTATTGGATGATATAGGTCCATTACGCCAATATGCAAAAAGTAAATATACTTCTAAAGCCTTTGATGTAGTATCAGCTACAGATGGATATCTTTCTAATAATAGATCATATCAAGGTATAAGATTCATAGGACAAGCTGAATTTGTAGGTGAGAATAAGAGTACAAATGCAATGATATCCATGTGGATCAAACCAGATAGTAAAGAACCAAAAGAAGAGAAAGAAGCGAAAGAAGCGAAAGGTGATAAGAAGAAGTCAAAGAAAGAGAATTCCAAAAAGGAGATGCCTCAGAAGGAGAAAACAGACAAAAAAGATAAGAAGAAAGATGATAAAGTGAGATTCTCAGTTATCAATTCTGATGGAGATACAGTAAGACAATTTTCAAGAGAAATAAAAGAGAAAGGATTGGTCAGAACCTCATGGAATCTTAGGACAGATGGAGTGAGAGGCCCAAGTAGAAATGATCCTAAAAAAGATAGTGACCTTCCTTCAGGATTGTCTGCACTTCCAGGAACTTATACCATTCTCGCTACATATGGAGATGCCACTGCAGAAACTACGGTAGATGTGAAATTAGACCCTAGAGTAGACTATATCACTGATGCCGATATGATGGATATGAAAAAAGCTTATGATAATTACAGCATAAGTATGACAAAAGCAGCAGATGCATATGACGAATTAAAAACGGCTAAAAAGTCAATCGAATTAGTAGGAAAACTTTCCGAGACAATAGAAGATGAAGAGCAGAAGAAAGAAATCAAGAAAGCTAATAAGGAAGCAAAGAAGAATTTAGAAGACCTGATGGCTTTGTATATGGATAAAGAAGGCTTAAAAGGAATACAACGAAATCCGAATACACTGACTAGAAATCTTGGGATGGCGCGAAGATATCTAAGAGCTTCATACGGCACTCCTACACCTAATGCTCAAGTATCAGTAGATCAGGCATTAACTCTGCTTGATGAAGTATTAGGAAAACAAGCTGAGTATATGGAAGGGGATTGGAAGACCTACAAAGAGAAAATTGACGCTGTCGACTTTGATTTGTTTAAGGATTAATGGAATTGTAAAAGGACTATTCAAAATTGATCTCAAACTGCTGTAGAATACATTCATCACAATTTGTGATTATTGTCCTATTATAGGTTTTAATAAAAATTGAAATTTTATCAATTCCATTGATTTATGGGATTCCTTATGAACAAAAGCTTAATCTTCTTCATCGGTTTTGTTTTGCTTCTTCTTTCTTGGAGAAACCAAGACATTGACGTAAAACCCAATATTATTCTCATAAATATTGACGATTTAGGTTGGAAGGATTTGGGCTTTATGGGGAGTGACTATTATAATACACCCAATATTGATAAACTGTCTCAACTCGGGATGCAATTCTCAAATGGTTATGCTGCCGCTGCCAATTGTGCTCCTAGCAGGGCGAGTTTAATGACTGGCAAATGGCCAACCCATCATGGCATTTATACTGTCGGATCCTCAAAAAGAGGAAAATCAAAAGATAGATTAATCATTCCTACCCCTAACAAAACAACATTAGCTCAAGACGAAACTACACTAGCACAAATATTGAATAAAGATGGATATTTTACTATTCATGCTGGCAAATGGCATTTAAGTGATTCTCCTATTTCGTTTGGTTTTGATCTGAATATTGGTGGTGGGCATAATGGTCATCCCAAAAGCTATTATCCTCCATATAAGAATGTCGGTATTAATGGAGACAAATATCTTACAGATCAAATTATGGAGAAGGCCATAGAGTCTGTAGACTCGGTCAACGAACCTTTTTTTCTTTATTATGCCCCATATGCAGTACATACACCAATTCAACCAATTGATAGTTTATTACCCAATTATGAGAATAAGCAGTCAGAGATTGGTCAGAATAATATGGGATATGCTACGATGATTGAAAATCTAGATAGAAATATTGGTTTATTGATTCAAAATCTTAATGAAAGAAGATTGTTTAAAAACGCTCTCATCATTTTTACATCTGATAACGGAGGACTTTTTGGAATAACTAACCAACATCCCTTGAGAGCTGGAAAAGGAAGTTATTATGAAGGCGGAATACGAGAGCCTTTCTTTTTTGTTTGGCAAGATAAGATAAGAGCAAAAAGCAAGTCTAATATTCCTATAACCAACCTTGATATTTTGCCTACAATTTTAGCATGTACAGGGATTGAAATGAATAATGATGAATACGACGGTGTAAACCTTTTACCAATATTACTTGATAACAAATCTGAATTAGACCGTCCTCTATTCTGGCACTTCCCAATATATTTACAAGCTTACAAAAACCATAACAGTGAAAATCGTGATTCTCTATTTAGAACACGACCTGGTTCAGTGATTAGATTTGGAAAGTGGAAACTTCATTATTATTTTGAACAAAATGAAATAGAACTCTATAACCTGGATGATGATATTGGAGAGAAAAATGACTTATCTAAAATAGAAACAATCAAAAAGAAAGAGTTGCTAATGTTGCTTCAGAATTGGTGGAAAGAGACAAATGCCCCAATTCCGAAAGAAAGGAATCCAGATTACGTGGAATAGTTTTTTAATCACAATGATAGAAGACAAGGCTTTTATTTGGAGGCAACGTTTTTCGCTAAAATGGATTTTGATGATCTGGATTGTTGATGAAATCTAAGTCTTCTAAGGTTCTTATAAATGCAATAAGTGCAGCCCTATCTTCATCACTCATCGTAAGAGGTCTGAGGACCGGGGCCAAATTATCTGTGGGATGTCCTCCAGTGATATAATGGTCTATGACTTCATCTAAAGTCTCAAATCTGCCGTCATGCATATAAGGTGCAGAATGAAAAATGTTGCGAAGTGTAGGTGTCCTCATCATTCCATTATCAAATAGATTTCCACTTATTTCTCCTAGGCCATTATCTTTAAATGTGTTGTCCCCTACGGGAGTTTGGATTCCATTATTAAAATATTCATTAGTAGTAAATAAAGGGGCATTATGGCAATGACCACATTCAGCATGTCGATTTATATCTTCATCAATATCAAAGAAAATGTCATGTCCTTGAAGTTCTTGATCAGTAAATACAGCATCTCCACGAATCACTTGATCATATTTAGAGTTGCCACTGCTTATAAGTGTTCGTTCGAATTGGGCAATGGCTTTAGATGCTAATTCTCTATCAATTTCCAGTATGTTTTCTATTCCAAATGCCTTTCTAAACAATGATGGATAAGTGTTATTATTTCTCAATTTTTGCTCTATTTCTATCCAGTCAGCTTCCAGTTCCACAGGATCCTCAACAGGAAGTAATGCTTGATGCTCAAGTATGTCCGATCTGCCATCCCAAAAAAGACCACTGTTTACGAATCCTATATTCAATAGTGTCATCGAACTTCGAATTGTAGAATTTCCGCTTACACCCAAGCTCAATGCTAAGTTGTCAGTAAAATTACCAACTGGTAAATGGCAAAAAGAACAGGACAAAGTGCTATCTACTGATAGAATGGGGTCATAAAAAAGAAGCCTCCCTAAGTCTACTCCTTCCACAGTATTCGGGTTGTCGGGTGGGATATCCATTTGTGGAAAGTTATCAGGAATGTTAAGATTAAAATCGGAAGGGTTATATTCTATGTGAGTGAGATCATCAGGATCTATATTAGGCCCATTGGACATAGATTTGTCACCACAGCTTAACCAAAGAGATGATATAAGAAACCATATGACCCATTTTGAATTCATAATCTTATAACGAAGTATCAGTCACATTAGTTGAAGATAATTTTTGAAAATATAGATGCTATGCATTGAATCTAATTCTACTAATTTTAAGAGCCAATAGGCATAAAATGAATTCTATACAACAATGTAATATTGGATCATGAGTGTTGATTATAACAGACTTGATTTATCTTATGGATCATTTAGAACATCCAGATTTGCCTTCTGATGACAAGAAATAAATCATCGACTTATTAACGAAGTCCAATATTAAATTGGACCTATGATTCACTCAGCTTGTTCATGATATTATTGATGCTTTCAGCCTATTCCTTATTGTGAGGTTGCTTACTCTTGAACTCAGCACTCTTAATATTTTAAGGTCAACTATTCCTCATACTTTGAAAAAGAAAGTCTCAAGTGAACAGGGTGTTGGAATGATTGCTATGTAAACTTTTTCAGTAATTAGCAGCTTTTCTATTCCCATTTCACTCTTTGCTATTGTGGCTTTTTTGAAGGTAGCTTCATGTCTCAAAAAATGTAATAAAAATAGAGATGACCATATTAAATCACCTCTATTTTGTAAGGTTCCGGTGGTTTCAATTCTATCAGAATATCATTTAGCTTCTTCCTTGCCATCACTATGCAAAGCAAATCTCCCTTTACTTCTAGAATGAACAACTTCAGTTTCTGCCCAAGGCCATCCACCGAATTGGGTTTTGCCGTAATCTTTCATTGCTTGCCTAATTTCTTCTTGTGTATTCATGACAAACGGACCGTGTTGCGCAACAGGTTCACCTATTGGTTTTCCTTCCAGAATCAAAAAATAAGCATCTTGATTACCATTTTGAATTTCTATATCCTCACTTGAAGCAAGCTCTATCATATGATCAGAGGTTATGTTTTGATCTTCTATTTGAAAACTTTCTCCTTTATAAAAGAATAGAGAGCGGTTAGCTTCTGGGTTTGTTTTAGGCAACTTCCAATTTGCACCTGCTTCCATTTTTACGGTATAAACACCAACAGAATTATGTGGGTTTGCCGCCCATGAATTTGGAGTAGGGCCCAAGGCTTCAACATCATCTATTTTGCCAGCAATGATCTGTATTGACGTTTTTCTATTTGATGAATCTGAATGATTGATTACAGGTATATCTTCATTCCAAAGCATTTTGAAATGGGGGTCTACCATTTTGGACTGTTTGGGAAGGTTAAGCCAAATTTGAAAAATCTCCAATGGATTTCCTTTTTTCTCTTCTATTAACGGGAACATCTCAGAATGTTGAATCCCTTTCCCAGCAGTCATCCATTGTACATCTCCTCCCATAAATCGACCCGCAGCACCAAGAGAATCAGAATGATCAACTACACCTTCCTTGTTTATAGTTATGGTTTCAAATCCTCTGTGGGGATGATATGGGAATCCTGGAATGGTGCGGCCATGATACATTCTCCACCCATCTTTAACTGTGAAGTCTTGACCAATATTTCTCTGATTTAGCTCTTCTATATCCACACCCATCGAAGAATTTCCATTCGGATACTCATCTCTATGGTAAGCACAAAATAAAAATGGATCCTGAGTCTTCCATGGGAAACCTAAAGGTTCTATGCTCAATATTTTATTCATAACTGTCTAATTTTTTATTATGGTTTTAATATTTGATTATACACTTCCTTGTTTTGTATCAATAGAAAAATATTCATAGTTACAGCAATGACAGCTCCTCCAATTCCAGTAATATCTAAAAAGAGATGGAATAAAAAGGCATTGAGTATAACAGGAAAAATAACAATTAGAGCCAGTGATTGATATTTGTTTAGAAGTAATAAGAGTCCAGTTATAATTTCTACTATCGCTACAATGACCATGATATATCCACTTTTGATTAAGGCTCCCATAAATTCAGCTGCAGCTTCTGGTAGTGGAGGTAAAGGCATAAATTGAAGAAATTTATTCAACCCAAAAATGACTAACATCAGACCCAATAGTATTCTGATGATTAATTTTGCTTTTTCCATAAGTCCTAAATTTTGTTTGGCACAAAAGTCAGTACTTACATAAAGCTATGCATTCATGTAGATTAACAAATTGATGATTAAGTTTATTTTTTTCTGGCTTGTATACCCCTAATTGTACTTAAAGCTTGTGGAGTCACTCCTAAGTAAGATGCAATCATACGTTGTGGAACACGGTTTGGCAGGTCGGGATATGATATTAAAAATTGTTCATATCGTTCTCTTGCGGATGCACTCATTAACATTAATACCCTTCTTTGTAATACTGCTATTCTCCTTGACAATAAATGTGTATTTCTTTGTAATTGATCAGTGGTTAGGTTAGCAATTTTGAAACATCTCTTATCGAAAACAACAACTTCTGAATCCTCTAAACAGTCAATAAAAAGTTCTGCGGGTTGATGGAATTCTTGTGATTCGATATCTGCTATTAACCAACCTTTAGAAGCAAACATAAAAATATGCTCTTTTCCTTTTTCATCAATGGTGTAACTTCTGAGTAGTCCTTCTTTGACGAAAAAGGATACATCGGTATTTGCACCGGCACTTTGGAGAATTTTCCCCTTCTTGAAATGCACTGTTTTTGCATTTGAGTCCAGAGTTAGTATTTCTTTTAGAGTATCCATTAATCCTTAGTGCGATGTTAAGCTTTCGATTGTTTTTTAGAAATATTCATTGGCTTACTATTTTGATTAAACCATGGATGGCGACATTTTTTTTAAGATGTGATGTAACTTAATGATTTAAACAGAGTACAAATAACATATGTAACATTTACATTCAATCTCTCACCTGTCCATTCCCATATATATACCACTTATTAGTCACTAATTGATCTAACCCTAATGGTCCTCTATGATGCAATTTATCAGTACTAATTGCCAGTTCTGCTCCAATACCAAGTTGCCCTCCATCTGTGAATCTAGTAGAGGCATTGTGATAAACTGCGGCACTGTCTATCTGATCCATAAAGGACGATGCTGTTTTCATGCTTTCTGTCATAATTGTCACGGAGTGACCTCCGCTGTGAGTATTGATTTTGCCTATAGCAGAATGCATGTTTTCTGAGAGTCCAATGCAAATCTTCATTGCTAAAAACTCCTCACTCCAAATTTCTTCTTGACCTATTACGGAGCAACCAGGAAGTGATAAAACTGCATTTTTATCTGCTAATACTTCTACATTATTTTCACAAAGTATATGATAGAGTTCTTTTAGTTTTTTATCGAGATCTATTATGGTTTTATTTATTAAGACTTTATCCAGAGCATTACATGCCGAGATTTTATCTGTTTTAGCATTTAAAATTATTGGAATAGTCTTTTGCCAATCTGCATCGTCATGGACATACAGGAAGTTATTACCTCTACCACTTATGAGCACCGCACATTTAGCATGTGATTTTACAAAATGAATGAGTCCATCTCCTCCTCTAGGGACAATGAGATCAATAGGGCCTGGCGGATTTTTTAAATACTCTTGAGTTTCTGATCGACTGAGCTCCAATGAAGTTATCCAGTCTTCAGAAAGGTTATTTTCTTTAAGTGCTTTATGCCAACACTGTACTAGAATCCTATTGCTTTTTCTAGCTTCTTTACCACCCTTAAGTATGATTTTATTGTTGGATTTGAATGCGACTACGGCCGCTTCTACTGTCACATCAGGTCTAGATTCGTATATGATCATGATGGTTCCAAATGGAGCAGTTTTATTTACCACTTTCATTCCATTTTCATGGAAAAACTCTGATTTTACTGAACCAATTGGATCCTTTCGCTCTCTGATAGCTTTTATTGCTTCTATCATACCTTCCACTTTCTCATCGTTCATGACTAGTCTGTCATACATGGCACGATCAGTGGAATCATAGGCGGCACAGTCTTGAGCATTTGCTTCTAGAAATGTTCCTCGATTTATATCCAATAACTTTATCATTGAAGTAAGGACTAAATCTTTTTGTTCAGTAGTAAGTAGCTGCATGGCTTGTAATTAATCTGCTCTGGACATAATGTTAATTGGGTCTTCAAAATTAAAGCCTAAATAGTTCTGATGATTTCAAAATTCATGGAGAGTCAAAATTGTATAGATAATGACTACTTTAATGAAGTGAAATTGAAAAATGACATAAACAAATAAAATGTATCGAAATAAAACAAGAACCCTGAATATTCTCATTTATACATTAATCGGACTTTGCACTATTGCATGTAGTCCTACAGCTGAGGAATCTTCAAATTCAAAAGCAGAACCATTGGATAGTATCCTCATAAAAGGGGCATTTTTTCAAGGGGCAAATGGACTTTACTTTGATGAAGATGATCAATTGCATGTTGCATCAGTTGTAGGTAGACTTATTGGAATCGTGGATACTGATAATGGAGAAATTATAGATACTCTTACCGGTGCAGATGGAGTGGAAGGTCCAGATGATTTGACATTCGGGCCAGATGGATCATTGTATTTTACTTCTATACTTACTGGAGAAGTTGGACGTATTACACAGGAAGGTATCAGCAGCCGACAATTTCTTTCACCGGGTGCTAATCCTATTACTTTTTCTGATGATGGTAGACTCTTTGTGGCCTTAGACTTTCAAGGTGATGGTTTGTATGAATTAGATCCTGAACTTAGAGATCCTCCTCGATTGATTATCAAAGAATTAGGATGGCTCAACGGAATGGATTTTGGCCCAGATGGTTATTTATATGGGCCTATCTGGTCTAAAGGGCACATTGTGAAAATTAATGTAGACAAAGGTTCGCTAGAAGTTATAGTAGATGATTTGAAAACTCCTGCAGCGGTTAAATTTGATTCAAAAGGTACTTTGCACACTATCGATCATAAGACAGGAGAAATCTACCGAATCAATGTAGAGACAGGAGAAAAGCTAAAAATTGCATCTGGACCAGAATATGTAGGAGCAGATAATTTGGCTTTTAATTCTAAAAACGAATTATTCGTCAGCCATGCTCAAGACGGAAGTCTTTACCAAGTGAATAAGGATGGAAGTAAAAGAGTAATTATTTCTCCTTCTATTTGTAATGCTGCCGACATAGAAGTAGTAGGTAATCGAATCCTAGTACCAGATATATTATCAATGAAATCATTGAATGAACAAGGCGAAATATCGCATACATGGCACCATATGATAGGCTCGCAGGGTGTGATAGGACCATTTACCATTGATGCAGAAGGAGATAAATTGGCACTTACTTCTTGGTTTAGTAATGAAGTACAGGTATGGAATGTGACAACCAATGAAGCCGAAGTCACTTATCATGATCTGACGGTTCCTATAAATGCGATTTTGCACAATGGTTCATTGATTATTGCAGAATTAGGTGTTTCTCCTGGAGCTGCAATGGTAACTAGGAGATTAGGTGATAATATAGAAATCCTACTCGATGCAAGTGGTGGGTTAATTGTCCCATCGGGACTGGCCTGTGACGATGAGAATTGCTATGTCGCTGATTATTATCAAGGGAAGATTCTACAGTTTATTAAGAAAGGCAACAAGCTGGATGTAGCAGAAGTGATTTTGGATTCATTGCAATTGCCCGAAGGCCTACAAATTGGTCCTAAAGGGAAACTCTTAATAGTAGAAACTGGATTAAATCGGGTACTCGCATATGATTTGAAATCGAAATCTAGTACAGTTTTAGTTGATCATGTTCCTTTAGGATTGACAGCCCCACAGGGTATGCCACCTACATGGAAGCTATCAGATGTTTCTTTTGATGAGAATGGGACATTGTTTGTCCCAAGTGATGTGGATAATGTGATTTATAAATATCTCGGAAAATTATGACTTTAGATTATACGTAGAAGATGTTGAGTTTCTAGGTTTCGTTAACTGAAAGCATGAATTAACACTTCCTCTTTGGAAAAGGAAGGAAAAATTGGTTTGATATTTCTAATTTATCCTTCTTCCTAACACACCTTCTTCCACTTTTCTCGTTTATAATATTTGAGATGCTTTAAAGTCATCATTTTTGTGACCGTACAGTGAAAAACTAGATAGTGTAGATGCAATTTCTCTTTCCTTCTTTTCTTTGGGCATTATTGGCATTAGCCATTCCAATTATCATTCATCTTTTTCATTTTAGAAGATTTAAAAAGGTCTATTTCACTAATGTGAAATTCCTCAAAGAACTTAAAGAAGAAACCAGTAATCGTAACCGGATTAAAAACCTTTTGGTGCTTTTGAGCAGATTATTAGCGCTTGGGTTTCTAGTATTTGCCTTTGCTCAGCCTATTCTTTTTGAAGGAGAAGAAGTGAAAGCCGGAAGAAAAGCTGTCAGCGTTTTTGTTGACAATTCATTTTCTATGAATGCTACACAAAATAATGCTGCTTTACTTACTATAGCAAAGGAGAGAGCAAGGCAAATTATTCAAGCTTATGGAGAGTCTGATGAATATCAGATCCTTACCAATGAACTGAATGGTAGACAACTCAATTTTTTTGATAAATCTACAGCTCTGAGTCACATAGATGAGATCAATTCAAGCCCTTCTGTTAGTGATTTGGCATTAGTCAGAAATGTGCAAAAAAGAACACTTTCACAAAAAAATAGCCAAAAAATTGCCTATTTGATTTCTGATTTTCAGGAATCTATTTCCACTTTTGAGCAGCCTGTGGATTCTACAGTGGAATATAATTTATTACAGTTAAGGCCGGTTATAGAGCGCAATATAAGTATCGACGATGTGGTCTTTGATGCAGTGGTGCCAGTGCTTAATGAAAGCAATGCCCTTAATATTACTCTAACCAATCACAGTCAAGAATCAGCAGATAATGTTCAGTTAAGTTTACTTTATGAAGATCAAACTAGGCCTCTTGGTACGGTTTCTATACCTCCTTTAACGACTATTACTGATACTGCTGCCATGACAATCAATAATACAGGATGGCATGATGCTGAAGTAAGAATAGAGGACTATCCAGTTACTTTTGATGATACATATCATATAGCATTCCAACTCAAGCAACAAATAAACATATTAAGTATTTATGAGTCGCAATCAAATACTTATTTGGGGGCAGCATATAAATCGTTGGGATATTTTAATAGAACTTCAGCTCAAAAAGACAGAGTAAAATATGAGATTATACCCACTCAGGATTTAATCATATTGGAAGATTTGTCTAATTTGAGTAGTGGCCTTATTGCAGTTTTGGAAGACTTTGTCTCTAGTGGAGGTAATTTATTAATCTTTCCAAGTGCTAATATTAATAATGAAGTCTATAGTGATTTTTTAGGTAGACTACGAGCCAATAACTTTGGAAATATTCAAAAACAGACTAGAGAAGTAGGACGGATAAATAGTGATGCCTTTATATTTTCAAATGTTTTTAGAAGAATAAGTAGAAATATCAAACTTCCTGCAACGTCGTCTAATTATGTGGTCAATGTATCACAATCAAGAGCTATGGAGAGAATTCTGGATTACCGAGATGGTAGTTCTTATTTAGCTAAATATGAATTAGAAGCTGGATCAGTATATGTATGCAGTGCTCCTCTTTCTTCAGAATTCAATGACCTTTCGGCCAACGCAGAAATTTTTATCCCATTACTCTACAAAGCAGCCATTTCATCTGGTAATCAATCAGAAATTGCTTATACCATAGGAGAGGATAACATCATCACTTCACAAAATTTGGACATAAGTGAAAAGACCAAATACCTGATCACCGGAGGTGACACAGAGTTTATACCAGGACTCATAAGACAAAAGAATGATTATCTCATTGATATCACGGACCAAATTAATACTGCTGGAATCTATAATTTGACTAAAAATGGAAATGCCGAAAGTAGCCTTGCATTTAATTATGATAGAAGAGAATCTAATCTTTCTTTAGTGAATTTAGAGGAGATTAGAAATGAGATAGGAGTTGATGTAAATATTATTGAAGAGACTATACAAGCAGGACTTACAGATTTTATTAGTCAAAAAGATCACGGTTTTCGGCTTTGGAAGTATTGTATTATGCTGGCTTTGTTATTTTTGGCCATTGAAACCATACTACTGAGATTCTGGAAAATATAATACAGAGCCGAAATGGACGAAAAGTTCTACTCAAACAAGCCAAAATAATTGACTTTAAATCTCCATTCCACCTTCAAAAAGTAGATGTCTTAATAGAAAACAGTAGAATTAAGAAAATTGCATCTGTAATTGACTCAAAGGTTGACCAAATTATAGAAAGTGAAAATCTACATATTTCTCCTGGATGGATTGATATAGGTGCAATGTGCTGGGATCCAGGTCATGAATACAGAGAAGATAAAGATTCTTTGAAGGCTGCTGCTGCTAATGGAGGTTTTACTAAAGTGTTTGTATGGTCTAATACTGACCCAATTATTGATAACAAAGCACAATACCAATATTACACTAATGATAATGGTCCAGGTAATGTAGGATTGTATCCCATATGCAGCATCACAAAAAAGACAGAGGGAAAAGAACTAGCAGAACTTATTGACTTGCATCAATCAGGAGCACTTCTATTCTCTGACGGATTGACCTTTAACGGGCCTATCAAAGAACTGAGGAAGGCGATGGAGTATTCCAAATCTATGAAAGCTAAAGTGCTTTATGCGCCAAGTCCTTTTGATATCAATCCAGAAGGCCAGATACATGAAAGTGACATTTCTATATCCTTAGGTTTGCCTGGATTACCAGGAGTAAGTGAGACAATGTCTATTCAAAAGGCGATATCCATAGCAGAATATGCAGAGACTGATTTTGTATTACATAATATCAGTACAAAATATGCTTTAGATATTGTGAAATCATCAGCTGTATTCGCTTTGGGAGTCTCTTATTTTAATTTATGTAAAGATGTTCGCTCTTGTTCAGATTTTGATGCCAATCATAAAGTTATTCCACCTCTGAGGGATGAGGATGATAAAAAGGAATTAGTTAAAGCAGTAAAAAGTAACCAAATCACATATATTTCTTCAAATCATTATCCTTTAGAAAATGATGTAAAAGACATGGAATTTGGGTTAGCATCTTTTGGAGCTAGTGGAATTGAAACCGTGTTTTCAGCTCTTATAATGGATACGGATATAGAATTAGAATCAATAATAAGTAAATTGACATATGGCCCAGCTTCCGTGGGAGGAGTATCTGTAGAGAGCATAAAAGAAGATGCAGCGGTAAACCTCACAATTTTTGATCCTAAGGCTAAATGGATTTATAATGACAAGACTTGCCAATCAAAATGTAGGAATAGCCCTTTTTATGGCAAGGAGTTGACAGGAAAAATTCTAGGGGTAGTAATTTGATAATTTCTTAGACAAAGATTAGTCGATTAAATTATTCTAACATATTTGAGTTTCCTAAATTCGTAATTCACTAAAAATCTTTTAGATATGCTAAATCATCCTGCATTAAAATGGGGACTCATATATGGGTTGTTTTTTGTAGTAACCAATACTATCTATCAGTTTGTTGCACCTAAAATGATATTTACAGGTACACTGACTACCATACTTTCATTTGCTGTGCCAATATTTTGTATGGTCATGGCAGGGCGAGAAATTAAAGCTTATCAAGAAGGATTTTTAAGTTTTGGAGAAGCACTGAAGAATACTTTTCTAGTTTGGGCTATAGGTTCTCTTCTCTCACTTTTACATCAATATTTTCAAGTGAACTTTCTTGATCCTAGTCTGATAGAAGTACAGAAGGAAGTAGTTGCAGAGACTGGTCAATGGATGGCTGATATGTTTGGAATGAATGAAGAAATGGCTGATGAAATGAATGAGCAGTTGGAAGCAGCAGCAGATGAACTAGAACATCAGACATTTGGCCAGGCTATATTAGGATGGCTCGGAGGATGTATTTTAGGATTGATAATAAGTCTTATTGTCAGTGCTATAATAAAAAAGAGTTATTAGATTAACTTTTTTCATAATATATAAATACCTTTGTCTGAGGCATTAAAGTTGCTTCAGACATTTTTTGTTTATGGATATTAGTATAGTCATTCCTCTTCTTAATGAAAGCGAATCTCTTCCTGAGTTGTACAGATGGATCAATGAAGTGATGGAAAATAATGGCTTTGCTTATGAAATAGTTTTTATCGATGACGGCAGTACAGACAATTCTTGGAAAATTATCAATGACCTTAAACACAAGAATTCGAATGTAAAGGGCATAAAATTTAGAAGAAACTATGGTAAGTCTGCTGCATTAAGTGAAGGGTTTAGAAGGACTAAAGGAAATGTCGTTTTCACTATGGATGCAGATCTTCAAGACAGCCCAGAGGAACTTCCTGTGCTCTATAAAATGATTACTGAAGAGGGTTATGATTTAGTATCAGGATGGAAGAAAAAGAGACATGATCCAATGTCCAAAACGGTACCTAGTAAATTATTTAATGCTGTTGCTCGAAAAGTAAGCGGTATAACGCTCCATGACTTTAACTGCGGTCTAAAGGCCTATAAAAATGAGGTTGTCAAAAGCATTCATGTTTATGGAGATATGCACAGATGGATGCCTGTATTGGCTAAATGGGCTGGATATACGAAAATTGGGGAGAAAGTAGTAGAGCATAGGGCCAGACAGCATGGCTATTCTAAATTTGGAACTAAAAGAATAATCAGTGGCTTTTTGGATTTGCTCTCCCTATTTTTTGTAGGAAAATTCTCTAAGCAACCAATGCATTTCTTTGGCACATGGGGAATGGGATTTAGCTTTGTTGGATTTTGTATCCTGACTTATCTGTCTCTTTCCAAAATCATCTGGAAGACCAGTTCCATAGATGATAGACCATTATTCTACTTTGGTATTCTTCTTTTGATTATTGGAACTCAACTTTTTGTAACAGGATTTTTAGCAGAGTTAGTAGCTAGAAATAAACCAGGAAAGGACAATTATAATATTGCTGAAGAAATTTAGAGCTTTATAATTTTACTTTTCTAGTCGAACAGCATGTCATATTGATTCTCCCGCTGCAATTTTTCCTTGCTTAACATTCCTTTGTTGAGATCAAGAGCTTGATCTGATTCGGCATCAAGAAGGAGCTGATCTTTTTCTTCACCTAGAATAAGTGACATGCCACCTTTTTCCCACTTCTCCAACATTTTGAGGCCCTCTTCTTCAAAGATGCCATTTTGAAGATCTATACTTTGCATGAAGTTTTCCGAGAGCTCCATGAATTGTTCCATTTCTCCTACTTTCTGACTTACGTCATCAGCAATGTTTTCAAGGGCCATTTCAAACATCTCTTTCTTATTACTATCTCCTCTGATGATGTCCATGGCATTGTTCATCGCAGAATGACTTGCCTTAATGACTTTAAATTCTTGCTCCTTGATCTCTACTTGATCTGCAACATCCTCTTTTAGAATTTCACTGTTTTCATACATCTTCATAAGAACCCTATAGAGGATTTCCATCTTTTTATAAAGATCCTCGAGCTTCATATTACTCTCTTTTAGCCTTCCTGCTTTTCTGCTTTTTAAGATGACCTGAGATTTGTTTTGTTCCTTTTTGGCGGCATTGGCCTGATTCAGATTAGAATTTATTGCTTTTTGATTGTTTAATATCAGCTCTTTGAGCTTGTGCATTTGGCCTCTGATTTTGATGATTTGTTTATTCATCTTTTTCAAATTCCCCTTAAGCTCATCAACGTAGGACTTAAGGATGCCTATAGGATCTATTTGAACAAACAATCCAGTAATAGCTCTCATTATACTTTTGTACATATATCCTACAAGTGTTCTGGCCTTGCTATCTAAAGCCATAAATACAATTAACCCAAGGACACCTATTGAAGCTACTAATCCTAAGGTAGTTGATGCAAATGCCAGTATTGTTCCAAGACCTGTCATCACTGCATACCCTCCACCAATGATGGCAGCTAGAAGAAAAAGTATCCCAGTAACTCCCTCAGGTCTCTTCCAAAATGATTTTCTTGTAAAATCAGAACTTACCATAATTATAGATACTGATTTATTTTTTTAAGATCCTCTTCCATTTGCGAGGCTACAACTTTATAGGATCCATAAAAACTAGCTTTTGTTCCTTCCACTTTTCCTTGAGCCGTGTCCACTTCTGCTTTGAGTTTTTCTAGATCTTTTTTATGTTTTTCAATCTCTTTTGAAAGTTGTTTTATTTGATTCTCCTTTTGCGAAATTGTATCATCTAGGGTTTTGAATTCTTGTTTTCTTTGTCCTACTTTTTGATTGATTTGATTAGTAAGTGCTTGGTTAAATTTTGACTCTTCATTTTTCAATACATCAAGATAGTGTTTCACACTTTTAACCAATTTATCTTTATCTATCCCCATAGTGGATGCCATAGCATATGCAGACTTAAACTGCGTAGCCTCATCCATATTCATTTTAGATAATGACTGTAAAGATTGTTTGTATTCTAAATAATCGAAACCGTCAATATTGTTCTTTTCAACAGCTTCAAGTAGAATGTTTACAAATTTTTCCTGAGGAGCGCCTTCCTTTATTGCGATGTTTTTAGAAGTAGGAGCGTTGTTAGATTTTGAACTCGAAGAAGTTTTTGACTGTGGTTTTGATACTTTAGTCGAAGAGGAACTTTCTTCTTTGGGAGATCGACTTTCTTCCTCAATTACAAATAGTGATTTTAGTTTTTTAAGCATAGTTTTCCAAGAATAAGTAAAAACTGATCAAATGTGTAGATTATACTTGATTACTTAGACCAAGTATGTCATTTTTTCTATGTTTTCAAAAATAAAGAAATTGCCTGAAGAGATTGACGATAAAATCTAATTCTTGTTCCTTTTCAAACTCATACATTTAAAAAAATGGAGATAAGGCTATAATTCCAAAAGTGATTGCTTAATCAAGTAACCTAACATCACCTTCTGCAACATGAATAGTCCTTAATTCCATTGCTCTGCTATCCACATCTACACTTCCATTTTCCAACCTCAAAACTCCTCTTGGACAAACAGCAGAACAAATACCACAACCCACGCAGCTACTTCTAACAATATCTTGGCCTCTTTGAGCATACCATCTTACGTCTATACCCATTTCACAATATGTTGAGCAGTTTCCACACGAAATGCACTGACCTCCATTAGTTGTAATTCTAAATCTGGATTTGAATTTTTGAACCAATCCAAGATAGGCAGCGAGTGGGCATCCAAATCTGCACCACACTCTATTCCCCATAAGTGGATAGAAACCGGTACCGACAACTCCGGCAAATGCACTTCCTATTAAAAACCCATACCAAGTTCGAACATTATCACTATTGAGAAAGAGTATCTGTGAATTTCCACTGAAATAACTGTAGAGTACCATTAAGGTCATGATCACTGCAAAGAGTAATACTCCATGAATAATATATCTCTCATATTTCCATGCTCGCAGACTTTTATCACTTAACTGCCTATATGGATCGCCCATTGTTTCTGCTAAGCCACCACAACCACATACCCAGGAGCAATACCACCTCTTTCCAAAAAAGTAAGTGAAAAGTGGTACTCCAATAAGGGTAAGCAATATCCCCCATACTAGCATGAAAATACCTAGTCCTCCACTTTGAGTAAGTTCATTTAAGTTATAGTTGAAAAAGAAGTCATAGTCCAGCGGCCAGATATTTTTAAAATCATACCAAGGTTGATTCAATCTGACTAGTATTTCTGGTATCAAAAAAGCAAAAGCCGTTTGAAAAAACATGACAGATGATGTTCGCCATATCTGATATTTATTATGTCTATACTTAGCTAACATTCGAAGTCCCATCACAATGACAATGACAGAATACATAAGACCATACAGGAACCATTGTGAGGCACCATTGCCACTGAGTGCCTGACTAATTGGACTTACCATATCCGTCCATGCTGTGATATGCTGCGGCATCCAATAAAGGAGAATATAAAAAATGATAAAATAAACACCAGCTATCATGCCTAACCATCCTGTTATGTCTGGAGATGAAGAACGTGCAGGCCTGTTCTCTTTATCCTCATGTTTATAAATCACTAAAGCCATGATGACAAGAGTGGCCACAGCGGTGATAATAGGCCAAAGCAAGTTATAGCCCATATATGAAATTCCGTAAAGTAGAACTCCAAGGGTGGTAGCAGATAAAAACAAAGCCTTCCATCTAAATGTCAGACCTCTAGTAAGTGCATGGTGGTAAATGCTATTGTTTTTAATGCCTTCAATTCCCGAAAATTTAGGAATGATAAATAGCAGTCCTCCTAATATGGCTAGTCCAAATGTCAAGAGGAAAAATTGCATAGGACTCTTTTTTATTGGCCCATTGGCTGCAGCGATGACATGACTGTTAGAATATCCTTTGATCCATCCATTGCCCATTCTATAATCCCATTCACTTACCCCTTCAGGTGCTATTCCGTTTTTGAAGTTTTCTTCTAATGTCTTCTGGGCTGAATTTAGAACATTCTTAAAAGCAGACTCTGCAGCAAAACTAGATTTATAAGTTGTATTATAAATTTCATATTCTAATGCTTTTTGCTTGATTACATCTGCATGATGAACATTTTCTATGCTAATAGCATCAGCCTTAAACTCATAGTTGTTAAGTCCTAACATGCCGGTGAAAATGACCAATGCTGTAAAAAACAATCCGATTCCTATATGTTGTAATGTTTTCATAATCAAGCCCTTATTTTGTTTTTGAGAAATGAAAACACGTCATTTAGGCCTCTTTTAGAATTGAGAGAAATGGATGTCCCGTTTTGTTCATTGTAAAGTGCTACTACCTCTTTTTCATAACAATCATAAAATTCAGGATCAAAATTGGCCAAAGCTAATTGAGGTAGCATTTCTTCAATATGGATACCTTCGGCCAGCCATTTATCACAAATCTCATGTCGATATCTGACTCCCATCAAATTAAATCCAATAACGACTTTTGTAGAAGTGTCAAAATTGATTCTGATACTTTTTTTATTATCAGCATGTTTCCAAAACAAGCTGCTGATTCCATTTGGAAGTTCTCTTGGTATGTCGCCATATACTTGATATTCAATATCCAGAAATTTGGCAGAATTAAACCAAATTCCAGGAATGTACTTCGTCTTTTTATCACATATGGTGTGTGCTACTGTTTCGCCCATTATTCTTCCAGTATACCATACGGCTTCAATGGGACGACGGCCAGGAGCTGGGTTGCTATGTTGGGAACAGTCACCTATAGCATATACATCCATTAAATTCGATTCTAAATATTCATTGACCACTATCCCTCTTTCTATGTTAAGGTCAGTTTCCTTCAAAAATGATACATTAGGGCTCACACCTGCAGTAAGTCCCACATATCCACATTCGATTTGATCTCCAGTCTCTTTGACAATGATGCCAGAGACCTTCCCATGGCCGTCATCTATGATTTCTTGTAAATTACTTTCTAACCTTAGATCGATACCATGTTCTATGATATGATCACCAATCATCTGAGCTTCTTCTATAGGCATAATATTATCCCAATAATTAGTCTCCCTTACAATCATACTGACTGGTATATCTCTCGAATGAAACATCTCAGCCATTTCTAACCCTATGAGCCCTCCACCGACAACTACAGCACGTTTTAACCCCTCAGAATACAGTTCCATATTTTCTAAATCTTGAAAACTGTATAACCCAGATACTCCATCTAAATCTTGACCTGGCCAACCAAACTTATTAGACTTACTACCTGTAGCGATAATGAGTTTGTCATAATTTAACTTAGATCCATTGTCTAGATCAAGATGCTTGGATTTGAAATCAACACCATTTACATGAGCATGTAAAAGATCAATTCTGTTCTTACTCCAAAACCAATCTTCATATGGCTTGGTATCCTCATATCTCATATGACCCATGTAGATATACATTAGGGCAGTGCGAGAATAAAAATGCTCTGTTTCTGAGGAAATAATGGTGATTTTGTGATCACTAAGCTTTCTAATCCATCTTGCCGCGGTGACTCCACTTATGCCATTACCAATAATAGCTATATGCATAGTTTTTGAATATTTTGAGTGGTTCATTCAAGTATACAGCTTATAACGTTAATTGCTAGATGAGCTTATAAATATAATGTCCTCTGATGGACACGACATCTAGAAATGAGTGATAAAGGCATGGTAAACCAAAGTAAAATTGAGTTTTAATTTTAAAATGTCATTTAGTTTGCATTTGAGCAATTGTGTACGTAACATATTGATTATCAATAATATATAAATTATTGTATTTTTTTATATTTAATATAAATATTTCTTGTATTTTCGTATCGTGGAAAGGGTATTCACCCTTTTTTATTGTCTATTAAGCGTTGTTAACATTTTAGTAATACATACGTTCTATTAAAAGAAGTATTTTCGGTTTTAATGAAGTCTATCTTACTACATATCATTCTCTTCACTATGGTACTATTGCCAACGGATATGGCTGCAGACCAAACTCTTAAGATAGATCCTACCATTAAAAAAACTAAAATCAGCATTTATCCTAATCCTGTTCAAGACGTTTTTCAATTGAGTCATCCTGACTTAGTGAAATCAATCAGTATAAATAGTATTGCTGGAAGAGAGGTGAAGAGGTTTGAAGTGCTAGGTAAGAATACGTTTACAATTGATGATTTGAGCAAGGGTATATATATCGTCAGATTATTTGATGATAATAACGAGCCTATCAAAGTTATGCGCCTTAACAAAGCATAATTTTTCCCTATATTTTTAAGTAGTCAAATTTCTATCAAGCAGGATACTCAACGAAGTTTCTTGGCGTCTCATATAACCGTATAGTCAGATCAAAATCTGGGTTTAATTTGCCTTTAAGAATATTGTAAATAAGAATACAGAAGTTTTCTGTACTTGTCATCATATCTTGAAATTCAGGAATGTCCAAATTGAGATTCTTGTGATCAAACTTGTTTTCAATTTCAATTTTTATAATATCCTTTAATTCTTTAAGGTTCATGACATATCCTGTTGCAGGATCGATTTCACCAGTTATTTTCACTTCTAGCTCATAGTTGTGTCCATGAAAATTGTGGTTATTACACTTCCCAAATACTTTCCAGTTCTTGTCATCCGACCAGTCAGGATTATATAATCGATGGGCGGCATTAAAATGGGCTTTTCTAAAGATGCTTATTCTCATATAATGTAATTGCTAATTGGTTAACACATATCAATCTCAGTGAGTTCAAAATGACAGGTATAATTCCTTCTTAATTTGACTAAAATTCCATTGTTTCCCTTCCACATCTTCCAAAGGATCCTACCTTTTCTTCAAGAAATTGGTACAAAAGTGCTCTGTATTCATCAGGTCTAGTATTGATGTCTTTACAATGATCTGCACCCCATTCTGTATGTATAAAAGTGCAATTAGGATGTAATTTTTTTGAAATATTTACGGATTGATGCGAACCAGTGGATCCATCTGTCCGGGAGTGGATTAGAAAAACAGGTTCTGTGATTTTAGCGGCTGCTAAAATTGGACTTGCTTGTCTATAATCTATATCTGCTCTAATATTAACGAATCCCATTGCTGCAGGGCTTAATAAATCTACTATGCCTCCATATTGCTTCTTTCCTCTTTCATAAATTGCTGTAAACCAATCTTGATATGGAGCATCGGCCATGATAAATGCCATTTCACTTTCATATGCACCTGCCATTAACACTGTTGCTGCTCCCCATGAAGCACCAGCCCAGCCAATTTGATGATTTTCTAACCCAGATTCTGATTTCAACCATTCCGTCACAGCTACATGATCATCTTTCTCATTTATACCTGCTGTCGGCATTGCTTCATTATCCGATTCTCCATGTCCTCTATGATCATAGATGACTACATCACATCCACAATCCCAAAACATGTCGGCATATTTTAGCATTGCAGTCTTCCCACTGGTATGTCCATGAGAAATCACAACACCACAATTTATAGAATCTACATTTTCAAAATACTCTCCTCTAATTCTCACATCTCCTTTAGATTTCACTTCAAATTTTTCGGGCTCACCCATTTCTTTGATGATATCATCATGAGTTACCACCCAACCATTATTGAGATCTGCAATTTGTGCTTGAGTGGTTTTATAATTAACCGTGAGAATCTGTGATGATATACTCCATGCTAGAAAGACATATCCTGCGAATAGAATGGCCAAGAGGACTAAAATTATTTTCTTAATCATAACTGCAAATGTAGCAATTGAATAAAGCTTTTGTTGCCTTTCATTTGAATAGACCAAATTGGATAGAAGTCATTCATTTTTTTGAAGAAACGGATGAAGGCTCAACTTAATAAATTTTACATTTATGACTTAATAAACACAATTATGAAGTTATTGGTAATAGGAGGAGGCAACATGGGACATACCTATGCTCTGTCTATAAAATCATCCATGTCAGAAATAGATATTGCCATTTTAGAGGCCTATCCACCTAGAGTGAAGCAACTGAGGGAGGAAAATCTCTTTGATGTATACACTGAGCCAGAAATAGGATTAAGAAATGTTGATATTATCATGTTAGCTGTTAAACCTCAGCATAGTGCGAGTCTTTTTGCAAATATGAAGCCACATGTTACTGCGGAAATTTTGGTTATCTCTATTATGGCCGGTGTAAAAATGGAATCAATATCTATGGCTCTAGGCACGCCAAAAGTAGCTAGAGCAATGCCAAATCTTCCTGCACAAGTAGGAAAGGGAATGACAGCATACTGTACCTCTTCCATTATCAACTCAGATGAAAGCGCATTGATTAAACAAATATTGGGGAGTACTGGAGAGGCAATTCCAGTTGATACAGAAAATGATATAGATGCAAGTACAGGTATATCAGGAAGTGGTCCAGCATATGTTTTTTACTTCATGCAGTCCATGATGGAGGCTGCAGAAAAATTAGGATTTTCAACAAATGAGGCGAAGCTTCTGGTTACCCAGACCTTCGATGGTGCAGTTTCTCTTTTTAGGAAAAATGACCTTTCCACTATGGAATGGATGAACCGTGTAGCATCTAAAGGAGGAACTACTAGAGCAGCCTTAGATTCTTTCGAAACTAATGAAGTAGATAAAAAAATTATTGAAGGCGCAGTATCTGCATACAATAGAGCAGTTGAACTAGGAAAAGAATGAAATAGCTTAAAATAACAAACTACCATTGTCCGCCTTTTAGATTAGACCTAGAAGCAATAACCAATTGGATTAAATCTGCTTATATATTTAGATTCTTTTGATCTTTTAGTTGCGAAAGATGACATTTGTATCAAATATTCAATACATGAAAAATAGAGCATTGAGAAAAGAAAAAGATAGCATAGGATATATAGATGTTCCAGATGGAGCTTATTGGGCGGCTCAGACGCAGAGATCAACTCAAAACTTTAAAATAGGTGGGCAAAAAATGCCAATTGAGGTTATCAGAGCTTTTGCTATATTGAAGAAGGCTGCAGCACAGACAAATACTAAGCTAGGAGTGCTTAGTGCAGAAAAAAGTAAGCTCATTGCTCAAGTTTGCGATGAAATTTTAACGGGGAAATTAGATGACGAATTCCCTTTGGTTGTTTGGCAGACAGGCAGTGGTACTCAGACGAATATGAATGTGAATGAAGTGATTGCGAATAGAGGTCACGTGATAAATGGGGGAAAACTAACAGACAGTTCTAAAGCTCTTCATCCCAATGATGATGCAAATAAATCGCAATCTTCAAATGATACGTTTCCAACCGCAATGCATATTGCAGCTTACACCTCTTTAATACAAGTAACCATTCCTGGTTTGACGAAATTAAGAGATGAGTTTGCAAGAAAAAGTAAGGCATATAAGGATGTTGTAAAAATAGGACGCACACATTTTATGGACGCTACTCCAGTTACTGTTGGGCAAGAACTTGGAGGATATGTTTCACAGATTGATCATGGCATAAGAGCCATAAAGAATACACTAGCTCATTTGTCAGAACTTGCTCTTGGCGGAACCGCTGTGGGAACTGGACTCAATACACCAAATGGTTACTCTGAAGAAGTAGCTGCTAAGATTGCTGAGCTTACAGGAATGCCCTTTATCACTGGAGAGAACAAATTTGAGGGACTTGCTGCCCACGATGCTATAGTAGAAGCTCATGGGGCATTGAAAACAATAGCAGTGTCACTAATGAAAATTGGTAATGATATTAGAATGTTAGCTTCTGGTCCTCGCAGTGGTATTGGAGAATTAATAATTCCAGCTAATGAACCTGGATCTTCAATTATGCCAGGCAAAGTAAATCCTACACAGTCTGAAGCTCTTACCATGGCAATGGCACAAGTAGTAGGAAATGATGTGGCAATAAATGTAGGAGGAATGACGGGCCATTTTGAACTGAATGTGTTCAAACCTATGATGATTTATAATTTCCTCATGTCATCTCGACTGATTGGGGATGCTGCAGTTAGTTTTTGTGATAATTGTATTGTGGGTCTTGAACCCAATAAAAAGAAAATCAAAGAACATTGTGATAATTCATTGATGCTTGTTACTGCATTGAATAATAAAATCGGATACGATAAAGCTGCAGAAATTGCTAAAAAGGCATATAAAGAGGACACAACACTAAAGGCCGCAGCTCTTAGTCTGGGTTATGTATCTTCAGAAGATTTTGACAAATGGGTCAGACCGGAAAACATGGTAGGGTAAGTAAAATAGATTCTATTTAGGCTTATTATTCCACTTTGTCGGTCTTAGATGAAGCCTCAATTAAGCTATTTTTGCATCCACGACTAGCCAAAAAGTTATTCCATATAATTCTGATTATAAAACTATTATCAGAATAATGTACCGAAAAATTGATTTATACACATATAAATTCTATTTTTAGTTACAACATTAAACATATAAATATGGATCCACCTTGCTCGTTTAGTCGTAGGGATGGCGTATTCTCTGCGACTTATCAGACTTTGGAAAAGAGCATTAGTCGTTGATAATAAAAAAGACGTAGTGTTTTACTAATGTGGTCATAACACATCAAGTATCGCTAACAACCATAAAGTTGACATTTAAAATATCGGCACTTCATTCTTACCCTCCTCATCCAAGCCGGCTTAGAATGAAGTTGTTTCTTTTCCTAATCAAAGAGATTTGCTCAGAAAATTGTCCATGGAGTTTAGAATCAACTCCATGGTTTTTTTCTAATTGATAGCTTTGCTCTTATTCTTCACCTTCTTCCACTTTCCTTCTGTTATCATTACTATCTCTATCTATTAGTTTATTATATGGATCTATGCCCACCTCCCTTGGTTCCTCATTCACTGTAATTGTGAATTTATTTTCTATCTGAATAATCTTATGTTTTTGTAGATAGAGTTCTTTCTCAATTTCTTCGCCTTCTTCGTTTTCAGTTAACCCAAATATTCCAACATCTACAAAATCGATGAGTGGGTAGGATCTTATAGGACGTTTCTTTCCTTCTATTTCTAAGATTGTAGTTACACTGTCTTGGTTATAGAATTGTTGCCTTCCTTTCTCATCAGTTCTATACTTTGTTACATGTGCTGTGATATCCACAGTATAAGTCCCATCATCATTTATAGTATAATCAGCTTCAGTGACTCTAATATCATAGAGTGTAATGTTCTCAAACATATCTTCAATAACATATTGCAGACTATCTGGTGTCCCAGCTTTAAGTAATGACAAAAGTTCTAATGACGTGGTATAAGGAGCTTCTTGGTATTTTACGCTATCTATAAAGCTGCTAAGAATACCATTTAATTTGTCTTCCCCTATATAATCCGATAATGCATAAAATACCATAGATCCCTTTCTGTAATGGATATAAGGTTGATTCTCTACATAGAGTAATGGTTGTTCTTTTTTGCGTTCTGCACTTCTCATTAGGAGATAACGGTCTAATTGAAACTTAAGAAATTTGCGCATTTTATCTTTTCCATACCGCTTTTCCAATACTTTAAGAGAAGAGTATTCTGACAGACTTTCTATGAGCATAGTTGCTCCTTGAGTGCCAGCACCTATAACCTGATGTCCCCACCACTGATGTGCTAATTCATGTGCAGTAATGGCATAAGTGTAATCAACACCACCTTCTTTCCCATCTTCAGGTTTAGCCACGAATCCTACATTTTCTGAGAAAGGAACAGTATTAGCAAATGATTGCGCAAATCCTACTCTTGGCACTTCTAAAATCCTCATTTGATCATGCTGATATGGGCCAAATTCTCTTGTAAAATAATCCAATCCATCCTTGAGGGCAAGCATCATTCTATCCAAATTGTAATAATGATCTTCATGATAATAAATAGACAATTCTACATCATTCCAAGTTTCTTTTTTTACACTATATCGAGCACTGCATATGTTGTAAAAATTGACCATCGGCCGCTTCATCTTATAATGGAAGTATTTTCGATCGTTTTCACTCCATTCTCGGACTAGGTTTCCAGGAGCCATAGCTATTTGGTCCGCAGCAGTTCCAATTTTCACTTCGAACCCTATCCAATCTGCTCCATTGCCTAATGCATGATTTAAAGTTGCAATGGTATCTGTAGGAGGAGGCATCCGTTCTTTATCCTCAAGACCATATTTTTCTCTGGTCTTTTTATCAGTTAATTCTGATCCTACTTGATATCCTATAGAAGGAAATTGAGAATTATTGAAAAAGGTTCCATTCTCTCTTACAGGTGCATATCTGTGAAAAATATGATTCTTCTTATTCTTTAAAGTAAAGTCCATCTTCATTGAGTCACCAGGAGAAAGAGGTTCTTCCAAAACAAAAAGCATAATATCTTTTAAGCTATCGAATTTCACTAGAGTAGATGCTCTGTCAAATGAAATCTGCGGCTTTATATTACCATAAGTTATAAAGACGGTGTCTATTATTTCAGCGTTCTTATTGCTCATAAGATAAGTTCCACTAGCTTCTAGGTTTCGCTGTTTTGGATACAGTTCTACATTGAGCTTTATGTCTAATATCCTAGGCTGAGCTTTGTGTTCAAAGTGCTTATAACTTTTTTCATAATCAGCTAAAATGAGTTCATTTTCTTTAGAAGATGTAAAGTTATCAATGACATTTTCATGATGGTAGATACAATATCCCATGCTTAGAAAAAGAACCAATACAAGGCTCGATACCAATCCGCTTCTTAATGTAAAATTCTTTTTAAGCCTTCTCCACCAGTCCTTGATAGAAGGGGCAGTTCCTCTTCGCCAAGCTATCCATCCTAAGGAGGCAAAGAATATACCTCCGAGTAACCAATAAACCCTGTAGAAATAGAAGGCTTTGAGATACCATCCATAGCTTGATATGTCAGAGTAGGTGGTGCTTTGACCATTGTTATATGTAAATACGTCTTGTTCAATTCCAAATTTATCGGCAAATCCAATTCCGATAAAAAGGACAAGGCATGACACTAAGCCAACATAAAAATTCGGAATCAAAGTATATATCAAGATACCCATAAGTGTCCATGGCATAAGCTGTAACCATCGGATCGTATATAGGTCTCTGAAATACACGTCAAACTCAAAATTATAATAGCCATTATAGACTTGATATATAATTCCAGCAAGAATAGGTAGAAGGAAAAGAACAGCTTGCATTAAGCTAATACTGATAAACTTAGAAAGCACAAACGACCAATCAAAGGTGGCTGTGACATCTTCTAGTTGATATATGTTTTCATTCTTCTTACGATGAATGATCATTCCTGTATATACTAAAGTCAGCAAGAATATAAAGATGTAAAAAGTCCTTCCAGCCCGAGTAATCATCTCTTTAGTAGTTGGGAGAGTAGGAGTCTCAAACATTATCCCACTAACTAAAAACATGATTAGAATAAATAATAAGCCTAAGATGCTTATCACTATGAAGGGGCCGCCTTTGAGAATGTATCTCAGATCAATTTTTGAGAGTTGCCAAGCAGATTTGATGTTTTGCATGAAGCCATAACTTCTTTGTACTTCAGGAACATCAATCTTCTGTACACTGGCTATTTGATACCCTACAGAAGCTAATGGCTCTTTTCTACGTCCAAATAATTTCCAGCCTTTAGGAATGACCTTAAAATCAAAAGATATGTATGACCAAAAAAGAATGAGCAGACCTATTACTGTCCAAAGCAACCTATTCCATATTATAAGTCCGGTGAATGGAATAGCATTGTTATTTTGTTCGTCTATGGTCCAGTATTTTGTATGTTGGATATTAGCTGTGATACCAAATGGATCAGCCATTGCTGCTATGGTCTCATAGTCATTGTTTTGTAAGGCAGAATCAGCTATACCTTGGAAGACATATATTGCTATCATCACTACGAATCCAGCTACCACACTTCTGCTATAAGTAACTACTGCAAAAATAATAGAACCGAAAAGTACAATCCCTGGAAATATGTAAATCAAGAAAGTATCGATATAGGGCTTAAGGGTATGTGGGCCAATCATTTCAGCATTCACTCCAGGTATCATCGTGCCTGCATAAGCTCCTATAAAAACGAACATTGTGAGTACTAAACTGACACAAACAGAGCTCAAAAACTTACCCCAGAAATAGGAGGACTTATCAAAAGGGAAGGAGTACATAACCTTATGTACATTGTGCTTAAAGTCTTTATGGATAGCAGCTCCAATAATTACTGGGAATAGTAAAAAGAGATAAACACCTAAGCCCAGAATAACTTGTAAAAGGCCATTGGGTGAATTCACATATTTTAAAGAAGAAACTGTAGATGTAGACCCATCAAAAGCCCCTGCAGCTGCACCCATGAAAAGCATGGTGAGTCCTAATGTAATGACAGCATATATATAAAAGGCAGGTTTATTAAACCATGAATTAAATTCGAATAAGAATATTTTTTTGAACATGTGATTTCGTGCTTATTAGGAGAATTGAGTTAAGAAATTGAGTAGGATATTATCACTCAATGGATCAATTAGTCTTCTACTACTGCTCCCTGTGAGTTGAGGTGGTAAAAGTACACGTCTTCTAAATTTGGTTCTGTTTTAGTAAATCCTTGACCAGGACTACTTTCACTATATACTCTGACATTCATACTATTGTCAGGATTATAATTACTAGATATAACGTTATACTCAATTTGAGCATCTTCTATTTTACCTTCTATTCTCTTAGTATATATTTTCCCTTCCAATTCAGCAGATGCATCATTAGGAGATTGGCGCAGAAGAATACTGCCTTGATACATGATTGCCATATCAGTGCAGAGTTCTTTCACATCTTCTACTATATGCGTAGAAAAAATAACGATGTGTCCTTGACTTATTTCTCTAAGAATATTTAAGAACCTCTTTCTTTCAGCAGGATCAAGGCCTGCAGTGGGTTCATCTACAATAATCAATTCTGGGTCATTTAATAGCATTTGAGCTATTCCAAACCTTTGTTTCATTCCTCCAGAATATCCAGATACATGACGCCTTTTCACATCACTGAGGTTAGTGATTTCCAGTACATAATCAACTATCTTATTTCTATCTTTTTTGGAAGAGATTCCTTTCAAACTAGCAAAATAGTGGAGTAATTCTGTAGCGGATACTCCAGGATACACACCAAACTCTTGAGGTAGATAACCCAGAACTTTCCTGAGAGCATGATTATCATTAAGTACATCGATATCATCGAGATGAATACTGCCAGAATCAGGGTCTTGAAGGGTAGCCACCGTGCGCATCATTGTGGATTTCCCAGCACCATTTGGTCCTAGTAGACCAAACATTCCTGTGGTTATTTCCAAATTGATATTATTAAGCGCTTTGACCCCATTCTTATAGGTCTTATTAAGGTTTGAAATAGATAACAACATATGAAAAGGATTTTTACAATTATGACCCGCTCAATGTACGGATTCTGATAGAAAAGGATGTGAGCTATAGATTTACCTCATAAGATCATCGACCAATCTACTTAAAGAGTAAAGAATAGTTTGAAAAAACAATAATTACAAGCACCAAGATCCTTGGCAAAATTGATTAGCGGTTTAAGTCATCTCTGCTATCACATCTATTCTGCTACTTACTTTTTGACCCATTTCCACATTGACTTTAGCACCTTTTGGAAGATAAACATCCACCCTTGACCCAAACTTGATAAACCCTACTTCCCCTCCCTGGGAGACTATGTCCCCAGTATTTACATAGTTTACTATTCTTCGAGCCATAGCACCCGCAATCTGTCTTATAAGTACTTCAGACTTGCCACTTTTATAGACAGTAGTATGCCTTTCATTTTCTGTGCTGGACTTTGGATGCCATGCTACAAGATATTTGCCAGGATGATACTTTTCATAGGCTATTTTGCCACCAATGGGATGATGATTGCTATGTACATTTAGAGGAGACATAAAGATAGAAATCATGAGCCTCTCATCCTTGAAATATTCATTTTCCTTAGTGTCTTCGATCACTACCACCTTTCCATCCGCAGGAGCATAAATCTTCTGGTCATCCAGAACGGGAACTTCTCTTTTTGGATTTCTAAAAAACCATAAAACAAGTAATTCTATCACAAAAAAGATCGCAAATATTAATGCCAATACAAAGCTAGATCGGATTACTGCGAGTACAAATAATAAAGTAGTGATCGCACTGACCATTAATATGGTAAAAAGACCTTCTCGATGTATCATAGAGCAAATATCACAATTAATGTAGTATAAAATGGAAGTGCAAATATGAAACTATCTAGGCGATCTAAAAAACCTCCATGGCCAGGAATAATGTTGCTGCTATCTTTTATCTCAAAGTGTCTTTTAAACGATGATTCTATTAAATCTCCAATAACAGATATCATACAAATGAAGGCACCTGCAATGATCCAAAACCCTAGTGTGTGCAACCCAGAATAATAGTGAATAGCAATAGCTGTAAGAATCCCAGCAATCAAACCTCCATAAAATCCTTCCCATGTTTTATTGGGGGACACGATTTCGAAGAGTTTTCTTTTACCAAAAGCTTTACCAGCAAAATAGGCACCAACATCACATAGCCAAACAATAAAAAACAAGTACAGCAATTGCATAGAAAAATCGTCAACCCATCGGCAACCAAGTATACCTATTACAATAGGTAAAGTGATATATAAGATCATATGAAACCATTGTGGCTCATTCTTTATAAGAGTGGTCTTTTTGATGAATAGAGAATAGACATTAGCTAATCCATATGTAATAGATATGACAAGTAAAGGGTAGATATCAGGTAGCTGGTCTAGTAAAAACCATACACCAATACCTAAGGGTATGTTGATAATATTCATGAAAATACGGTATCCATTAGTTCTGTTGGCTTGAGTGATTTTGTTGAATTCAAATGTCATAAATAGACCAAAAACAACCAGCAGAATGATGGCAGTGAGTTTACCATAGTATAGCATCCCAAAAATGAATCCTGCATAAAGTAGTCCGAAGATTATTCTAAGCTGTAAGTTCTTGCTCATATGTGGATGCTGATGCTTTCTTTTTCAAATAAATAATGATGGCCAAGGTAGCAAAAATGGATAGTATCAGTCCATATATAGGTAATTGTGGAGGATTGTTCAAGTCCAGCTCTGATATCATATCTTGATTCCCATACAAAGCTACCACTTGAAAAGAATTGTTGATAAAATGCAGAAGGACCGGTACCCAAAAGCTTTTTGTATAATGATAAGAATAGCCTAGGACTAGTCCTAGCATCATAAAAGGCAGAAGTCGCTCCAACTGTAAATGATTAAGACTGAATAAAAAAGAGGCGATGAAGATACCAATGTGTTCATTGCCAGTATGTTTAATAAACTTGTTTTGGACTATACCTCTATATAGTAATTCTTCACCAATAGCAGGAGTAATACCTACTAAGAAGATGGACATCAGTAATTCGGAGATTCCATCCATTTGGAGAATTCCTTTAAGCAATGCCTCTGTATGTTCTGATGAATTAACAGCCCAATCAGGAAGTGGTAGGAGCATATTCCATTCACTTAGTTTTATTACAATAGGGTAGGCTACTATGAGTAATATTAGGCACATCCACAAAAGTCCATTCTGTGGAATAACATTGCTTTTGAGAAACTTAGAGTAAGTGGATCTATGAAATAAGTAGAGAAAAAGTAAACTGGAAAGGGTAAAAGAAATAATGTGCCCTATGGCTGTAGCAAGTCGTATCCATTGTCTCTGGTTAGACCCTTCTAGATTTTCTAACATCTCTGGCCCTACAGTCATCCCTCCCATCTTCAATAATAGAAAAGTGAGGCCTTGACCTAAAAGAGTAAAAAGGACTACCAGAAAAAGCAAGGTGCCCAATTGTGATAGTACACTCTGTTGGTTGTTAGAATTCATGGGTCAAATATACATTGGGCAACGAGCATAAAGCCCATTGTTTTCGATTAAAGACTAAAATCTATTCCGAGTGTATAAAAGAAGAGCCCAACCATAGGCAAGTTGAGCTCTTTATACTTCATTCTGATAAATCTATTACTTGATCACCTTCTTAGTGATGATATCTTCATTATTAAACCGAACACTTACCAGATACATGCCTTTTGGTAAATTGGATGTATTAATGGTTTCTTCATTATAGTCGGCATTTAGATCAATTCTTTGATTATGAATCACTTTGCCATAGATATCCGTAATCGTTATTTGCGAGTTTGGAGCATTTTGCTTTAGATTTATTCCAAGATACATTTCATCTTGGACGGGATTTGGATAGACTACAAAGCTGTTCTTTTCTTCCACATAGTCATTGACTGCAACTGTGCTGGCTTGTATTCTTAAGTTGTCAATGGCCCATCCCCAGCCTACAGCAAATGGATCTGAGAACAATCTAAATCTAATAGAAATAACATCTCCTGGAGCAAAATTTTCATTGGATGTCATATCGATCTCTCTAGGTCTAAACATTTGCGATGTGCCAGCACCTTGAGAGTCTTGTTCATTAGTTGGAATCCCATTAATATATGTCGATCTCCAAAGAGCATTTGCTGAACAATCATATCCTTCTAAGAATGGCAGCCAGTCTCTTTCACCAATTCTTTGTCCTTCCACGATTACATAATCCCAAAATTCTGTTGTGCCAAATGGGACACCAGGCTCACCATTTTCAACCAAAACAATTTCATCAAATTTTATAGTAGGATCATCTGCATTTATCAATACAGGGTTTTTCAACTGATAAGTGTAGTTTATAAAACTTGCATCCCCAGCATTAAGATAAGGGTGAAGACTATGGACTGCTGGGTCTGAGAAGCCAGAAGGTGTAAGTATTTCAAACCCATCAGAAAAGAAGTCATCAGCATTTTCACTAAAATCGGCGAAATAGAAATTAACAGTTGATGCTAGATCATTGATTTCTATTCTATGAAACCCAGACGCTGGGTTTGTACTTCTATTTTTAGCCATTGCCTTGTCAACAGCGACTATTCTATATTCTAAAATGTCATCAGAAGTCAATGGCATGGGTAACTCCACAGTTGCTAGATATAGTGAATCAGTAAATTCATTTGCAGGCTCAAATCTCGTTTCAGTGGTGAAGATTGCTCCTTTATTGATACTGGTCTCTACTATCACTGATTCCACTCCTACAAATTCATCTGAGACATCAGCAATTAAATCAAAAGACATATCTGATGAAGAAATTGATGTAACAGGATCGTGCATAATCTCAGGAGAAGTATCATCTATGGCAAAATTGAATCTGTATAACAATTCATTTGGTGCCTGACCTGGATTTGTGAAATTCTTACCGTTGACGTCATTCACTGAAAGGTAGTAAAGCACAAACCTTTCCTCACCTGTAGCAGGAATTGTAGTTGAGAATATTCCATCACCTCCTTTCGTCATATTAAGCTCTATTGGAGTAGACGACCCTTCTTCAAAATAGGTAAGCGTCAAAGAACTTTCATCTACATCTTCATCACTTACGATATACGCTTCCACTAAAAGTGGTTCTGTTAAACTTTCTCTTGGTTCCTCTGGTGTATGAATAATGCTGGTGTACACCCATCCCATATCTTTCATCATAGTTTCTGCTATACCAGCTGATCTTTCTACTTCCCCGAGTGATGATGTTGGCGTCATCAATGAATTTTCTGATGAACTATAAAGGATTTCATCTAGATGAGATATACTAGAAGTTGGAGCATATGAAGTAGGGGCATATAATTTGGCTCGGTCTATCCCCGTGAGATTTTCACTATTAAAGAAAACATTGTTGCTTGTAAGTTGACCACCTAATCTCGATGATCCTTCATCAAAATCAAGTAAAGATGAGCCATTTGCATTTTCCATTTGTCTGGAATAGATATATGGAGATCCAGATTGCAATAGAAAACCGAGGCCATCATCATCTACAGTACTGCCAGTTACAAATCCCATTCCATGATAAACTTCATGAAGAATTGTAGATGCTAGATCTTGTCTACTACCTATTGCGTCTGGATTGTTCCAATCTAAATACCAATTCACTTGAGAGTTGATATTAACGACAATGTCAGGACTTTCACCATTCAAATTTCTGTCAATTAATTTTTCTGCTAGAGCAATTGGATACCATGTATCTTGTAGAGGGAAAGCAAGAAGTCTCGAAATACTAGTTGGTCCAGCCGATGCAAGAGTAGTGCCCGATTGAGGCACCCAATTGATTGTAAGTCTTACCGGTATTGTAGAAGAGAATGATTCACTCAATGTTGGAAAAATGAAGTCTTCAAAAATATCTCTCACTTCTTGAGGGGTCACTTCTGTATACGAGGCATCAAATTGAATAGGCCTTTTGCTTTTATTAAATGATCCTTTTATTTTAGGCGGTACGTAGTGTGGGTGATAGTCATTGTTTCCATAACATATTATTGGATCCACTGGCATGATTGCTATTCCTTTTTGCTTTAAAGGAGATTTTTGATATTTCTTATTGTGACTCTTTGAAAGAGCTTTTTGGCTCATCAATTGATTTCCAAAAACCATACTCAGAACAAACAAAAGGGAAAGGTATCTTTTCATAATTTCTATTTATACGCTTTACTAACGATACTAAGCATTCAAATTTACATCATTCGGCAATTTGCAGTAAGATATTATAGCATTATTACGAAAATTAAAAATGCTATGTACATTGCATTTCAAAAATTGTTCCTAGATCAATTTGGTTATAAATTATTAAAAACATAAGGAACCCTTAATCGTTCTTAGATTTCAAACATTCAGAACTGAGATATGAAAACCAAACTTAGTGTTAATATTAATAAGGTGGCGCTTATCAGAAATAGCCGAGGAGAACAACTGCCTGATCTACGAAAATTTGCCATTGATTGTGAGAAGTATGGAGCAGAAGGAATCACTGTTCATCCTAGACCTGATGAAAGACATGTGAGATATAGCGACCTTCCAATATTAAAAGAGGTAGTAACTACAGAATTTAATATCGAAGGTTATCCTTCTGAGCATTTTATGAAAAAAGTATTAGAAGTGAAACCTCATCAATGTACTCTAGTGCCTGATCCACCTGGAGTTCTGACATCAAATGAAGGATGGAAACCTCAAAACCATTCAGAATTCCTCAAAGTTATCATTGGCGAACTGAAAGAAAAGGAAATCCGAGTTTCACTTTTTCTAGATCCAATAGAAGAAGACATACATGCAGCAAAAAAAGTGGGGGCTGATAGGATAGAATTGTATACTGGGCGATACGCTCATGAATTTGAAAAAAACAAGGAGGCTGCAATATTAGATCATACCAAAGCCTCTAACATCGCAAATGAACAATCTTTAGGGCTAAATGCTGGCCATGACCTCAATTTGAAAAATCTAAAATTTTATAAAGAAAATATACCGAACCTGAAAGAAGTATCCATAGGACATGCTTTAATTTCGGATGCTTTGTATTTCGGCATACAGAATGTCATAGGAATGTACCGTAGATTGCTATTTTAGCGCTTTATTTTAAAAGCAGATATGATGTCATTCTATGAATTGTTGCTCTGTATCGACAAACAGGTATTATCATACGTTTTGCTTTGATAATTTAATTAACAAAAATCAATTAGGAGTATGAAGAACTTATTGACTCTTTTATTCTTCTTTTTTTCAGCGATGGCTTATGCCCAGATGACCGTATCTGGATTAGTCACAGATGAAAATGGCGATCCGATGATCGGAGCCAGCATCCTGGAAAAAGGAACTACTAATGGTACTATTTCAGAAATAGATGGTACCTATTCACTCGCTGTAGCAAGTGAGAATAGTATCCTTGAATTTTCATTCACAGGATATCAAACACTTGAATTTTCAGCTGCTGGGGGATCAGTAGATGTACAGATGGCTTTTGATGCTGTAGGTCTTGAAGACATTATTATAGTTGGATATGCCCCTCAGAAAAGAAAAGATGTAACTGGATCTGTTTCATCTGTGAATGTTGCAAAACTTGAAGATGTGCCACTTCCAAGCATGCAGACTGCTCTCCAGGGACGTGCAGCAGGTGTAATGGTAACCAAGAATTCTGGAACTCCAGGAGGAGGGATTGATGTGAGAGTAAGAGGTAGTACTTCTATCAATGCTAGTAATCAACCTCTCTATGTTGTAGATGGTATTCCTATTATCGCTAATACTGATTTCACTCAGCAAGGTGTAGGTAATGCTCAGCTAAGTGTACTTGCTGACCTTAATCCAGATGAAATAGAAAGTATGGAGGTCCTTAAGGATGCTGCGACTGCTGCCATCTATGGATCTAGAGCAAGTAACGGTGTAGTATTAATTACTACCAAAAGAGGAAAATCGGGTAAGACACAATTTAACTTTAATGCTTCTAGAGGTAATCAGCAAGCAATTAAGCAAATTCCTACCGTAGATGGCCCAACTTATATAGAATATATTACAGAAGTGTTTGGTGCCAATATTGTTGGAACAGAAGCTGATAGTAAATGGCAGGATTTAATCTTCAGAACTTCTACGTTAGAAGATTATAGTGTAAATGCAAGTGGAGGAACGGATAAGACCAAGTTTTTCACATCATTAGGATATAATAATGATGAAGGGATTATGTTGGGGTCTAGATTCCAAAGATTTTCCGGAAGATTGAATTTAGATCAGTTTGCATCTGATAAATTTAGCTTTGGAGTGAATATGGGATATACTTATTCCATTACCAATCAGATTCAAAATGATAATAACATTTTTGGAGCACTTTCTACAGCTATTCTTCTTCCTCCAGTTGTTCCTGTGAGAAATGATGATGGTAGTTACGGTTCTGCATTTGGATTAGAAAATCCTGTGGCTGCGGCGACAGAGTACAGCAACACTGTATCTAGATCTAAAGTGTTAGCTAAAGTATATGCACAATTTAATATAACTGACGACTTAAGCTTTAGGTCGAGTCTAGGTGTTGATATATTAGGTGTAAGAGAAAACATTTATGAGCCAAGAGTTCTTCAGAGTTCAGCTACAGGAGTAGGAGTTTTAGGAATAATACAGAATAATAGATTTATCAATGAGAATGTATTGGCATATACTAAATCTACTGGTAACCATAGTATTCAAGCAGTAGGAGGAGTTGCTTTCCAAGAGGACAAATTTGACCGATCATTAGCTGAGGCTGTAGACTTTCCTACAGATGACTTCACTGGCCTTACTTCTGGTGCACAACCGCTTACAACTTCAGGTGATTTCGTAGGTAGTAATTTGAGATCATTCTTTGCAAATGTGAATTATAACTTTGATCAAAAATATTTTTTGACCGCAACATACAGAGCAGATGGATCTTCAAGATTTGTTAACAATCAGTGGGGCTACTTCCCAGGTGTATCTGTGGCATGGAGACTTTCTAATGAAAATTTTTTAGCAGATGGGCCATTTGATGAATTGAAATTAAGATTAGGTTGGGGACGTACAGGTAACAATGCAATTGGAGCATATGCTGCAAGACAATTATATGGTGGTGGAGCTAATTATTTAGATCTTCCAGGAACATTTCCATCACAGATTGGAAACCCAGATTTAAAATGGGAAACAACTACTTCCATTAATGCAGGGTTAGATATTGGAATTATTGATAATAGAGTTACTGCTTCTATAGATTACTATCAAAAGAATACTGAGGACTTATTACTTAACAGACCTATACCTACTACTTCAGGATTCCTAAGTGTTCTTCAAAATATTGGAGAAGTAAAGAATACAGGATATGAACTTTCATTGAATACTGTAAATATTAGTGGTAAAGACTTAGAATGGTCTACAAGTATTAATGTAGGATACAATAAAAATGAAGTTGTAAAATTAGTTGATGGTATTCCAATTGATGCCGGCTTTGCATCTAGAATCGCAGAAGGGCAGCCATTAGGTACTTTCTATGGCCATGTAACTGATGGAATATTTCAAAATCAAGGTGAAGTCGAAGCTCATGCCACTCAGACAGGAGGTACTGCACCTGGTGATTTCAGATTTAAAGACATAAGTGGTGGAGCAGGACCTGATGGTATTTTGGGTACTGCTGACGACTTGGCTCCAGATGGAGTAATTAATGATAATGATCGTGATTATCTTGGGAAAGCTATTCCTGATTGGACAGGTGGAATCACAAATACTTTAAGTTACAAAGGAGTTGACTTTTCAGCATTCTTCCAATTTGCTACAGGCTTCCAGATTTATAATAATAATCTTGCATTTGCTGAAGGCCTGAATAGTGTATTTGCTCCGACACAAAGAGCTTGGGATAACAGATGGCAAAATGAAGGTGATCAGACCATTATTCCTAGATTAGTAAGAGGTGATCCAAATGCAAATAGAAGAGACTCTGATAGATTTGCGGAGGATGGAGACTACATCAGACTAAAGACATTGACACTTGGGTATACATTGCCAAGTGATTTAATGGACAAAGCAGGTATCAGAAGATTAAGAGTATATGCTTCTGCATATAACATCTGGACCGCCACAGGTTATTCATGGTTTGATCCTGAAGTAAGTACTTTTGATGTATCTAATGCATCTGCAGGAACTGACTTTTTGACCTTTCCACAACCAAAATCATTTGTGTTTGGTATAAACCTTGGATTTTAATTAATAGAGTAAATAGAGATAATAAAATGAAAAATTATATATATCAATTTGGATTAATGTTCTTGGTTTTGCTCGCCTCATGTGCAGAGTTAGATGAGCCACAACCTCGAAATTCCATCGCCACTGAATTTGCGATTAACAATTTCGCTTCTGCTTCAGCAGCTATGAATGGAGTATATTCTGATCTTCAGGATGCTACTCTTGTTTTTGATGGATTTCTAGCTTTATCTCAGTTATTTTCGGATGAAACTGTATTTACAGGAACATTTCCAACAAGACTAGAATTTGGAAACTTAAATGTATTTCCTGCTAATGGAACCATGGCAGCAGTATTTTCGGATATGTACGAAGTAATCAATAGAGCGAATAATGTAATTGCTCTTGTACCTGGTGTTGAGGATGTAAGTATGACAGATGCTGTTAAAAATAATTTTGTAGCACAAGCTAGATTTATTAGAGCTCATATGTATCTGCATTTAGTGACCTTGTGGCAAGAAGTTCCATTAATAACTACTCCGACTGTAGATGTAGGAGAAGTGCTGAATGTGTCAAAAAGTTCTTCATCAGAAATTTATGCTCAGATAATTGAGGATTTTAATTTTGCAAAAGCAAATTCTATTGAGAGCTCAGTAAGTAAAGCTACACCACAAGCAGCAACGGCTTTTTTAGCTCGTGTTGCTCTTTATCAGCAAAATTGGAGTCAGGCTCTTTCTTTGGCTGAAGAAGCATTAGGTGGAGTAGATGTAAGTTCAGTACCTTATTTAGAAGATCAGATTTATAGTTTAGCTTTTTCTGCTACAGATGGTAATTCATTGGCCTTCTTTTATGGTCCAGCAGAATTAGGGGGACGTCACTCTATTGAGCCTTCACCTTTTTTAATAAATTCTTTTGAACCAGGTGATGCAAGGTTTCCATTTACTGTAGAATTGAATTTTGCTTCAGTCCCATTTGGATTAAAGTATCCGAGCTTTGCAGCGGCTAATGCAGGTGCAGCAACTGATCCTATTTTCTTCATTAGACATGCAGAAATGGCATTGATTGCAGCAGAATCTGCTGCTGAAATGGGGGATTTTGGTAAGGCTAATACTTATTTCAATCAAGTGAGATCAAGAGCAGGACTTGGTAACGTTACTTTGAATGCTGGTAACTTTGTAGATGCAATACTTGCTGAAAGATTAGTTGAGTTTGCATTAGAAGGGCCATTTCGTTTAATTGATTTGAGAAGAAGAGGACAAGCTGAATTATTCTTAGCTCCTATTGGGTATGATGCTTGTGACAATATATGGCCACTTCCTGTGAGAGAGATTGATAGAAATCAAAATCTAGTACAAGCTGCTTGCTGTAATTGTTAATTCTTTTATAAGAAAATGGTCGAATTACGACCGAAATTTTAAGAATAGGGCTTTGAACAATCTTTAAAGTCCTATTTTTTTATGCTGGATCTTTGAAAAATGAAATTCTTTTCTTCGTTTTCTGGATTAATTTTTGAAGACTAGATAAATGATACACATTTAACATTAAAGGTGTGATTATATATTGCTTCCTAAAATTACCTCTTAATTACTTCATCTATAAGTAGTAACATATATTAAAATACTATATGTTATGGCAAAAATTAGACAATTTGGTTATTGAGACAGTTTTTTTACAAACTATTGGACATTCGAGGCATCGCTTTTTGCCTCAAAAACGTATTTTTAGCGATTATTTTAACACAAGTGTTAATTTTTCGCTGCCGAAAGCGAATTCACTTAAATCGTATTATATAATTCTAAAGCAAAAAAAAGTATGAAAAGATTTACTCTACTTTTGTTCGCTCTAATTTTTTCTGTAGGTGCAATGATGGCACAACGTACTGTGACGGGTATAGTGCTTGATGATACAGGAGAATCTTTAATTGGGGCAAACGTCTTAGTGAAAGGTACCACTACTGGTACAGTCACTGACATTGACGGGTCTTATTCTATCGATGTACCTGATGGAAGTAATACCCTTGTCATCAGTAGTGTAGGATACACTACCGAAGAGTTTGATGTAACAGGCCTTACTACTCTTGACGTAACACTTTCCACAGGGGAGTTGTTAAGCGAGATCGTTGTAACAGGTCTGGGTATCAAAAAAGAGAAAAAAGCTCTTGGTTACGGTGTAACTACTCTAGACAGTAAAGATCTTACTGCGCGTCAGGAGACTGATGTAGCAAGACTTTTGAGAGGTAAAGCCACTGGTGTGGATATCACTCAGACTTCAGGTCTTGCAGGTTCAGGAACTAACATTGTGATTAGAGGTTACTCTACCATCACAGGTTCTAACCAGCCTTTATTCGTTGTGGATGGTGTCCCTTTCAACACCGATACAAATACAGGAAGTCAAGGTTTCGGTTCTGGAGGAGCTACAGCATCTTCTAGATTCTTAGATTTGGATCCTAACACTATTGAGGAAATATCTATACTAAAAGGGCTTTCTGCTACTGTTCTATACGGAGAGGCAGGGAGAAATGGTGTGGTATTAGTTACTACTAAAAATGGTTCCTCGGTAGATGATCAAAAGAAAATGGAAATCACTGTAAATCAGGGATTATTCCAGTCTGAAATTGCTAACCTTCCAGATTATCAAAACACTTATGGTAATGGCTTTAATGCTGGATTTGGGTGGTTCTTCTCTAACTGGGGAGCTGCATTTGATGATTTGAGACCTTCGTCTTATGGATCAGATTATAGGGGAGAGGAAAATGGGCAAGTATTAATTACTCACCCATTAGATCAAGCTCAATATTATGATGACTTTGGTGATGAGTTTAGAGATGCTAAGTATCCATACCAGCCTTATGAGTCTCTTGAGAATTTCTTTGATCCTGGTTTCTCATCTAACACATCAGTTTCTATCCAAAGTAGATTAGGAAGTAATTCTTCTCTATCTGCAACATACTCTTTCTTAACAGAGGAAGGATTTACACCTAGAAAGGATGATAGAAATGGCAATACGAGATCTAACTTTTTAGATAAGCACAATTTTGGACTTGGAGCAAGAACCAAATTGTCTAGTGGATTGAACGTTAGGGGTAGTTTTAACTATGTATCCACCGCGAGAGAAACTCCTTTAACAGGTACTGCATTTGGTGGCGATGGTAATGGATTATTTGGAGCATTAGTTTTTACTCCAAGATCAGTTGACTTAAACAACTTACCTTATCAGTCTCCTGTGGATGGTTCGAATGTTTATTACAGAAGAGGTTCTCCAATTCAAAACCCACTATGGACTTTGAATAATGCAGGTCAAAATGAAGATGTTCAGAGATTCTTCTCTACTATGGAAGGAACATATGACGTTAATGATAATTTGACAGTATTATATCGTCTGGGTTTAGATAACTATACTCAGAAGAATCAGAGATATATCAATAGAGGTGGTGCAAGAGCTCCAGATGGTGAATTATCTTCCTTCAATACTTCAAACAGGATTACAGATCAATTATTAAACTTGCTATATAACTTCGAGCTTAATGAAGATCTAAGTATTGATGGTGTTGTAGGTGTGAATAGCAGAAGAAATGTAAATAAAATCAACGGTATCATTTCTACTAACCAATTTGTATATGGTTTGGTAAGACATAGTAATTTCATTGATAACAATAGTTTTGATGCGGTCACAGAAGAAAACACCTTAGGTGTTTTTGCTACTGCAACCTTAGGATATAAGAGTTTCTTATACTTGAATTTACAAGCTAGAAATGACTGGACTTCTACATTAGAACCAGAAAACAATTCTGTACTTTATCCTTCTGCCTCATTGTCATTTGTACCTACAGATGCAATTGCAGGCCTTCAAAATAATTCAATTTTGAATTATATGAAATTGAGACTGGGATATGGAACTTCTGCAGGATATCCTGATCCTTATGCAACAAGAAATGTTCTGAATACACGGACAAATCAGTTTGTGACAAATTCTGGACAAATTTTAAATACAAACGGAGTATCCTCTACATTGGGTAATAGAAATTTAACGAATGAGTTATTTGTTGAAATAGAAGGAGGAGTAGAAGCAAGATTCTTGAATAATAGAGTTGGATTAGACTTATCGATATATGATAAGACTTCTCAAGATTTAATCATTGCGCTTCCATTGGATCCTGCTACAGGTGCAACGAGTACAACAGTGAATGCTGCTGAAGTACAGAATAAAGGTATCGAATTAGGATTAGATATCACACCAGTTGTGGTAGGTGATTTCTCATGGGATTTGACATTGAACTATACTAAGATTTCTTCTAAGGTGAACAAAATCTTTGAAGGAATTGAAAGAGTATATGTTGAAGGATTTGGAACTTTAGGTAATTATGCAATTCCTGGTGAGCCATTTGGTGCTATCTATGGACAACAGTTCCAAAGAGATGACCAGAACAGAATCGTTGTAGATGGACAAGGTGGATATGTAAGAGGTGGATTCGGTGTGATTGGTGATCCAAATCCTGAGTTTACAGCTAACTGGATTAACAATTTCTCATTCAAAGGTTTGAGTTTAGGATTCCAATGGCAGTATATCCATGGTGGTCAATTATACTCGTCTACTGTAGGTGCACTACTTGCAAGAGGAAACACTATTGATTCTGACTTTGATAGAGCAGTACCTATTGTACTTCCAAATGCAGCTAATACTGATGGAACTCCAAATAACAAGCAAGTTTATGTAGGAGATGAGGCTTTTGCAACATTCTTTACTGCAGAGGGTGCAATATTGGATGCAACTGTATTAAGATTACGTCAAATGTCTTTAGCATATGTACTTCCAGAAAGTATCTTAAGCAAAACTCCATTCGGAAGATTAGGGATAACAATTTCTGGAGAGAATATGTGGTACAAAGCTCCTAATATTCCAAAGGGAATGAACTTTGATCCTGAGATAATCAGTACAGGTGTAGGTAATGGTAGAGGATTGGATTTCCGTACAGCTCCAACAGCGAGAAAATACGGTATCACATTAAATGCCACTTTCTAAATAATATTCACATCTGAATAGATAAAATAAGAATATGAAATTTATAAATAAATTAATAATAATCTTACTTGTTATAGGTCTAGGTGCCTGCAGTGATATTTTGGACCTGGATCTTCAGGATAATCCAAATGCTGTAACACCAGAGAATGCAAGTTTGAATGACTTATACAACAGTGTTCAATTGAACTTTGTTGGTACTTTTTTAAGTGCACAATTTACTGCAGGAGCTGCAGCCAGAATGTATCATGCTGGTGGAGGAACCTATGAAGATTTTGCACCAGCTGAGCAGCTTGATGGTCTGTGGACAAATGCTTACACAAACTTATTTCCAGATATTGAAGCCTTGTTGGCTATAGCTGAACCTAATGGATTTGATATTCATGCAGGATCTGCCAAAATAATGAAAGCATACACAATGCTTACATTGGTGGATATGCTAGGAAATGTTCCAAATTCACAAGCTCTTCAGGGAACTGATCAGATTTCACCATCTGCAGATGCTGATAGCGATGTTTATTCATCTGCTTTAGCACTTTTAGATGAAGCGATAGGCCAACTTAGTGGTTCATCTGCAAGTAGCCCTTCTTTCGAAGGATTCTTTGGTGGAGATGCATCACAATGGGTTAGAGCTGCAAATACATTGAAATTTAAGTCAGCCATGAATATGAGAGATGCATCTACTATTAACTCTTTGGTGAGTAGTAATAGTGTAATTGCATCAAGCGATGACGATTTTGAAGCACAGTTTGGTAGTCAAAGAGCAAATCCAAACTCTAGACACTGGATGTATAATAATCACTATGAGGCGAATGATGGAAATTACTTGTCGAATTATTTCATGTGGTTATTAAATGGTGATAAAGTAGGATCTTCAGGAGCTGCTATAACAGATCCAAGATCTAGATATTACTTCTATAGAAAAGTTGAAGATGCTGGTGCTCAGGATCAGACAACTTATTCTTGTCACTTTTCTATATTCCCTGACCAAACTGCAACACCAGCACATTGGGAGGCAACTAGTCCTAACGTACCTTATTGTATTATACCAAATACAGGGTATTCAGGAAGAGATCACTTAAATCCTGATGGAATTCCACCGGATGGTCCTATCCGTACTTCTTATGGATTATATCCAGGAGGTGGACAATTTGATGATGAGTCTTTTGGAGACACACGTCAGGCTGGTACATCTGGTGGACTAGGTGCAGGAATTGTTCCTATCATGTTGTCTTCAATGATGGATTTGATGAGAGCTGAGGCTGCATTAAACCTTAATACAAATGATGATGCTAGGGCTTTATTGGAAAGTGGAATTAGAGCATCAATGGCAAAAGTTGTTTCATTTGAAAGTCTAGTTCCTGCTACAATGGGTGATCAAAGAGAGCTTAGAGATGGCAGCAGTGGTACTGTTCAAGATTTATATGGTGCTACACCAGCTCGAATTGACAACTATGTTGCAGGTGTTTTAGAATTGTATGATGCTGCAGATGCTGATGGTAAATTAGATTTAGTTGTAAAAGAGCAAATGATTGCCTCATGGGGTAATGGTGTAGAGGCTTACAACTTATACAAAAGAACAGGAAAGCCAAATAACATGCAGCCTGCATTGGAAGCTGTTTATGGTGATTTTCCACGTTCATTCTTTTTACCTGCAATTCACGTAACAAGAAACGGTAATGCAAGCCAGAAGGCTTTCACTGATCGTGTATTTTGGGATGATGGATCAGTTGATCTGTATTAATCACATATAAATCGAATAAATTATTATGAAAATTATTAATAAAATAATGGTAATGTTCGCGATACTACTTGTAGTATCATCATGTGAAGATGAGAACAGACTTCCATTAGTGGTTTTAGATACCGTAGAAAAAGGAGCTTATCCTAGATTAATAGATCAAACCGATAAGTTAATTAACTTGTTTGATATAGCAGGATCCTCCTATACTTATAACATTGAATTTGTAGATGAAGAAGGAGGGGCTTTGGTTTCTCAATATGTTCTTGATCTAGTCTATGATGACAATGATCCATCTAATGGTGACAATAGTTCAGGACCAAATGAATATTTGGTAATTCCTTCGAGTGCTTTTTCTCAAGGAGCAAATGGATTTTTGCAAGCACCTACGATTTCAATATCGGGTAGTGATGCACTTGCTGCTGCTGGTGTTTCTGCAGATCAAGTAACTGCAGGTGACAATTTTAACTTTGTAGGAAGAGTAGAATTAACTGATGGAAGAACATTCTCTCAGTCCAATTCATCTGCTACTGTTGTCGGACCTGCTTTCCAAGGACACTTCAACTTTACAATGCCAGCTTCTTGTCCATCTGATTTGACAGGGACGTATGATTATACAACAACTAACATGTGGTGTGATGCATCAGCTAGCATTTCAGGTACGGTTGATGTTGAAGCTTTAGGTGGCGGAGTTTACAACTTGAGTGACTGGGCTTTGGGTTCTTACGTAACGTGCTACGGCGGCGGTACGGCTGGAGGATCAATGTCATTTACAGATGTTTGCCTTGAAGTGACAGTTAATAGTGGAGTTGATGGATTTGGTGATACATGGACTTTTGAGTCTTCTGTATCAGGAAATGAGTGGACTATTGATTATGTGAATACTTATGGTGAATCTGCTTCTTCCATATTGTTTTATCCAGGAGGTGCTGATTGGCCTATTACTGTGAAATAGAAAATTTTATATTTTCAGCATAAGAAGCCATATCCAATTAATTTTGGATATGGTTTTTTTATTTAAACTATACTATATGATTAAGATCTGGTTTATAATATTTTTACTTTTCAAAGTTCAAACAGTTTTTGGTCAAAATACTGTAGGAACTATAAGTTGGGATAAAGAGCAATCACTAGAAGGGTATAATATGATTTATCCTCATAATCAATCTACAGTTTTCTTACTAAATAATTGTGGAGAGACCATACACTCATGGACTGATGAAGACAATTTTAGACCTGGGAATACAGCATATTTATTAAAAAATGGATATTTAGTAAAAACGAAACGAGGGAATTCTCCAATTAATGATCCTATTTGGGCAGGAGGAGGAGGAGAATTTGTCGAGATTAGAGATTGGGAAAATAATTTAATATCTTCTTATTTCTTAAACGATAGTACAGCTCGATTGCATCATGATGTGGCCGTCATAGACAATGGAAATATTCTTATGGTTGCTTGGGAGCTGAAGTCCAAAGAAGAAGCAATAGAAGCGGGGCGACGCCTAGATCTTTTGGCAAATGATGTATTATGGTCTGAAATGATTTTGGAGTGGAATCCATTTACAGATGAGATTATCTGGGAATGGCACGCTTGGGATCATCTAATCCAAGAAAATGATAGCCTATCTCAAAATTTCGGAAAAGTAAGTGAGCATCCGGAATTAATTGATATCAATTATGATGAACATGATGGGCACCAGGATTGGCTACATATTAATAGCATTGACTATAATTCAGACTTAGATCAAATAGTTGTAAGTGTGCCATATTTCAATGAGTTATGGATTATAGACCACTCCACAAATATTACAGAAGCTGCTTCACATTCAGGTGGTACTAGTGGAAAAGGTGGTGACATAATCTATAGATGGGGAAACCCAGCTGCCTATGGCTCTGGAGACATTAATGATAAGATGTTGTTTTTTCAACACGATGTGAAGTGGGTTGTTAATGAAAGTAATGGAAGCCTAAATAATTCTAATCAAATAAGCCTATACAATAACAGAGTCAATGACAGATACTCGAGTATTAATCAAATTCAAACCGATTTCAATTTTGCTACGAATACTTATGAATTAGTTGATGGTGTCTTTGGACCTGAGGATTTTGAAAGCACAATTGTACATCCTGATACATTGGATATCACATTATCCACAGGGCTATCTAGTGCACAATATTTACCTAATGGAAACACTTTGACATTATCAGGGAGATGGGGCTATGCATATGAATTGAATTCAAATAACGAAGTTGTTTGGGAGTATAGGGTTCCTTTACTTGGAGGATCTCCAGTAGATCAAGGAACTGATTTAACGGTAAATAACAATATTACATTTAGAATGGATCGTTACTCTTTGGATTTTCCTGCTTTTATAGGTAAGGATTTACCTCCTGGACAACGATTAGAATTAATCCCAAATTCTTTGGTATGTGACGTTATATCTGATACTGAGGATTTTGAAATTAATTCAAGCGATATTCGGTTATTGGGTAATCCAACATATAATGACTTAAATCTAATCTCAGAAAGAGATGGAGGTATAGAGATTATTGATTCTAGAGGATCTTATAGGAAACGAATTGAAGTTAAAAGAGGTTATAATAGTATTGATTTAAAAGAATTTTCTAGTGGAATGATATTTCTTAAATCTACCAATGGAGAAATCTTAAAGTTTGTTTTGCTCAGATAAGAGAATTTATTGGTTCATGATGTTTAGGATTTACAACTCACTAATCTTACTAGTTTTCATAACTCATTTTACAGCTGCTCAGAATAGTCCAGTATTTGAAGAAGTTAGTAGCAAAGTATCAGGTATTACATTTCAAAATACTATTCAAGAAAACCTTTCATCACAAGAGAACCTTTTCGACTTTGATTATTTCTATAATGGAGCTGGAGTTGGAGTAGGTGATATTAATAATGATGGCCTTCTAGACTTGATATTTTGTGGAAATCAGCAACCCAATGAACTTTATATTAATAAAGGCAATAATCAATTCAAAAAACTTGAAGGGGCATTAAATGTTGATGGAAAGAAATATTGGTCCAATGGTGTAACGATCGTTGATATTAACAATGATGGATATCTAGATATATACATAAGTCAAGGTGGCCCTCATGTTTCGGAAAAAAGGAAAAATTTGCTTTTTATTAATAATGGAGAACTGACTTTCACAGAATCCGCATCATTATATGGTCTAGACGATGAAGGCATTAGTACACAGTCTGCCTTTTTTGATTTTGATAAAGATGGAGATTTGGATTGTGTTGTGATGAATGAGAATAGCTTTTATGGCAGAGACCCAATAAGTTTTTATCAGGATGTAGGTGAGAATGAAGATGATTTTTGGAGAAGTTGTAGCCATTTCTATATTAATGAGGGCGGAAAGTTTAAGGATGCAACTGCTGATGTAGGACTTCTTAAACCAAGTTTTGGTCTTGGTCTATCCGTATCTGATATCAATCATGATGGCTGGATAGATATCTATATAGCTAATGACTACTACATTCCTGACGCCATGTATATCAATAATAAAAATGGCACATTTAGTGATCAAATAAAAGAGAGAACCGATCAAATATCCTTTTATGGAATGGGAGTGGATATTGCAGATATTAATAATGATGGAAGTCAAGACATATTTGTCCTAGATATGGCGTCAAGTGATCACTACAGGTCCAAAACCTTAATGCGGTCCATGAATGTCTCTAATTTTAGATTATTAGTAGAATCATTGAGGTTTCCGCACCAATATATGTTCAATTCACTTCAACTAGCTGATGAGAATGAGAAATTCTATAACGTCTCACAATTCAGTGGAATTGCTAAAACGGATTGGAGTTGGTCTGTTCTTATGAATGATTTTGACCTGGACGGGCATAAAGATATTTTTATTACGAATGGTTATAGAAGATATGCTCTTGACAATGATTTTCAGAATGAAGTTGCGACTGTCCAACGGACATATCAAGGATCAGTTCCTCTCAGCGAAAAGAAGAGACTATATGATTCTATGCCAACAGAGGCTCTCTCTAACGTGATTTATCAAAATCAAGGGAATACTTCATTCAATGATGTTACAGGTGATTGGGGCTTAAGTAAACCGACTTATTCAAATGGTGCAGCAGTAGGTGATTTTGACAATGATGGTGATTTTGATTTAGTGATCAACAATATTGATGAAGAGGCTTCTCTATACATAAATAAGTCAATAGAAAATGGTAGAGGAAATTTCATAAAAATAGTAGATAAAGAAGGTGACCCTTTCTTTTCAGCGACAATAAAGCTAGATGATGGTACTAAACAATTTGCTGAATCAAAGACTGTTAGAGGGTATATGTCTTCTTCAGAAGAAGGTGTTTTTTTTGGTCTCGGATCGAGAAAAAGAATTGAAGAATTAGAAGTCAGATGGACAGATGGCTCTATACTCAAAAAGAAAAAAGTCAAAGCAAACCAAATTCTTACAGTTTCTAAACCCAATAAAAAGAAAGGTTCGAAAACCAAGGAAGAGGTGACTCAAGATTATTTGGCAATTGACCCAAGAGATATTGGAATTGATTTTTCCCATAATGAAAATGAGTATAATGATTTTTCCAAAGAGATTTTACTTCCATATAAGCAGTCCACATTAGGCCCTAATATTGTGAAAAACGATTTCAACAATGATGGTTTAGAAGACATATTTATTCTAGGGGCATCTGGCCAATCTAACCAACTATATGTACAGACTTCTGAATCATGGGAAAATGTGCCACTTCCAATTTTTGAAGAGGATAAACAATTTGAAGACTTAGATGCAATATTTTTTGATCTTAATAGTGATGGATGGAACGATATTTATATGATAACAGGTGGTAATGAAAAGAGACGAGGTGATACCATCTATAATGATCGGATATACATCAATGACAGCGGAAAGGGATTTCATAGGCACCAGTCTTTAGTTTTAGATCAATTACAATTCAGTGGCAAGGATGGAGAAGTGATTGATTTTGATGAAGATGGTGATGATGATCTTGTTATTGCCAATAGAATTGTACCTCAAATGTACCCTTACTCAGCACCTTCTTTCATTTTCGAAAATAGAGAAGGAAAACTGGTGAATGTTACAAAAGATATTGCACCAGAATTGAGAAAATTTGGAATTATTAATGACTTGGAAGTTGTAGATATTAATAGTGATGGGACAGAGGATTTCATAGCTGTTGGAGAGTGGTCTTCTATCGGAATATTCATTAATAAGAATGGCCAATTCGCAAATATGGCACAGAAGTATGGAGTGGATAATAATAAGGGGTGGTGGTATTCAGTGACTGAAGTAAATATTTCTAAGGATAATCAACCAGATTTCATTGTTGGAAATATCGGCCTCAATTCAAAATATAAATCCAGTAAGGAAAATCCTCTTCGGGTGTATGCAGGAGATATGGATGAAAATGGCACTTGGGATTTAGTACTTAGCAAGAAATACAAGGATAAGTATGTACCGTTCAGAGGGAAGGAATGCTCTACTCAACAGATGCCTTTTGTAAGCGAAAAATTCCCTACTTATGATCTTTTTGCCACGGCAAGTATAGAAGATGTTTATGGCGAAGGCTTAGATAAATCTTATGAAAAGCAAGTGAATACATTTTATTCTATTGCTCTAATTAGTCAAGGTGATAGATATGAAATAGAAAGATTACCAGTTGAAGCTCAATATTTCCCTGTCTTGGATGGAGTTGTTGTTAAAGATGATATAATTCTTGCAGGTAATATTTATAATACTGAGGTTGAGACACCTAGATTGGACATGGGAAGGGGCGTTGCTCTTTCTATCTTGGATGATCAGTTCATGTTATCTACCTCAGCCCAATCTGGATTGACCCTTGATGAAAATGTAAAGACTCTAGAAGCTTTTTATCATCGAGGAAAAAACAAGACCTATATACTAGCTGGAATAAATAATGGAGCACTGAAAGTAATGGAGCTGAAATAGTCATTTATTCATATTATATTTATTCATAATATGAATGTAAGTTTCTTTAAATACCTAGAATTCGAGAAAAGGTACTCCCCTCATACCATAAGAGCATACAAAGATGATCTTACACAATTTCAGGCATTTCTAATTTCTCTTTATGAACTGAATGAAATTTCAAATGCTGATCATCGACAGGTTAGGTCTTGGATGGTTCACATGATGCAGAATGACTATACACCACGATCTATTAATAGAAAGATATCCGTACTTAAGAGCTACTTCAAATACCTAAAGAAAAAGGAGTTAATTAGCTCAAACCCAATGAGTAAAATAGTGTCTCCTAAATCAAAAAAGAGACTTCCTGAATTTATTAGAGAAAAGAGTATGAATCAATTAGATATTAATATGTCTGTAGATCAATCCTTTTCAGGAATAAGAGATTCATTGATCCTGACTTTATTATATCAAATGGGCTTGAGACGATCAGAATTGATTTCATTAACTAATCAAGATATAGATAATGATAGACTAACAGTCAAAGTGCTAGGTAAAGGAAATAAAGAAAGACTCATACCGATTTCGCCGTCCTTGTCAGCTAATATTGACAAGTATAAAAAATTGAAAGAGGAAAACTTTGATGAGTTTTCAGATTCTCTTTTTGTCACTGATCAGGGAAAAACCCTCTATCCTAAGTTTGTTTATAATTTGTGCACGAAATATTTAGGGTCGGTATCTTCTAATCAATACCTAGGGCCACACGTTCTCAGGCATTCGTTTGCCACACATCTAGCTAATAATGGTGCTGATCTAAACGCGATCAAAGAATTAATGGGTCATTCAAGTTTAGCAGCTACCCAAGTCTATATGCATAACACAATTGATAGGTTAAAAGAAGTGTATTCTAAGAGCCATCCGAAGGCAAAATCAGAATAATTAAAAATTAATTTGCCCTAACGGTTTCCAAATTGTTTTATTTAACATATTTTCGCAAAACTTTTCTCGAAAAGTCGGGAAAACTATGTTTTGATTTGACAAAAATGAGATAGGAAATACCTTCTTTCAGATATCAAAAAATACATTGCCGATGTAGCTCAGTTGGCCAGAGCAGCTGATTTGTAATCAGCGGGTCGGGGGTTCGAATCCCTCCATCGGCTCTTTTTTTTCTTAGAAGAATCAAGAGATTAGAATTGGTGAGAATAGAAAGGTATTGACTTAATAATATATTCGGGGATGCGCCGGAGTTGGAGAGCCGGGCCAGACTGTAAATCTGGTGACTACGTCTGAATAGGTTCGATTCCTATCATCCCCACTTCAATGCTTACCACATTGGATATATAATTATTTTGCGGGAGTAGCTCAGTTGGTAG
>DKPS01000123.1 GCA_002471345.1 Saprospiraceae bacterium UBA7328
TCTTAAGAATAGCAAGGCTTCATTAGAAAACCATTGTTCATCACTGGATTTGGACTTATTTGAATAGTAGATAGTTTTGTTTCAATTTTCTTTGTATTCAATTTATTGGATTGTAGAGACCTTGAGAATACATCAATAGAATAATCTTCTACTTCACCATCGATATATGATTGACATGCATTCCGTATTCTTCCATTATGAAGGACAAACCTAATGGTAACTTTTCCTTCTTTAGCATGAAATGGAATGGCAATATCTGCGCCATTCTCTTTATTGGTGCGGTGCCAAGCAATTAATTCATCTTCATCATCAAAATCACAATCTTGATTCCAATCTGCATAAATGTGAAGTGAAAATTCGCAAACATCCTCTAAAAATCCAGGGAACATCCAAAAGCTTGCACTGTCCCTATGACCTAAACTTATACTCATATCTCTGAAATCTGCATAGCCACCATTGTCACCAGTTTGGTTTTCCAACTGATTAATGGAAATTTCATCTATCCATTCGTATTCACTTACGGCATTGTCCGGTGTACAAATGATATCACATGTATCAATTGGGCAATCATCGCACCCACATTCACCTGCTATTGTTTTACCGCTATCATCAGGGCAATCATCACACCCATCCGGTGTGCCATCTTCATCAGAGTCAATACTGTCATCATAGCCACTGCAGATGTCATCCTCATCGCACACTCCATCATTATCGCTATCCGTACATCCACCTACAGCTTCACCAATACACTCACAAGATCCGATTGCATATACATCATTAATGGTATTAGGATCACCATCATCACAGCTTATAACGAAGGTCGATGGCAGACCTGAGCTGGTAGGTGAACAATCACATTTATTAGGAATTCCATCATTATCAAAATCGTTGTTGTCATCATAACCAGGACATAAATCATCTTCATCGCATACCCCATCTTCATCAGTATCCGTACATCCACTTATAGGTTCACCGATACATTCACAAGATCCAATGGCGTAGATATCATTAATAGTATTGGGGTCACCATCGTCACAACTTATAACAAAAGTAGAAGGCAGGCCTGGACTATTTGGATTGCAATCTAAAGCATCACAAATACCGTCATCATCGGAGTCTTTATCATCACAACCACAATCACCGGCCTCTGATTTATCTCCATTGTCTGGACATTGGTCACATCCATTTGGATATCCATCATTGTCATCATCTTCAAAATCATCAAAGCCTGGGCATTGATCAACGCTATCACATATACCATCACCATCAGTGTCCATATCGTCACAACCACATTCACCAGCTTCCGTTTTGTCAGCATTATTTGGGCATTCATCACATCCATCTGGAGTGCCGTCTCCATCAGTATCTATTCCATCAGGATGTCCTGTACAGATATCATCTTCATCACAAGTTCCATCAGAATCTCCATCAGGGCACACAATTATTTCGCCTCTACAATCACAAGAACCTACCGCATAGACGTCATTCTCAGTATTAGGATCACCATCATCACACGATATTACAATATCAGATGGCAGATCAGGGTTTTCAGGTGAGCAATCATCAGAATCGCAAATACCATCCTCATCTGAATCGATATCATCACACCCACAAATACCAGCTTCCGTTTTATCAGGATTATTTTTACATTCATCACACCCATCTGGTGTGCCATCTCCGTCAGAATCAATATTATCATCTGACCCCTGACAGATATCATCATCGTCGCATACTCCGTCTTCATCACTATCATCACATGCACAACTTCCAGGGCTATCCACAGTCCCTGAATCAGAACAACTGAGGTTTCCGGTTGCATTCACTTGAATGTCTACACTTAGGCCACCTTCTATAATGATTGGAGGAGCTACATTAGAAGGTGTAAATGATCCTGCAGGAATAGGGCCGATACTTATTTTTTCTCCATATGGCGTGGCTGCTATAGCAAAAGCACCTAAATAACTATTACTAAACGAACCTTCCCAACTTTGACTTTCACCACTAATTAAAGATGCTGTTAAACTGAATGTATAGGTATCATCATCAGCATTTGAGGGTGTACCATTGTCATCACAAACAAGGTCGTCTATTACAGCACTTATTTCACACAGTTCTATTAGAGTACCTTGACAAGTACAGCCATCTTCTAGGATTGCATCATTTTCTGTGGTATCGTCATTATCATCACATGATGAGCCTGGAGTGGTAGGGAGTGCGTCATTCTCAGGAAAACAATCCTCTAGATCACAAACACCATCTCCATCAGAGTCTTGATCATTACAACCGCAAGGTCCTACTTCTGTGGTAAGTTCAGGGTTCTCCGGGCACAAGTCACATCCGTCAGGCAAGCCATCACCATCTAAATCTTCATTGTCATCGTGGTCTGGGCACTGATCTACGCTGTCACATATACCATCTCCATCTGAATCTTGGTCATCACATCCACAAGGTCCAACATTGGGCTTTTCAGGACAATCATCATTGCTGTCACATATGCCGTCTCCGTCTGTATCTGTATCCCCAATCATGGCACAATCACAAGGTCCACATTGACTCTTACCTTCTAAATTTCCATTGTCATCGAAAAATTTGTGTAGATAAGTACAACTACCTCTAATTGTTTTAAGGTTATATTTATTTGTAGGTATCCAGCAAATTGTAATTTCTCCATTACTGTCAACTTCACATTCGCTGCAATTATTTATTTTATTCTCACAATTATCTGGAACATTATTTTCATTTTCATCAAGATTGTCATCTCCATTCGGGCATTCATCTTTGGCATCACATACCCCATCATTATCCTCATCTTGAAATGTGCCTGAACAATTGCACCAGAGATCGTATTGATCCCAAGATGTGCAAGGATCACCATCATCACACGAATCGCCAGGTGTGCATTCATTTGAGTCTAAAGTGTAAAGTGGGCCAACTAAGACTTCTTCAATATTGTTTTTTGAAAAGAGGGAAGTAGTAAAGAAAAGAAATAGAATTGTAGAAATTAGGGGGAATGCTCTGAATGTCATGTCTTTATATCTTAAATATTAATTTAATATATAAATTTCAAGACTATATATAGGTATATTTTACATATAACTTTCAGTCTTTTTCAAGCCTTATCTTAATGTTTGGATAATCTTTTTAATCAATCAGAATTAGGAGTGCATTAAGTTGAATTGAAAACTTAGAATTAGACATTTATTTCTACTGAAACTGACTATTTACAAACTCTTCTATTTTATCCAATTTTGTGCTCTCTACGTAGCTCCATTCTCCTTGATTTCGGAACCATGTAGACTGTCGTTTTGCATACCTTCTAGTGTTCTGTTTTATCATTTCTATTGACTCGCTGATGAAGCAATTTCCTTCTAAATGTTCGAATATTTCGGAATAACCAACTGTGTTTAAAGCATTTAGATGTCTGTATTCAAAAAGTGATTTGACTTCATCTACAAGACCATTTTCAAACATCCTATCTACACGTTTATTGATTTTATCATAAAGAAGATGTCTTTCCATAGTCAAGGCAATCTTTATTGGTTTAAATGTTCTTTTTGTGGTTTTTTGGTCTAAGAACGAAGTGAAGGTTTTTCCACTGCTTTCAATAACTGATAATGCTCTTATAAGTCTATGAGGATTATTTATATCCACTTTTTCAGCGTAGGCGGGGTCTTGTTCTTTAAGTTGAGATTGTAAGGATATGATTCCTTCCATTCTAAATTTTCTATTGAATCTTAACTTTATATCAGCATCTACCTTTGGAAAATCATCCAATCCTTCTAAAATTGCATTGATATAAAGTCCGGTTCCACCAACCAAAATAGCGATGTCATTTTCTTTGTAAATTTTGTCCAATGCATTTATAGCCTCCTTTTCATATTGGCCGACGCTATATTCATCATGAATACTCAGGTTGTTTATGAAATGGTGCTTTGCAAGACCTAGTTCATCAGCTGAAGGTTTCGCGGTCCCAATATTCATTTCTTTGTAAAACTGTCTACTATCGGCAGAAAAGATAGGGCAATCATATTTTACAGCTAGGTTTAAAGCCACCTCCGTTTTACCTATAGCCGTAGGCCCACCGATGACTATAAGGTATTTAGTAGATTCCTGTTTTGTCATGTGATATATGTATATTCAAAAAATTCGAAGAGCAGAAGTTGCTTTTTTTAATTAGGTAAGTCCTTCATGTTGCCTAGAGATCAAATTTAATCAATTACTCATGTTTTGTTGGTTTACAGGTAATTATATATTTAAATTATTAATATAATAATAATTTATATTCGTATTATCGTCTTTACTAGGGTTTTCCCTAGTACAAAAATCCAAGCTTATACTAATACCGCAGAATAGGTAACGGAACTAGATTTGTTTATACCAAAACGAATACTAGACATGAAAAGCATATTTCACTTATTAGTCTTGTTACTCACCTTTTTGATGATTTCTTGTAGCTCTGATTCTAGTCTCACTGATATATCAGAGGATATAATAGAGCCTTCTAAAACAGGTATTGCTTTAGAAATTGAATTCAATAATTTAGAAACAATCAACGAAGCTTTAATACAGTTAGAGGTTGATCCATTCTCAAATATGGAGTTAGAAAGTAGAAGAAAAGCGAGAAGTGAAAAGTCATGTCTTAATGGCTCCTTCAAAGGTGATATAAATAGTGATAAAAAGATTTCAGTACTAGATATTGAAAAGATTTTTGAAATTATCAAGGAATATGACAATGAAGAGCTGTACCCTGGAATTGCCAATGGTGATGGCAAACTTCATGTTAACAAAGAATATACAGGTACATCTCCCTCTTTTTGGTCAGTTGCACATGTAGGCAAATTAGTAACCTACGATGAAGGAGGCTCCACTGATACAGTTTTGGACAGATATGATGCAGCCGTAATAATTGACCTTCTTATTCAAGATTGTAATTGATAATTCAATAAGTGAGTTAGAGAGAATCTACAATCTCTAATCTATCAAGAAATAAATTTTCACTGAATGGGGTGATTTGGAACAGTCTAAATCACCTCATTATTCTTTGGATTGGAATTTATCTTCTTGCTCCTATTTCGTACATTTAGAATTTTCTGTTAAATCTGAAATCTATGATATCAAATAGGCGTGAAAATATTAAAACTCTGACCACAGATGTGCTAGGCACAGGATTATTGGGAGCATTGCCTCTCATTCAAAGTTGTCAGAATAAATCTACATCTGTCGAGACCAATCAAACTAAAACTCCTAATAAAATGTTTTTTGATATTTCTTTGGCCCAGTGGTCATTACACAAGTCATTTTTTGGTGATTCACTGAGTAAAGGATTTGGCCCTTTTGTCAAAGGATTAAGAGAAGATCCTGATTCTTTACTAAGAGGAGAACTAGATCCCATAAACTTCCCAATCATTGCCAAACAAGAATATGGTTTAAACGCAGTAGAATATGTAAATACCTTCTACTTCAGTAAATCCAAAGACATGGATTTCTGGAAAGGAATGAAAGACCGATGTGATGGAGAAGGGGTGAAATCCGTGCTAATCATGTGTGATGCTTTGGGTGATATGGGCGAAACTGATGAATCTAAGAGAAAGGAGGCAGTCACTAATCATCATCCTTGGGTAGACATTGCTAAATTTATGGGATGTCATGCCATTCGAGTGAACGCTGCAGGAAGTGGATCTGCTGAGGACGTAAAAGATGCCGCGGTTCAAGGACTTGGTTTACTAACAGAATATGGTAAATCGAATGGTATCAAAATCATTGTAGAGAATCATGGAGGGCACTCATCTAATGGAGCCTGGTTAGCAGATGTAATGACACAAGTCAATGATCCTTTTTGCGGTACATTACCCGATTTTGGAAACTTTTGTATTACTAGAAATGAAGATCATTCATGCAAGGAAGAATATGATCGGTACTTGGGAATGTCAGAATTAATGCCATTTGCAAAAGGGATAAGTGCTAAAGCACATGAATTTGACGCTGAAGGAAACGAGACTAAGACTGATTTTATGAGAATGATGAAGATCGCAAAGGATGCTGGTTATTCAGGATATGTAGATATAGAATATGAAGGTAATACACTCAGCGAACCAGATGGAATTAGAGCGACTATTGCACTTCTAAAGAAAGTAGGTGAAGCTCTTAGTTGATCCTTTCAATTAAGAAATGAAAAGATGTCAAGTGTTCTTACTTCCCAAATTGAAAATGTTTTCGTTGTAACGATCAATCGGCCGAAAGTACGAAATGCAATAGATGGACCTACAGCACAGGACCTTTATGATGCATTTCACCATTTTGACTTAAATGAAGATTTATATGTAGCTGTTCTAACCGGAGCAGAGGATATCTTTTGTGCAGGTGCTGACCTCAAATCACTTGCAGTAAGTAGTGGAAAAGCTCCTAATCTAACGATAGATGGTAATGCTCCTCTGGGCGTATCACGTATGAAATTAAATAAACCGGTTATTGCGGCTGTAGAAGGTCATGCTGTAGCTGGGGGACTTGAATTAGCACTTTGGTGCGATATGAGAGTAGCAGCTGAAGATGCTGTTTTTGGAGTTTTTTGCAGGAGGTTTGGAGTGCCATTAGTAGATGGTGGTACTATAAGGTTACCCAGGTTGGTAGGCCATGGCAGGGCAATGGACATGATTCTAACAGGGAGAGGGGTGAAGTCAGATGAAGCCCTGAGAATAGGACTAGTCAATA
>DKPS01000121.1 GCA_002471345.1 Saprospiraceae bacterium UBA7328
AGAAAATATCTAGTTCCCAATCCATCTGTTTCAAAATTCTCTACAAGAACATCAGGATCAGCATGTTCTGGAACTATGTTCGTAGACTTCTGACCATCATAGCACAATGCTATATCTGACACACACGGATCAGGGATGGATGGTAATGTCAAACATGAAGCACAAGAATTTGAAGCTGAAAGCATACTTGCTCCATTTGTAAATTTGGCACTATAACCCGTGCCTCCAGAGTGATAAAAGTCAGCCGAATATGTTCCTAATGGGGATTCAATGAATGAAAGTGAAGAAATACTGTTACCACTTATATCTAATAAACCCGTAGAAGAACCAACTGTCCATGTCTCTCCAGTATTAGATGATATTGTAACAGATTCCTTAAAAATATCAGGTACACCATCACCTGTGATATCAATATTATCAGGATTACAACAGTCACATGGATCAGCAATAGTCGCGATACTCGCTATCTGACAAAATGGTTCATTAAAAATTAATGTATCAGAACATATGTAAGATTGACCTTTAATCATTAAGTTATCAAAGACAATATCTTCATCCCCATCATTGAATTTCTCCATAATCAAGAGTAAATCCAAAACTTGCCCTGTACCATTTATAGTGCTGGAAAATTCTGTGAATATTGGTGTTAAAGCCGCAGCATCACCTATTCCATTAAAGTCAGTATCCAATCTAGGCTCAGTGTTGGTTCCTCCAGCAGCAGAAAACTGAAGGATTGTACTGAATCCACCGTTATCAATTTGATATTGTACGATAAACTCTGTGTTACCATCCCAATCTTCATTCGAATCAGAAGCATCTTCCTCTGCAAACAGGCCTTTAAATACCAACTGATTTGACAATGAGATATTAATGTTTTCAATTCTTAAAGTATCTATATCAGAGGCGCCATTTGCATCTACATCTTCTACTCCAAAGTAGTATAAACCAGACTGGCCCATAACATTATGAGTTCCTATATTCGAACCATCCGTTCGACCAAAAAAGTCAGAATCAGCTTCAAAAAATTCAACTATTGAAGTAGTATATCTACTTCCATTCCCATCTGATTCAAAATCTTCTACAAAGAGTATTGTTTCTGCTCGTCCAGTGTCAGCTATGATTAGCTGTACAGATTTACTGCTATCTCCATTAAGTCCAGTGTCTATACATATATCCATACCATCTGACACTGGATATGGCAAAGTGTCTACCGCAACTCCATTTATCAATGCCACTACTCTATCACTCAATGCCCCTGTGCTGTCAATGGCTACTTTAAGAGTGTATGTGCCATCTGCATTGCAAATTGTATCAGAAAAAGTAATTTCTATATCACATGGGATACTGCAATCCATAATATTCACAGTAATCTGAGCTGTATCCACACAATTTGTTCCATCCACACTGTCATAAGTGGTAGTGGAAATAGGCGAGGCTAAAGTTGTAATGGTATCTGAGTACACACCAAATGAGGTACCATATCTCAATCCTCCTTGAAATGTACCAATTAATAAGTTCTTGAGATTTATGTCATCCCCTATACAGATTGTTGTGTCTCTACCTGTAATACTCGGAGTGGCACATGCACTAATTATAGAAAAAGAAGTGGCATCAAAAGGTAAAAGGCTCTCACCATTTGTTGTACTGGTAGTCCAATTAGTGATGTTTTTTATAGAGTCCAAATATGCAGAGAAACTATCTGCAGTATTTCTTAATCCTGAATACTCTGCGCCATCACCACTTGCAGTATTAGAAATAGTCATTGCTGTGCAAGCATCAAGACCTGACCCAGTTAGGTCTCCAAAAGAATTTGCAGAGTTAGTGTTTTGAATAGCACCAATAAATATGGATGGAGAAGTAGGAGCAGTACCATGATAAGCAAAAATAGCATCTCCAGTACTTCCAAAATTAAAATTACCATCTATTCTACTCAAAGTACCCAAGCTTGCACCAAAGCCCACATTTGATGAATTGTCTATATCAGAGAAAATTATAACTGTACCAGCAGAAATAGCAGTCGGGCCTGTCACCCATTTTAGCACACCTTCATTAGTGTCAACAAATCCTCCGGCCCCATTCAATTCATTATCACTGAAATAAATAGAATCATTGCTGATTTCTTTTAACAATACGATAGCAAAATCTTTCTCACCATCCGCATTATATCCTACAAAAGCTAAATCTCCAGGACCAAATGATTGCCCCACTACTGTCAATGCGATGCACAAAGCACCTAAGATTATAGCATACCTTGGGAGGATATCAAACATTCTAAATCCGATGAATCGACATTAACAGTTAATACATAAATGTACCTTAATCTGCCTCTAATCTATAATTATGAGTACTAAATCATTTATGAAACATGACTGTTAAAATCAGGGCCTTGGGGTTCACTTACGCTCTGCTTTTTCCCATCTCACATCATTATTTCCAAACATAAGTTGTATATATCCTAAAATGATACATAGATGCATGAATACAAAGTAAAATGGAATGAATAGATATTTGACCTTCACAGACCTATGAGCAAATAGGCCACCGAATAATGCTACTAAATAGAATAGTGTTTGACCAATAACTAAAACGTTATAGACCCAATAATCAAATGGCAATAGAAAAATAGTAGCCATCAATACTAAAATCAACGCTGAAGGTGCAAAAAGCCATCTCATGATTCGATGCGACAACAAGAAAAAGCTTACAGAACCATATTTGAAAAAATTCAATAATGGTATCAAATGTGGAATGCTCTGAATACCCCCAGCACTTATTCTCACTTTTCTTTTCATTTCTTCTCGAATATTTTTTGACGGCTGCTCCTTTGCTAATGCTTTGGACTCATAGGCAATTTTATATCCTTTCTTGATCACATTCATAGTGATTATCAAATCTTCAACGAGTATGTTTTTTGGAGGAGTTTCATAAAGCTTTTTCCTGATAGCAAATAATTCACCGGCTGCTCCTACAGTACTGCTAATTTTAGCTTCACAATTTTTAATATGAGATTCATATTTCCAATATATACTTTCTCCACTACCTGAAGCATCATCTGAATCTTTGGAAAAAACCATTTTTTCTCCTGCAACCGCACCCACTTTTTTATACTCAAAATGGACAACCATATCCTTTATCGAATTTTTGGATAAAAGGGCATTAGCATCTGAAAAAAATATCAAATCAGAAGTAATAAGAGGAATCATTCGGTCAATAGAGTCTAATTTCCCTTTCCTTTCATCTTCATGAAAGAGATCTACCTTTCCATTTTTTTTGACTATGTCGACTGTCCTATCATCCGAACCATCTGTAACAATGATATTCCTAATTTTACTATTAGGATAATCCAGATTTAAGGTGTTTTCGATTTTATCTAAAATGATATCTTCCTCATTATATGCAGCGATCACATGAGTAATTTTCGGAAGATCGCCCTTCGTGATAATGGTTCGAGTCTTGGACTTATAAAACGCAGACCATAACGTCAGAATCATGAAATATCCTAAATACGAATAAATCAATATGAATAAAGAAATCCAAAAAACAATCTGCCAAAAAAGCATGCAGCTAAACTAAATGAAAATATAGGAGCAAAGGACATTTTTCTCTTGGAAAAAAAATCACTTGAAGTTGCAACCGTTTGTGTAATTCAAACTTAAATCATAACAGACAAAATTTCATGATTAACGTTTCTAAAATTGAACCTAAAGAGATAATGGAAGGGTTTTTAAGGAGGTTCATTCGTACAGAACACCTAACTTTGGCCTACTGGAACATAGAAGAGGAAACTCAACTACCTCTACACTCTCATCATCATGAACAGATTACTCAGGTCACAAAAGGGAAGTTCGAATTGACGGTAGACGGTGTAATAAGACTTGGTAAAGAAGGTGAAATCGTAGTTATCCCATCTTATGTAGAAAATCGCGGAATAGCTCTTACTCCTTGTGAAATTTTTAATATTTTTAGTCCTGTGAGGAAGATTATAGATAATAAGAACATTTCGAATGCCATTCATTCAATTTCAATAGTTCTAGAACTAGGTCCAATCCTAACTCTTTTATCATTTGCTCCACTTCACTTTTCACTGGCAATATGCGATTGTCAAAATCTTTAGACCACTTGGTGGCATTTCTTATTACCAAAATCACAACCACTCCCATTCCAATTTTCAAGGTCCAATTGAGAATAGCTGCAAATTTAAAATCAGGAATATAAATGTTATAAAATACAAGAAACACGGCTGGTATATAGAGTCAATGCCATGGTTGTATTCGTAAGATGCATCTTTTTCCTTTTGAATACATTCAATTTTACTTGCACTAAATATTCTCGAACTGATAATGTTCTTGTATCTCAAAATTATTGGTTCTATTTTAAATAATAGAAAGCACAATCAATAAAAAAAACATGAAGAATCCAATATAAATGGAAGTATGAAAGATCATATTCCCTAACAAAGCTTAGGGTGTAAAGGCAACAAAAAAATAAACAAAGTAAAAAGTCCAGTAAGTTTCATTTTTCCTTTTACTCTATTATAAAGGATGCAAGTATTTATAGCTATTCTATGTATCCATGTAGATATTTTGGCATCATTTCTAAATCGATCTAGTCCTTTCCAAACTTTTAGCAATTATTACTGATATAAGTCCTGTACATCAGGCTTATAAGAAGCAAATCCACAAAATACGTCCATAGACAACATTTCGGTGAGAGTCTAGTATTTGTTCGAAAAGATATTTTTTGTCATCCAATGACATCTGAATTTTTATCCAATAGATACTATGTTTTATAAAACATTACACTTTCTCCGCAAAATGTTCAAGATATTACTGAAGCAATAAATCGTACACAATCCATCACTTTACATAATTCTTCAATATGCATTATACTCAGCATAAAATATCTCAATCAAAATAGATAACCCTCAAATATTTTACATAACTTATCCCCTATAAGACAAAGAGCTATATTCGATATGCACATTTCTCACATCTAAAAAACAACCAACCATGAGTTACGAAACTAAAAATATCAGAAATGTCACTCTGCTGGGCCACTCTGGCAGTGGCAAAACGACATTATCCGAGGCTATGCTATTCGAATCTGGAAGTACAAAGCGAAGAGGATCCGTTAGTGATCAGAGTACAGTATCGGATTATTCAAATATCGAAAAAGACAGAGGAAATACAGTTTTTAGCACTTTGATGCATGCTAAATGGAGAGACTGTAAAATAAATATTTTAGACACCCCTGGTTCTGATGACTTTATTGGTGAAATAGTTTCATCTCTTAAAGTAGCAGACACTGGTGTAGTGGTACTAAACGGTGCTAATGGAGTAGAAGTCGGAACAGAAATCATCTGGGAATACATACAAAAAAATAACACACCCGCCATTCTTGTAGTGAATCAAATGGACCATGACAAAGCTGATTTTGACTCTACTTTTGAACAAGCAAAAGAGAGGTTTGGATCAAATGTTCTTGCAGTACAATATCCGCTCAACCCAGGTAGTAGCTTTAATACAATCGTTGATGCTTTAAGGATGACGATGTACGAGTTTGGCCCCGATGGAGGTAAACCAAATAAAGTGGCCATTCCAGAAAGTGAAATAGGAAGAGCACAAGAAATGCACAATGCACTTGTAGAAGCTGCAGCTGAAAATGATGAAGAGCTAATGGAAAAATTTTTCGAAGAAGGTTCATTATCAGAAGAAGAATTAGCAAAAGGACTGACTATCGCATTGGCAAATCAAGAGATATATCCAGTATTCTGTTGTTGTGCAGAGCAAAATATGGGAAGCGGTAGAATTATGGGTTTTATAAATGATATTGCTCCTAGTCCAAATGAAAGGCCAGCCGCATTGTCCACTCAAGGAGAAGAGATTCCATGTGATGCAAATGGAAACGATATAGCGTTCATTTTCAAAACAATATCGGAGCCACAAGTAGGAATGGTTTCGTATTTTAAAGTGTACTCTGGAAAGATAAAAGCAGGAAATGAACTATACAATCTTACCCATAGATCAACAGAACGAATAGCTGCTATTTTTGAAGCTAACGGTAAAAACAGAACGACTGTAGATGAGTTAAAAGCAGGTGATATAGGTGTAACCGTGAAGCTTAAAAACTCACATAGCAATGAGTCTTTGATACAAAAAGGCACTGAAATGGAAGTTGAGAAAATGACTTTTCCAAGTCATAGATTCCGGACTGCCATAGCTCCTCCTTCCAAAGGAGATATGGAGAAAATTATGAAAGCACTGCATCAGATTGAAGAAGAGGATCCTACTTTAGAAATAGAACAATCAGCTACACTTAAGCAAACCATTCTTCATGGTCAGGGCCAACTTCATCTTGATCTCATCAAGTATAGAATAGAAAAAGTGAACAATTTGGAACTCGCTTTTGACAAACCGAAAATCCCGTATCGAGAGACGATTACTACCATGGCTCAAGGTCATTATAGACATAAGAAGCAGTCAGGTGGGTCAGGACAATTTGCTGAAGTGTATATGCGTATTGAGCCTTACTATGTAGGTATGCCTGAACCAGATGGTCTAAATGTGAGAAATGCTGAATTAGTAGATTTGGAATGGGGAGGGACTTTAGCTTTTTATTGGTGTATAGTAGGTGGATCAATAGATACTAAATATAGCAATGCAATCAAGAAAGGTGTAATATCCAAAATGGAAGAAGGTCCCCTGACAGGATCAAGATGCCAGGATATACGAGTATGTATTTATGACGGAAAAATGCACTCAGTGGACAGTAATGATATGGCATTCATGATAGCTGCGACTCATGTATTTAAGACTTCATTCATACAGGCTAAGCCACAACTTATGGAACCTATCTATAATCTAGATATACTGTGTAGTGACACTGTGATGGGGGATATAATGGGTGATCTTCAGACCAGAAGAGCTATGATACAAGGCATGACTACAGAAGGCCATTATCAAAAAATAAGTGCCAAAGTTCCTCTTGCTGAGCTTTATAAATACAGCTCTACATTGAGATCTATTAGTCAGGGCAGAGCCAAATTCACAAGAAGTTTTGCTGAGTTTGCCTCAGTGCCACCTGAAGTTCAGAATCAGTTGGCAAAGTCTCATGCTTCGGAAGCTGAGGCTGCATAGTTCAATTATAGAACATTAATCTTTTACTTAACATCGAAGAGGGTCTTTTCATTAACATTTGAAAGACCCTCTTTTAATTTTTCCTTAGATAGCATAAATTGGGACTAACATTGCCCCATAGTTCTTGGCCTATGCTTAAATACTTCATTTATTTCTCAATTGTATTTATTTCTCTAGGATGTAAATATGATAGTACAGAATTCAGGAACAAAATGAAAGCCATCGAAGCAGCATTGCCAAATCCATTTTATGAAGAAGAAAAGGGAACGTTTTTAGACACCAGGGACGCTACAACTTATAAATGGATCAGGGTAAAAACTGGACATAAATGGATGGCAGAAAATCTAAACCTTTTTAAGTTAGAAGGGTCGAAACCATCTGATACCCTAAGCGGCAGGCTATATGCTTTAAGTATTGCACAGATTGCTTGTCCTTTTGGTTGGCATTTGGCTACAGACGATGAGTGGTTATCTCTTTTAGCTGCGTATGGTGGCCTCATGTTTGAAATATGGGTTCCTTCCGCATCAGGAATTGACCATGTTGACGGTTATGGCGACTATGGCGATTATGGCGATTATAGAACTAGTTTCAAAAAATTGACCTATAAAGATAAAGGAATTGGATTTGATGCGATTGTTAAAAGAACATCTCGATCATCTCATGTAAACTTTCCTCAATTTACAAGTTTTTGGTCATCTAAAACTGAAGATGTACCCTATACTCCTATTTACAGTTTTTCTATGAGAGACTATAAAAGGTTTGTAGAAAGTAAGTCGGCACCTTACAGATAGATCCGGCTTTCGACATTGTAGATGTGTTGAAGACTACTGAGTAGTAATTATCGGAAAAAAGTGTATTCATTGAATTCAAACCCTGACTGATACCCTATGAAAATTCTCAAAACATAATCAATTTCCTTATTACTCTAATCTTGTTCAACGCTACATGAATAATTACATTTTCATTACATTACAAGCAATAGAACTATCTAGAATATGAATATCAGTCGATTTACACTTTTTTACATTTTACTTCTTCTGTCATTTACATTTAATCTGACTTCTTGTTCCGTTTCCTATCTTATCAGTGAAGATGACCAGGCTAAAGAAGGCATCACTATGACCTTCCCAAAAGAACACTATGCTGAGGCTGTAGACGGTCGACTGATCCTATTGATTTCAGATAACAATAGCTCCGAGATGAGGTTCCAATTAAGAGACGATTCTAAGAAATGCCAAGGTTTTGGAATGGACGTGAACCAGTGGAAAGCAGGACAAGCCATTCCATTTGCACTTAACTCTTTTGGGTACCCAATTAATAATATTGAAGATTTACCTAAAGGGGAATACTTTGTACAAGCTCTATTTCACAAGTATGAAACTTTTATAAGAGCCGATGGTCACGTAGTAAAATTACCCATGGATCGAGGAGAAGGCCAACAATGGAACAGGTCACCTGGAAATCTATATTCTACACCAAAAAAGGTAAAAATAATAAAAGGAGAAACACCCCAATTCTCCATTCACCTGGATCAAATAATTCCTCCTATAAAAAAACCTAAAGACACTAAATATGTAAAACACATTCAAATAAGAAGCAAAATGCTCAGTGACTTTTGGGGAAGAGATATGCACATAGGTGCCCATGTCTTATTACCAGAAGGATGGGATGACCATCCTGATGTAAAGTATCCATTAGCCATTCAGCATGGACATTTTCCTAGGGACTTTGGAGGGTTCAGAGTAGAACCTCCTGATCCAAATTTGAAACCTACTTACAGTGAAAGATTTAGTGTAGATGGATATAATAAAACTGTACAGGAGGAAGCCCATGACTTTTACAAGTTATGGACAGGCCCAGATTTTCCAAGAGTATTAGCTGTATTAATACAGCATCCTACTCCTTATTATGATGATTCCTATGCAGTGAATAGTGAGGCTCAAGGGCCATACGGAGATGCATTGACTTATGAACTAATACCAGAGATAGAAAAAAGGTTTAGAGGAATAGGAGAAGGGTGGTCAAGGTTTGTTTATGGAGGCAGCACAGGAGGGTGGGAAGCTCTAGCTGTGCAAGTAAAATACCCTAAAGAGTATGGTATGTGCTTTGCAGCATGCCCAGACCCAATAGACTTCAGAGCATATTGTTTGGTCAATATTTATGAAGATGAGAATGCCTATTACAAAGAAGGACCATTTAAAAAGACATTAGTAGCAGGTCATAGAGATTACCTTGGCAATGTAGATGCTGCACTCAGAGATATGAATCATCGTGAATTAATATTGGGCACAAGAGGGAGATCTGGTCAACAATGGGATATATGGGAGGCTACTTACTCCCCTATTGATAAAGATGGATATCCGAAAAGGGTTTGGAATCGTATAACAGGAAAAATCGATAAGGAAGTTGCCAGTTATTGGAAAGAAAACTATGACCTAGCATACATTATGAAACGTGACTGGGCCAAAAACGGTAAAGATTGGGAACATAAAATCCACCTCTATTGCGGAGACATGGATAATTATTATCTCAACAATGCTGTCTATTTAGCTGAGGATATATTAAATGAAACAACTGAGCCTCATTACAATGGAGAAGTGGATTATGGCGACAGAGCCGAACACTGCTGGAATGGCGATCATGACAATGGGAATCACATCAGCAGACTCAGATATCATCGAATGTTTATACAAAAATATGTGGACAAAATCGACAAGATAGCCCCTGAAGGAGCTGATTTAGAAAGTTGGAGATATTGACAAAAGGCAGATAAAAGGATTATGAGGAAGCAGTAGAAATAGAAATGATTGTTTCAATGTTTCACTTGACTAATACTTCAAAAATGTATTGATAATGTTCACTATTTACATCCAATTCATTAGAAATATTCATCAAGTTAAATAGTCGATTTCTCTTGTCAAAAACCTTTTAGGAAAAGTCTCTTCTTCAGATAGACTAAATTAATGAAATCCTAAAATTTCTTGAACTATGAACTCAAGATTGCTTTCTATGTTCGACTTCTATATTCAAATCATTAGATTTTTGTGGGTTGTTTTCTGATTCATTGCTTTCTGATATAGTTTTTTAGTGTTATCGGATTAATAATTGCAATAACTTTACAAGAGAAGAATAGTAGACTTCATCAGAAGACCAAAAAGAAATAAAGTATTTAGAAATGAAAGTATTCAAATCAAATAAAGTTGATGATTTAGAACTTCCAATGAAGGTGGAAATCAGTTTTAAAAAAATATTTTCCTTCTATCAAAAGTATGTAGAAGATAAGAAGCACCCTTATCATAAAACTGCCAAGGCCGTAGTCAGTCTTTTAAACGAACACCCAGAACTTATCGATGGGTTTAGTGATTTTTCTCTACTAGAAAAATATGATGGAAAGCTAGACCTTATACTCAGTGGACTATTTCCTGATATACTTTCAGATAATGAAATCAAAGCGGCAAGCATACCTTTCTCATTCATTTCTTTTAAGTTTTCTAATCGGTTTGAAAAGATTTTAAAAAATGCAGGAAAAGACTATGAATTTAAGATAAGAAATTTTGAAGATGACAGCCTATATCTTCAGGCTTGTGTGATGATTCTTGCCTATTGTTATGGATATCAGGTGGACTTAAAACGATCCTTCTTTTTTGACATTCCAGATGAAAATCTTGGAATTATTAAACATTATAGAGTTGCATTTAATGGAGACTTTGCAGAAATAACTCCGACAAAAAACGCCCCAAAAATCACAAAAGAGGATTACAAATTATTACTAGACAATTTTGATAATATGGACATTTGGAGAGAAAAATTTCCTCCTAATAGCTATATATTCAGAGGCTTTGGCATCATGAATCTATTTGATGTAACTGCTGACGAAAATTTGTCTTCACTAAAGGCAAACCTTCTTCAAGAAGATGACAATCTTATTCCTAAACTAGAACAAAAACCTAAGAGCATTATTTAATATTAATGACCTATCCATTGGTTATTCAGTACTGGAAGGCATAGACTGCGAAATGGGGCCAACTAGAATAAAATCATCCGTGAGTTTAATCTTAAATGACGTCAACGAAATATTATGTGACGAATATTTCTGCGAAGGAGTGGTCAATAAAGTTATTATGAATAATCAGGCCATCACAATTTCAGATGTAGAACAATATGGAAAGTCATCCGAACACAATACATTTTACAAAAATTTGAAGTCAAAAGGGATTCAAAGTATTGTCCTTGTTCCTTTAAAAGGAAAATCTAAGAATGAACTCGCACTATTAGAGATTGCTTCTCCTAGACCATATGAGCTAAATTCAATAACTCAAAATAAACTAAAGGACATTCTTCCAATTTTCGAAAGTGCCGTAAAGAGAAGCTCACAAGAGCGACACAATACTCTAGAAGCGACTATTCAAGAGCACTATACGGCTATACACCCATCTGTGAAATGGCGCTTCTACGATGCTGCCGATCAATACCAAGCTGATCTCCAGAATGGTGATCTAAATCCAAACCTAGAAGAAATAATCTTCAAAGATGTTTATCCTTTATTTGCTCAGTTGGATATAAAAGGTTCTTCTACAGCCCGAAATACAGCTATTCAACAAGACTTAACAACACAGCTTATGTTGGCAATTGATGTTCTAAAAGAAGCATGTAACAAAGAACCAATGCCAATCTATAGCGAATTAATGTTCAGAGTAAATGAATATTTGACTAGAGTCAAAGCGGGCCTCAAAGATGGTGATGAATTGAGCATATTAGACTTTCTTAAAAGCGAGATTTACCCTGTTTTTAGTCACATAAAAACGATAGATGATTCTTTTGCCAAGTTAGTTCAGGTTTACAAAGACAGATTGGACATTGATCTCGAAGTTGTCTATGAGAAAAGGAAAGAATATGAAAGTAGTGTCACATTACTAAATGAAACTCTAGCTTTATACATTGATAAAAAACAAGATGAAGTTCAAAAAATGTTTCCTCACTATTTTGAACGTTACAAGACAGATGGAGTAGAATACAATATGTACATAGGCCAGTCCATGGTAAGAACTAAAAGATACGATAGTTTGTATCTATATAATTTAAGGTTATGGCAACTCCAAGTAACTACAGAAATGGAGAATTTAGCAAATCAACTTAGGAAAGAAATGGACCATGACCTTCAGGTTGCTTCTCTAATTTTGGTTCAAAGTAATCCATTAGCCATTAAATTTCGGATGGATGAAAAACAGTTTGATGTAGATGGGGCTTACAACATTCGGTATGAGATTCTTAAAAAACGTATAGACAAAGCACATATCAAAGGTACCGATGAACGGCTAACCGTTCCTGGAAAAATTGCCATTGTCTATTCTCAAGAAAAAGAAGCGATAGAATACCACAAGTATATCAAATTTCTACAATCAAAAAGTTTGTTAGGTGAAGTAGAAAAGTTGGAAATTGAAGATTTACAAGGAGTATCAGGACTTAAAGCACTCAGGGTTGAAGTTCTTTATCAAGAGAATTTCAATGAAAAATCCTCGATTACAATCCAAGATCTCATTGGAGAGGAAGTTGTAATGGGCCAATAGGTTTATCTCATAATTGTCTTAAGTGCTTTAGTTGGCCTTATTATTAAGGAGCAAGCCAATTCTGTTCGCTATTCAGGAAGCATCACAAAAAAGGTACTTTTAGGAGAGAATGTTAAATACACTTCCTAAGCAGCTAACTTTATGATTTACAAAAAAGCTCCTTGGCACTTTCTTCTGTTACTAATCCTAGCTGGAGAATCTGTCTTCATTCTTCCATTTGTTATTTCTAGGGTATTTAGACCTACAGTACTTGACACATTCAACCTGGATAATGTCCAACTGGGATTATGTTTTTCTGTATATGGTATTGTAGCCTTATTGTCTTATTTATTTGGCGGCCCATTAGCTGACAAGTATTCACCTAGAAAGTTAATTGCTGTAGCACTTTGGATGACGGCATTAGGAGGAGTGGTCTACTCGACATTTCCCAATTATACTGTATTAAAACTGCTTTATGGATATTGGGGATTCACAACCATTTTCATATTCTGGGCACCTATGATTAAAGCTGCTAGAGTTTGGGGCGTGTAGCCTTGCGTAAAAATAAGA
>DKPS01000242.1:0-44705 GCA_002471345.1 Saprospiraceae bacterium UBA7328
TGTACCATCCACTTCCATAAGAATGTTCTGGTTGATGATGTGGTCCTGAACCATAAGCAGGTTGTAGATGGCCTGATTCCACTTCATTTAGAGTATGTCCTCTTTGAGCTCCCACTTCAGTAAGTTCAGGGAGGTCATTAATTTCTACTCTCCAACCTTCATCGTCAGCTAAATGAAAATGAAATTTATTGAGTTTGTAAAAAGCCATCATATCTAATATACTCTTCACACTTTCTACTGAATGAAAATGCCTTGATACATCTAGCATAAGACCTCTATACACATAGTCGGGTTCATCATGAATTGTGAGGTTTGGAAGTTCTATCGCCACTGATGTATTGGCGTACTTTTCATGACGAATAAGTTGAGAAAGAGAAGATATTCCGTTTATAACACCACTCTTAGATGCAGATCTTATAATGGCATTCTCACTATTAATAACTAATGAATAACTACCTTCTTTTTGCCCGTCAGAATCTTCCAAAACAAGCTGAATATCTCCTTTGTTTTTGGAATCAATATTGCCTGAAAATGATTGATTTAAAAGTCGTTTTAGCCATTGTACTTCATTTGCTAGATCTCCGACAGTGCTATATGAGATATCTTTAGATAAAACAAGAGTGCCACTGGTTTTTGTTATGGATTTAGGACTAGGAATCAACATGTCTGATATTTCTGTATGAGTCCTTGCATAGATATTATTTTCACTAAATCGAGAGGTTGCACTTTCCATTCTCAGTGGACCTAAATTTTCAGATTCTAATCCTTCAACATTGATTTTTGTTAGTGTTTTTGGGAGTCCGTCGCTTTTTACTATGTACATACCCATTGGAGCATCCGATTTGCGAATAACAGGAACGTTCATTTTGTAGGAGTATGAGAATGATTCATTTGCAGATAAAGGAGAAAATTCTAAGGTCGGAGAGATACTAAAAAAGGTGCCATTCAGTTTTTTGACTTTAACTGATGAGGGGAGACTAGATTGATCTGGTCCACCCATGATCTGATTGTAGTATATGGTCCAATCTCGTCCCAAAGTGTCTGAGCTATGGTTGTTTATTGTATGTGTGATATATGAAATTCCATTTCCCATATCCAATGAATCCAATGTCCATGTAAAGGATATTTCATCTGTTGACAATTCTTCAGTTTGTTCTGTCTGAATTTTTGTTTTATTACATGATAATAGAAAAGTGAAGCCTATTAGAAGGAGGAAGAAATGTGATTTATTCATTCTATTGTGACATTTGCCCCAAATGTATTGAATCCAGAGTTCAAAGAATTTAAAATTGAGAAAATACTTGAACCAAGAGGTAATAGAATCATTTTTGGAATGTCTAGCTTAAAAGATTTGAAGTGATCATGCTTTTAGCTATAATTAACATTTCTCCATAAGAAATAATACCTTTCTTATAAACTCATAGCAGCATAAATGCGAAAATTAAAACTAGAGGAACTTGGGCGAAAAACAGTAGAAGAGCATCATTCAAGCCTAAAATTTTCTGTTACAGTGGTTTTGGATGATATAAGATCTGGAGGAAATGTTGGATCTATTTTTAGATCATCAGATGCTTTTTTATTTGAGAAAATTGTACTCTGTGGTATTACTCCTCAGCCTCCTCATAAGGAAATCATCAGAACGGCCATTGGAGCTACGCGATCTGTTGATTGGGTATACGAGAATGATGTAGTGGAAGCTGTTGCTCAACTTAAAAAAGAAGGCAAAAAGATCATTTTGATTGAACAGACAGATATATCTGTGCCTTTAGATTCTTTTGATGTAGACAATAATGACGAATATGTCATTGTCATGGGTAACGAGGTGAATGGTGTGAATGCTGAACTATTACCTTTAGCCGATTGTTGCATTGAAATTGAACAATTTGGCACAAAGCATTCTCTTAATGTTTCGGTATGTGCAGGTATAGTATTCTGGCATTTTGGCAATGCTATGAGATAGTCGATATTTGGATAATTCAACATTTTAAAGGTAGATCAACACATGTCCTTAATAAAAAAACTTATGAATAGTCTCCCTCAGTCTGGGACTGTAGAAAGGATAATAATCAGACTTGTGAAAAGAGGACCAATTGAGGAGGTTGAAGAGGTAATGATAGATTTGAATGAAGGAGTCATTGGGGATCATTACAGTAAAAAAGAAGGGAAACGAATGGTTACCCTAATTCAAAAAGAGCATTTAGATTCGGTAGCATCCATTTTGGGGGTGGACACGATTGATCCTTCATTGGTAAGGAGGAACTTCGTAATATCAGGAATCAACCTTTTGAGTCTGCATCAAAGACAGTTTTCCATAGGAGATAATGTTATTTTGGAATCTACTGGACACTGTCATCCATGTAGTAGGATGGAAACAAACTTAGGAGCAGGTGGATATAATGCTATGAGAGGGCATGGCGGTCTTACAGCTAGAGTAATTCGGGGTGGGAAAATTAAAGTGGATGATAAAGTAAAACTCGTTGTAAGCGAGTTGTCTGTGAAAAACTTATAAAAGGTTTCGAGGTTTCATTTATGAAATATATTTAGAAAGAATATGAAAGAAATGTTGACCACATTTGGGGCTGGAATAACCATAGAAAATGCAAACTCACTTTCAGAGATATTATTCAATTCGAAGAAAATAGCTTCCCCATTTTTATTGTTGAGATATCCAGGCCACACAATTACTTTAGCTAGTTGCGATTCTTCTTCTCAAAGCACTTTTTCTTTTGCTCCATTTCATAACGGAGATACTTTATTTCTTTCTGATTTTAAAATGATAGGCCTTGAGAATCTCGATACTCATAAGTTGTTTAAGGACGGAAGATCAAAAGAAAGTGAAACTCTAAAAAGTGTAGAACCAGTTGATAAACAGAGTTTTATTGGTAATGTAATTTTAGCAAAGACTGAAATAGAAAAAGGTAAATTTAAAAAGGTTGTACTTTCAAAGACTAAAAAAATAAATCAATCCGTAAACCCAATTCACTCTTTTATAAGGCTAGAAGAAAAGTATCAAACAGCCTTGGTCTATTGCTTTTATCATCCCAAATGCGGAATCTGGATTGGAGCTTCACCAGAGAAACTATTAGAAAAAGATAAGGAGTCCAAATTCCATATCCATTCTCTCGCTGGGACAAAAGCTATTAGTGAGGATTGGACAAAAAAAGAGATTGTCGAACAGAAAATAGTTACTGATTATATCACGAATAAGTTGATCAATATTGGGGCGAAGAATCTTGAGGTGGATGGCCCAATGGATTATGAATTTGGTGACATCAAACACATTAAATCAAGTATTCATTTTCAAATTGATCACGAATTTCAAAAAATAATTGCGGCCATTCATCCTACTCCAGCTGTTTGTGGAATGCCACTACTTTCTTCCCAAAAATTTATTCTTGATCACGAGGGGTATGACAGATCCTATTATACTGGGCACATTGGATTAAGAAATATAGATGACATTCATGACACTTATTTTGTCAATCTCAGGTGTATGCAAGTGAATAAGGATAATACCTACATTTACACTGGTGCTGGTATTGTATCTGATTCTGACCCTGAAAGAGAATGGGAGGAGGTAGAAGCCAAAGCCAAAACTTTGATAGACTGTATCACTATATATGGGTAACACAACGAATAAATCACTGGTAACTATATTAGTCAACACTCTAGCGGCTAAGGGATTAAAACATGTTGTTGCTTCTCCTGGATCAAGAAATGCACCACTTCTGATTGCATTTCAGCGGCATCCTAGTGTGGAAGTCATCAGTATTCCAGATGAGAGAAGTGCTGCTTTTTTCGCTTTAGGCATGGCCCAGTATACAGATCTTCCGACAGCGTTAATTTGCACTTCTGGTACGGCAGGGCTCAATTATTCTCCTGCTATGGCCGAGGCATTTTATCAGGGAATTCCTCTCCTTGCTATAACAGCAGATAGACCTACTGAATATGTTCATCAAGAAGATGGTCAGACTATTAATCAACAGCGAATATTCAAGAACTTTACTAAGTCTTTTTTTCAGTTTCCTCTAGATGAAGAACATCTTGATAATCACTGGTATGCCAATAGAATAGCTAATGAAGCCTATAATCAATGTGTGCACCCTAATCTTGGACCAGTACATATTAATGTTCCACTGAGGGAACCTCTATATCAAACTACAGAAACTAACTTTGACGCAAGAACCATTGAAGTGGTCATAAGTTCTCAAGGCCTATACCCAGAGACAGAGAATGCGCTCAGGTTGGAACTTAATGAGTTTCGAAAAATACTTATCCTTTGTGGACAGATTAGGCCGAAGGAGGAACTTGCTGAACTCGTGAAAAAAGCATCATTAAGATCAGACGTAGTGGTACTCAGTGAGAGCATTTCTAATTTTACCGGAGAGAATGTAATTCCTTGCATTGATCGTACTTTAATCTCCTTTGGAAAAAAGCAAAAAGAAGCTTTTGTCCCTGATCTGTTGATTACCTTTGATGGTCCTGTGATTTCTAAAAAGATAAAAGCATTTCTTAGGCTAAATCTAATAAAGGACCATTGGCATATAGGCCCTAATCGTACAGATTTGGATACATTTCATGCTCTTTCAAAGGCAATAGTTTGTAGCCGGACTTACTTTGTAGAAGAAGTGCTGAATAAAGCAGAATCGAAAGCTTCCAGTTACGCAACTTTATGGCATAATCAATATCAACATTCTCAAGAAAAACATAGATTGTTTATCAATAAGGCTCCATGGTCAGACCTTATTGTATTTAAAAGCATTATTGATCATTTACCGGAAGACATTCACCTTCAATTAGGAAATAGTTCAGTTGTCCGTTATTTTCAGCTTTTTGACCACTATCCATCTGTCCCACAATATAGTAATCGCGGGACCAGTGGTATAGATGGTTGTACTTCCACAGCTGCAGGTTATGCTCATATTAGCAAAAAAATGACATTACTTATTACTGGTGATATCTCTTTTTTTTATGATACCAATGGGCTCTGGCACCATCATATTAGTCCCGATCTTCGCATTATTCTTATTAATAATGGCGGAGGAGGCATTTTTAAAATTATTGAAGGTCCTAATTCAGTAGACGAAAAAGATGATTTCTTTGTGACAAAACAGCAAGCCAATGCTATCAATGTTGCTGCAGCATATGGATTGAGTTATCAACGAGCCGATGACATGGATTCCCTTCAAAATATATTGGAAATTGATTTTTATAAAAAGTCGGAAAGCGCTAAAATTTTAGAGGTGTTTTCCAATGAGGATAGTGACTTGGTCTTGAAAGATTATTTCAAATATCTCGAATGAAATTATATTCTCAATTATTATAGATTTGCGCCCAAACAAAATAAGCTCATGATTCTTACAGGATTTACTGATGAAGCTTCTTCTGACATTGACATTCAGATAAAGGTTACGAATGAATTAGGGTGGTCTCATCTATCAGCTCGTACTATAGGAGAATATAATATTCACGATATATCAGATGCTGATTTCAATGAAGTAGTACAAAAGCTAAAAGATGCCAATATAAAAGTTGCGGAATTTGGCACTTTGATTGGAAATTGGGCAAAATCGATTCATTCAGATTGGAATCTTACATTCGGAGAAGTAGAGAGTAGCATTGAAAGGATGAAAGTCCTAAATGTGAAATATGCACGAATAATGTCATATGCTCAAGAACCTTGGGGAGAGGATCAGTTAGTAACTAAAAGGATAAAAAGATTACGCAGGATCGTAGACATGTTTAGATCAGAAGGCCTTGAAGCAGTTCATGAAAACTGTATGAATTATGGTGGCTTTTCTGCAGATCATACCCTAGAGTTACTCAATGAAGTTCCAGATTTGAAACTGGTTTTTGATACAGGAAATCCTGTTTTTCAAAAAGATAGATCGAAATCAGAACCATATCCGTGGCAAAATTCATGGGATTTTTATGATCAGGTAAAAGAGGTGGTTACTCATGTACATATAAAAGATGCAAAATATCCAGAAGGAGGCGATGATCCTAAATACACATTTCCAGGAGATGGAGATGCTTATGTAAAAGAGATTTTGGGGAATTTAAAATCTAATGGATATGATGGGTTTATTGCTATTGAACCTCATATGGCCAAGGTGTTTCATGAAGATAATTCTGATGGAAATGTAAATAAGCAATATGAAGTGTATTTAGAATATGGAAGGAAAATGGAACAATTGATTGCAAAAATTTGAAGACTTATCAAAAAGCTAATTTTGGGACCAATCGTAAAATGAAAGATGCCAACTATAGTAACTAAAAGCTATCCTCGAGCAGCATTAATCGGTAATCCCTCTGATGGCTATCATGGGAAGACGATTGCTTTCGTGTTTTCTAATTTTTCCGTAAAAGTAGTACTGGAACAAAACACATTTATTAAGATCAACATTCCAGAAAATGAACAATTAAATCATGAAAGCTTAGATTCATTTATTGGTCACATTGGACGATTTGGATATTACGGCGGTGAACGTTTAGTGAAGTCAGCCATTAAAGTGTTTCTGGACCATTGTAAAGAAAATGATATAAGAATTGAAGAAAAACTCTTTTCCATTTCTTATGAAACTAATATTCCGAGAAGTCTTGGTTTAGGAGGATCAAGTGCCATTATTACAGCTATTATCAGAGCTTTGATGATTTTTTATGATGTGAATATTCCAAATGCAAGTCTTGCCAACCTTATCCTTGATGCGGAGACAAAAGAACTAGGAATCACTGCAGGACTGCAAGACAGGGTAGCACAGGCATATGCCCATCCAGTTTATATGGATTTTAATAAGGAACATTTGACGCAGTTTGGAATAGGTAAGTATGAAACATTCAATTCTGATCTCTTATCTCATTTATATATTGCTTATAAAGTTTCTAATTCAGAAAGTTCTGAGGTAGTTCATAATGATTTGAGAATGAGATATGATAATGGAGAAGAAGATGTAGTGCGTGTTATTGAGCGATTGGGTGAAATTTCAGATGAGTTTTATGAATTATTGAAAAATAGGAACCTCGATGACATTAACGATCTAATCAATGAGAATTTTGATATCAGAAGAAGTATAATGGATATCAGTAAAAGCAATCAAAAGATGATAGATGTAGCTCGAAGTTGTGAGGTAAGTGCAAAATTCACTGGTTCAGGGGGAGCGATTATTGGCATGTATAAATCAGACTCAGAATTGATAAATTTAAGATCAGAAATGATGAAAATTGGAGCTGAAGTTTTTCTTCCTGAAGTAGTTTCTTCATGAATAGTGTTAAAAAGGCAGTTATCCCGGCGGCAGGGTATGGCACAAGGATGTTGCCTGCAAGTAAGGCCATTCCTAAAGAACTGTTTCCAGTAGCAGGCAAGCCTGTTATTCAGCATATTGTAGAAGAAGCTGTAGATGCTGGTATAGAAGAAATACTGATTATCATCAGTGAGGGAAAAGAGGTAATAAAATCTCATTTCTCTACAAATTCAGATTTAGAAGATCGATTAATTCTAAGAAATAAAGAAGAAGAATTAAAAGAGATCCAAAAGTTATCAAATCTTGCTCGGATAGAGTATCAATACCAACCTGAACAAAAAGGCCTTGGAGATGCAATCTTATTATCCAAATCATGGGTTGGCAATGACCCATTTATGATTATGTTAGGGGATACTATTATAAATCCAATAAGTGAGACTCAAAAGTTGATTTCTTCATTTCTTGCTTTTCAATCAAACATAGTCCAAGTCAGAGAGGTTGCTCCAGATCAAGTGAGTAAATATGGTATAATGGATGGCAGTTTTGATAAGGATAAAAGTCTATATAAAGTAAATAAGTGGATTGAAAAACCAAGTCAGGAATTAGCTCCAAGTAATTTGGCAATAGCTGGTAGATACATATTTACTCAAGATATTTTTAAGTATTTAGAAGGTACAGGTCTTGGAATTCACAATGAAATTCAACTTACCGATGCTATGCAAGCAATGTTAAGGGACAATACTTGCTTTGCTCAAGTGCTGAAAGGAAGACGGTTTGACATAGGTAATTGGGAGGAATTCATAAAGGCCAATATTGAATTAAGCGATTTTGAAAATCTTTAATTCTCAAGATATATTCTTGGTTTCGAAAATGGATAAAAGAAATAAACAAGTGTAGTTTTATTTTCTTAGAAGTATCTTGATGAGTATGGAAATTGTTCATACAATCCACCTATTAGAAGAACTCGATCAAATGTTAATTGATCTGTTGTCCTCCTTATCGGAAAAAAAATGGCAATCCAAAACAAGTTCATCTTCTTGGACAGTAAAGGATATTGCTGTTCACCTTTTAGATGGGAACTTACGTACGCTTTCAATGTTAAGAGATGGCTTTTATGGAGAATTTCCTGAAAATGGTAAAACTTATGATGGAATGGTCCAATTCCTCAACAGATTGAATTCTGATTGGACGGTAGCTATGAAAAGACTCAGTCCTCAAGTCATTATTGACCTTTTGAAGTCCAGTGGTAAAGAGTATCGTGAATATTTATATAGTTTGGAAATGGATGATACGGCTGTTTTTGCCGTACAATGGATGGGTAATGAGGAAACCCTTAATTGGATGCATATTGCAAGGGAATACACTGAAAAATGGCATCATCAACAACAAATCGTTGAAGCCACAATTGAGAATTCTGAGTTGCTGAAAAGCAGATACATGAGGCCTTATTTGGAAACATCAATGTTAGCTGTTCCATATCACTACAAATCTGTGACTGCTGATGAAGGTAAATCGCTGAGCATAGAAGTCTCTGGACTAAATTTTAACTCATTTTGGACAATTCAAAGTGATGGGAGTTTATGGAAATTTGTTGAATCTAACTTTAAAGTCAATTCTCAAATTAAGATTCCAGCACATGTTATTTGGAAAGTATTCTCGAAACAGATTGGATTTAAAGAAGCTTTAAATCAAGTACAAATTAGTGGTGATAGATTGCTGGCTATTCACATTTTGAAAATGGTGGCGGTAATGGCATAATCAGACTGCGACTTCTTAGCTGACATCTGATTAAAGCACAATTCAAAATTCCAAATATGTTATATATCTACAAAAAGTTATGAATTAATGATTCCTGACAGATAACTTACAAAAAGCTAGGTATAAACCCTTAGATAATGCGATGACATAAGAATTAATTTGGCAGTCCCAATGAAATTACTGATTACGATGAATGCCGTACAAAATATACCAGAAGTAAGCAAAGAAGTATTTGAAGCTTTACTATTAATTTATGCTTCACACACAGATTTAGAGTTTTCTAAAGTCGACAAAAGCCAAATCGTAACTTCATTTGGTTATGATACCTATGAATCTGCTAATCAACTCTTCGGCAAATTAAGAGAATATGAATTGCTCCGAAGCATCTGCGATTTACGACAATTGTATTATCCTGGAACTGAGGGAAAGAATCAAATTCTTGGTATGGTAAAAACCCATTTTAAAGTTGATGGTGATTTTAGCAAATTGGAAAGAACTCAGTTTGATTTCTTGAAAATGATGCTCTAGTTTGATCTTTAACCACAGCTCGAAGTTCTAGTATTAAACTCTACCTGAACCAGTTTCTTTTTTCAATGAAGTGATTTAATAACTATGTCGTCTGTTGAAGATAACGGATTGATTTTCAATAGTTTGCCAAATTTGAAATGCATAGCTATACTTACGATTTGATAATTTTGCTAAGAAATTGAAGATCAATGTGTTGTCTGCAGTCGATGAGAAAAGTTTTTAAATCACTTCTATGTAATAACAAACTATATTTGCACCTCATTCCAATATTTTCATGTCGTATATAGTAGCTATAGTAGGACGTCCCAATGTGGGTAAATCTACATTGTATAATCGCCTCATTGGAGAGCGCCTGGCCATCATTGATGATGTGAGCGGGGTCACTCGAGATCGTATATATGGTCACTCAGTCTGGAATGGTAAAGACATTACCGTTATTGATACTGGAGGATTTGTAAAAAATTCTGAGGATGTTTTTGAGGCAGCGATTAGGGATCAGGTTCAAATTGCAGTTGATGAAGCTGATGTGATTATTTTTATGGGAGACGTCACTACTGGTATTACTTATCTCGACGACCAGATAGCTGATATGTTGAGAAGAAGCACAAAGCCGGTTGTTGTATGTGTTAACAAAGTTGACAATCATGCAAGGCAACTTTCAGCTAATGAATTTTGGGCACTAGGGTTTGACAATACCTTTTTTGTGAGTTCGATAAATGGTAGCGGCACTGGTGACCTTTTGGATGCAGTGGTTGATCTTTTACCCGAAAAAGAAATTGTTGAAGACGATCCAGAACTTCCCAGAATAGCTGTGGTAGGCCAACCGAATGTAGGTAAGTCTTCTTTTGTAAATGCATTATTAGGAGAGGAGAGAAATATAGTTACCGATATAGCTGGTACTACTAGAGATTCAGTTAATTCGAGATATACTAAGTTTGGGCAAGATTTCATCTTGGTGGATACAGCAGGTATCAGGAAGAAAAGTAAAGTACACGAAAACTTAGAATTCTATTCCGTGATTAGGGCAGTGAAGGCAATTGAAGATGCAGATATATGCTTGCTCATGATAGATGCCCAAACAGGTGTAGAAACTCAAGACATGAAGATTTTTTCCTTGATTCAAAAAAGAAGAAAAGGAATAGTTATCATGGTCAATAAGTGGGATCTTATTGAAAATAAAGAGACAAATTCTGTACGTGATTATGAAAATGCTATTAAAAGAAGAATCTCACCTTTTAATGATGTTCCTATTCTTTTTGCATCAGCATTAGAGAAACAACGCATTTTCAAGGCTGTAGAATTATTGATGAAAGTCCATAAAAATAGGACTAAAAAAATCAAGACTTCTGAACTTAATGAAGTAATGCAAGAGGCAATGGAGAAATATCCCCCTCCAGCACACAGAGGCAGATTGATCAAAATCAAATATGTTACCCAATTGCCTACCTATTTCCCTTCATTTGCTTTCTTTTGTAATCATCCTAAACATGTGAAAGAATCTTATAGAAATTATCTAGAGAACCAATTAAGAGAAAGTTTTGATCTTACTGGGGTACCCATTAATGTTCACTTTAGGGAGAAATAGTAAATAGGATGGAATTTTTTGATACCGGCATTGATGGCCTTAAACTAATTAAGCCTAGAATTTTTCCAGATAGTCGAGGATATTTTTTCGAAAGTTTTAGTAAGACTAAATTTCCTGATGATTCAATTTATGATTGGGTGCAAGACAATGAATCTAAGTCGACTCGTGGTGTTTTAAGAGGTCTTCATTATCAAACAGGGAAACATGCACAGGCTAAATTGGTAAGGGCTGTTGTAGGTGCTATATATGATGTCGTTGTTGATATTAGGCCAGATTCTGACACTTTTGGTAAATGGTACGGGACAGAACTCAATGATCAGAATAAATTGCAATTGCTTATTCCAAGAGGATTCGCGCATGGGTTTTTAGTGCTTTCTGAAGAAGCAATATTTTCATATAAATGTGACAATTACTACAATGAAGAATCCGAAGGAGGAATCCTCTATTCTGATAAAAATTTAGAAATTGATTGGCCTTTAGACGACCTTTCATTTCAGTTGTCGGAGAAAGATGCAAGACTCCCAAATTTCGGTCAGCATAAACCATTTAGATAATGTCTGTTTTAATACTTGTCACAGGAGCTAATGGGCAACTTGGAAAAGAATTACAACTACAAGCAAGTGAGCATCCTGATTTTCAATTTCATTTTTATGGGAGCTCATTATTAGACTTGTCTTCTCAATTTTCTATTGAATCAATTGTTTCAAATACCCCTTTTGATTATGTGATCAACTGTGGGGCATATACACAGGTCGACAAAGCTGAAGACGAGACAAATAGGGCTTATGAGATCAATGGCACAGCTTTAAAATATTTGAGTGCTGCTTGTAATAATATTGGTTCTACACTCATACACATTTCTACTGATTATGTCTATGATAGTATAAATGGAAGGCCTATTATTGAGACAGATCCGTCTAATCCTAAAAGTACTTATGCAAAAAGTAAACTAATAGGAGAGGAGTATATTCAACAATTATGTCAAAAATGGATAATTATACGTACCTCGTGGGTCTATTCTTCATTTGGTCATAATTTTGTCAAGACGATGTTGCGACTAGGAAATAGTCGAGATAAATTAAGTATAGTCAATGACCAAATTGGTACGCCAACTTATGTATCTGATATAGCCGAAGTGATCCTTAATTTCGTTATGAAGATGGAGAATCGTGATGTTATGTCATCACTTCACAATGAAATATATAATTTTAGCAATCAAGGAATTACATCTTGGGATGCATTCGCGAAAAAAATTTTCGATCTTAGTGATATTGATTGTGAGGTGAAAGGTATCACCTCTGAGGAATATGGAGCTAAAGCACCGAGACCATCATGGAGCGTATTATCAAAAGAAAAAATAGAATCTACACTTGGTATAGAAATCAGAGAATGGGAATCAGCCCTACGCGATTGTTTGGATCGTTTGAAGAGCAAATCATAAAGTCTTTTGCTTTAAAACTTGTTTGTGGTTGTATTGCCTTCCTGGGTATATCGAATTTGTCTTTTGCTACCCACAATAGGGCAGGAGAAATCACCTATGTGCAAATAGATGAATTGACCATTAGAGCAACAATAACAACTTATACGAAAACTTCAAGTTTTTCAGCAGATAGAGATAGTGTTGAGATGTTTTGGGGTGATGGGACGAGTCAATTTGTAAAAAGAGACAATGGGAAAGGAAGTCCTATAGAAAATGATGTAAAGATTAATTATTACACAGCTGAGCATACATATCCTTCTCGAGGTACTTACACAATGGGAATGCTAGACCCCAATAGAGTAGCAGGAATACTAAATGTAGATTTTCCAAATTCAGTGAACATTACTTTTTATGTCCAAACTACTTTCACTTTGCTCAATACTCAGTTTCAAGGAAGCAATAGCTCGGTAATATTACTTCAGCCACCAATTGATTTAGCTTGTGTAGAAAAGGTATTTGTCCATAATCCCAACGCTTTTGATCCTGATGGAGATAGTATATCTTATGAATTTGCCGTACCATTTCAGGATGCAGGTATGGAGGTGCCAAATTATCTTTTTCCTGATCAACTTAATCCAGGACCTAACAATGTACTAACCATAGATCCCATAACAGGAGAAATAAGATGGGATTCACCAAAGACTCAAGGAGAAGTCAATATTACGATAAGGATCAATGAGTACAGAGAAGGAGTATTAATAAATTCTTTGATAAGAGATATGCAAGTTACGGTGACTTCTTGTATAGATGATCCTACTCCACCTACTATAGAAGTACCCAATGAAATATGCGTGATTGCAGGTGAAAAAATAGAATTAGATGTCATTACTAATGATTTGGATGAAGAGGATTTAGTGATTATTTCTGCTACGGGAGGACCTTTTTTATTAGATAATTCACCTGCTGAATTTAACCCTCTAGATACCTATGCTCCTCCTCCTGTTACTACTCGATTTATATGGCAAACTACATGTCATCATGTAAGGAAAGAAGCTTACCAAGTAGTTTTCAAAAGTGTAGATGACAGTCGAGATAGAATGGGAGATGTGCAAGGTCTAGCTACATTAAAGACGCTTACTATTAGGGTAGTAGCTCCACCTCCACTTGATCCTGATGGTGAGGTAAAAGATAGAGGTGTAGAATTAACTTGGGAATCACCCTATAGATGTGAAGGTGCGGCTGACGAGTTTTTTAGAGGGTTTACCATTTGGAGAAGGAACAATAGCAAAGTGGTACCAATTGACACTTGTAAAGGGGGACTAGATGGATTTGGTTATGAAAAAGTGATCTTCTTAACTAATGAAATCAGAAATGGAAGATACTTTGCTAAAGACGATGATGTAATGAGAGGCCAGATTTATTGTTATAGAATTGTTGCTGAATTTGCAAAACTTTCAGCTTCTGGTAACCCTTTCAATTTGGTAGAAAGTATCCGATCTGAAGAGGTGTGTTTAGAGTTCCTTCAAGATAGACCTTTATTAACTAAAGTTTCAGTAAATACAACTGATCCTCTCAGTGGAATGGTAGAGATAAACTGGGTTCCTCCTGTCGCTAATGATTTAGATATTATTGCTAATCCTGGTCCGTACAGATACAGTTTGCTTCATAAGGATGGAGGAGGTACTTATAGTGAAATAGGTTCATTTCCTTTTGTTGATTTTATCCAGACACATACATTGGCATTTACTCATGAAAACCTGAATACAGAATCAGCCCAACATACCTATAAAATGGACTTTTATACAGCAGAAGAAGATGTAGTTTTTTCATCTTCTCCAGAAGCGTCATCTCTATTTTTAAATTTAAGGGCTTCAGATAACCTAATTGATCTTTCATGGAATGAGAATGTGCCTTGGAGTAATTTTGAATATGACATTTTTAAACAAAATGATTCTGGAGGTTTTGATTCTATTGGTTTGGCAACTACAAGATCCTTCACAGACTTTAATGTAGAAAATGGAACAGAATATTGCTACAAAGTTGTTTCAAAAGGCCAATATAGAATTGACAGAGTTCCAGGGATTCTAATTAATGAGTCGCAGATAGCCTGTGCTTTTCCTCTAGATACTGTGCCTCCATGCCAGGTGAGCCTTAATGTTTCTAACTTATGTGACGATCAAGGGCTAGTAGGAACTGCTGATGAGTTTATTAACAATTTAAGTTGGAGAGCTGTCGGTTGTAATGATGATAGTGACATTATTCAATACAACATTTATTATGCAGAATTTGAAGATGAATTTCTTGAGTTGATTGGAAGTACTGATGCTACTACTAGTAGTTTTGTACACCGACCTGATGGTGGTATTTCTGGATGTTATGCAGTGACCACTTTAGATATTGTAGGTAATGAAAGTCTGTTTAGCAATAAAATTTGTCTTGATAATTGTCCATTGTATGAATTACCAAATACATTCACACCAAATGGAGATGGGGCTAACGATTTATTTATTCCAAGGATAAACCGATTTATAGCTACTATTAATTTGGAAGTGTATAATAAATGGGGCCAAGTTGTCTTTAAAACAGATGATCCTGAAATCAATTGGAATGGAACGAATATAGGTGGTAAAGACCTTGCTGATGGTTCTTATTATTATACAGCAAGGGTTGTAGAAAAAAGACTTACGGGGAATTTTGAACAAGAAAAGGTCCTCACAGGATATATCAATTTGATCAGATAAAACATATGTTCACAGGCATAGTTGAAGAAATAGGTATTGTAGAGAAAATTACGTCCAAAGGAACCAACAAAACCTTCGTGGTGTCCTCACCAATATCAGAAGAATTAAAAGTAGATCAAAGCATAGCGCATAATGGTGTTTGCCTAACTGTAGAGTCTGTTTTGACCGGAACACACACCATTACTGCGATCAATGAGACTCTGGAGAAATCTAATCTTGATCTGTGGAAAGAAGGCGATTTTGTCAACCTTGAGAGATGCATGAAAGTAGGAGATAGACTCGATGGGCATATAGTTCAAGGTCATGTAGATGACACAGGACTATGTGTTGGAAGGGAAAACCAAGATGGAAGTTGGATTTTTATATTTTCATATGACAGTCAGCATAAAGGACTTCTGATCAATAAAGGATCAATTACCGTAAATGGTACTAGTCTTACAGTGGTAGATTGCAATGATTCAGAATTTCAAGTAGCAATAATACCCTATACCTATGAAAATACAGTCTTCAAAAGCATAGCTATAGGTACTTCCGTGAACCTAGAGTTTGATATACTAGGTAAGTATATATTAAAGTCTTTTGGAAACTATGTTTCAAATGTAAAGTAATAGTCACTTCTTCATATATAGCTTATTTGTAAAATGTCTTGCACATTGGACGACTTCACTGGTGTCTTCTGGCTTACATCTTGGATAGCTTTGAATCGTTCTAAATCGTTAGCACCCTATGTATAACTTGAACAATCCAAGACTTATGTCCTTATTGATGACGTTCATATTTGTAACGTCACTCTCAGCCCAGAATAGTACAGACTATTATAAAAATAGAACCATAGATGGCTCCTTTAATGATCTTTCAAATGAAGATGAAGGAATGATGGGAAAAGCATTTCTACGTAAAGGAACAGCTTTGTATGGACCTGATGGTTATTCTATGATAACTGGCCCTAACCCAAGAGAACTCTCAAACCTTTTGTGCAATCAGACTGAAGATCAAGCCAATAAATATGGACTGAGTTCTTTGGTCTTTACATTTCTTCAATTCATAGATCATGATATTACTTTTTCTGAAGGTGGGGGAGAGTTTTCTCCTATTAGGGTTCCTCAAGGTGACCCTCTTTTTGATCCTATGAATTCTGGAATGGTTATGATACCTTTTACTAGATCTAAAGCACATGATGGAACAGGTTCTGATGAAAACAATCCAAGACAACAAACAAATGGCCTTACAGCATGGATGGATGCAGGAAATGTTTATGGAAATGATGAGTCTAGAGCAGCTTGGTTGAGATCTGGAGAATGCGGTAAGCTTAAAGTGTATTCTACACCAAATGGAGACCTTCTTCCTTGTAATACTCTTTCTGGAGATTGTAATGAAGAACCTCATGAATCAGCTCCACATATGGATATGGATAGAGATCATAGTGGTAATCTTAGAGTGCTTTTTGTAGCTGGAGATGTCAGAGCTAATGAGCAGCCAGGGCTTACAGCCTTACATGCTTTATTTGTAAGAGAACATAATAGAATATGCGATGAATTGATATCCTTTGGTAAGTGCGATGATGAAGCTAATTATCAGTATGCCAGAAAGATGGTAAATGGAGTGATCCAATCCATTTTTTACAACGAATTGGGACCAATACTTGGATTAAATTTAGGATCATCATCATATAGAAGGAGTAAATCTCCTGAAATATTTAATTCTTTTGCCACCACAGCATTTAGGACAGGCCATACTATGGTTTCAGAAAATATCCCTGTTATTCCTGATGAATGTGGTGAAATATCCGAGGAATTGACTTTGGCTCAATCATTTTTCAATCCATCATTTATTCAGCAAAATGGTTTGGACGGAATTCTAAGAGGACTATATAGTCAAGAGCAACAAGAAGTGGATTTACATTTGGTATCTGCGATAAGAAACTTTCTTTTCGGCCCTCCAGGAGCAGGAGGACTAGATCTAGCTGCTCTTAACATTCAGAGAGGACGAGATCATGGTTTGCCTGATTTTAACACTCTAAGGCAACAATTTGGATTGAAAAGGCTTAGAAACTTCAGACAACTGACAAAAAATTCTGATTTAAGGGAGAAACTTGAAGCAAGTTATGGAAGTGTAAATAATATGGATCCTTGGGTAGGAATGTTAGCAGAAGATCATGCATCTAATAGCCCATTTGGGAAGACCATTCAACAAATATTATCAGCTCAGTTTAAAAATATTAGAAGAGCTGACAGATTCTATTATACCAGAGATAGATTTATCAGTAGAAAAGATAGAAATGAAATATCGAGAACCAGACTTCTGATGTAATTAGAAGGAATACCGGTGTGGATGGCTTAGATGATGTGTTCTATAAAGGAATATGTACACCTGTAGACGATATAGTATACTGTGAAGTAAAAGCACACAAATCTGATTATGAATGGATTGATGCTGTAGCAGTAAATGGAGAAAGTCATGAAAGTGAGAATGAAAAAGGATATGCAGATTTTACGGATTGGAAGATGATGATAAATGACGGAACAAATTCAATTAATTTGTCAGCGGGGACTAAATATTATCCATTCAGAAAATTATGGAGGGTTTGGATAGATTTAAACAGAGATGGAGAATTTGAAGATCATGAAATGGTCTTTTCCGAAGTGTCGAGAAGTGATATAGAAGGCACATTCAAAATAGAACAGGAGAGTGGTGTTGAACAGACAAGAATGAGAGTTATGATGGGATTATTTCAATTCAGAGACCCATGTCATAACATTCAATATGGAGAAGTGGAAGACTATACTGTCACTTTCAGTGGTGAGTCTGGTTTACTTGCAGATGCAACAGTAGAAAGCCGCACTGTAGAAAATTCAGAGTTAGAAAATCTAATGGCATTTCCTAACCCATCTAGTGATATTGTATCCTTTTATGGAGTGAACAAATCCATTAAAGGTTCGTTTGCCATTTTTAACACCCTTGGCCAAGTGATTCGCAGTGGTGAGGTTGTACAGATTCCTAATATATTATATGTGAGTCAATGGAATTCTGGAGCTTATACTATTATTATTAACTACGATTCTGGAGATGTCAAATCTTCGAGATTCATAGTGAAGAAATAATCAAGTCTGGCTAAATTTTATAGATCGGAGTAAGTAGGCTAACGATCATCAGTTTACTCGATCTATACTTGGATCGCCCTATTACCAAATAGTATTAGGGCTTTTTTTTATCCTGTTAATACGACTTTAGAATAAACTCCGTTTAGCATTTATGAAATTAATTATCCTGTTTTTTAGTGTTTTGTTCATCTATAGTTGTTCTTCAGATGAGAATAGTGCGATTTGCGTTTCATTTGACACGAAACAATGTATGGGAGATCCATGGTCTGATGAAGTGGATGAAAAGGCAGATGCCTCTATTCAATCAGATCAAATGAAGTCATATTTAATGTCTCGTAGCATTGATGTAATAGAAGTAAAAGTTGTTACTGCATTTCATCAAGTAGTATGTGAGGCTTGTTTTGTATGTCCTATTGGTCCTAGATTTTTTATAGAGGCTAATGAATCGGAAATTTCGAAAATAGAAGCATTAGAATTATTGAATTATAGTACTGCGGATTGTTCAGAATTTTAGAAATGAGAGCTTACATTTTGATTTACTCTATTTTTTTAAATGGATTTGTATTACTCTCTCAAAATGAACAATTTCAAATCGAATTTGAGACATTCTCTCCAGATGGAGCTCAAATGATCCAAATGATGGAAGATAATCCGGCTGAACCGTTTTCTGGGCTTGCCACAGATGGAACTCAACTGTCTTTTGAAAAAATGTTGGGAAAACCCATGTTTTTGTGGTTTTGGGATGTTAGAGATGAAATGTCTATCGGACAGATCGATGGACTTAATTTGATGCATCAGATTTTTAATGAAGAAATACAGTTTGTTGGGTTTGCTTATGATCAAAAGCCATTTGTTGATGATTTCTTAAATTCTAAACGTATAGACTTTCCGATTCTTCCTAATGCGTTCAAACTTGGAGAATTACATTATGGTGCCGAGATGGGTCAAGGGAGAATATTTTTAATTGATGGTGATGGAATCTTGAAAAAGGCTATACCTAGAGAATTCTTTATTGATAATCAGAATTCTTTTTCTCAACTTCGTGGCTTGATTAGTAAAATCATTAATGAGTAAAATAAGGTTAAGTTCTGGAGCGCCATGGGAGGACAAAATAGGTTATTCTAGGATAGTTCGGGCGGGCAAATTTATAGAAGTGAACGGATCCGTAGCAGTGAAAGATGGGGAAGTTGTTGGCCTTAATGACCCATATGCCCAAGCTATACGGATAATAGATATAATTGAAGAATACCTGATAAAGGTTGACTCATCTCTCTCCGATGTGATTAAATGTAGGGTGTATCTTACAGATAGAAATCAATGGGATTATGTAGCAAAAGCATTCTCAGAAAGATTTAAATCTATCAAGCCTTGTTTAACTATGCTAATTGTGAAAGAATTGGTTTCTCCTGAGTATCTATTAGAAATAGAGGCTACAGCAGTAGCAGATTGAACATGTATAAGATTAAGGAAATATACTATACTATACAGGGAGAAGGTCATCACACAGGTCGACCTGCTATATTTTGTCGCTTTTCTGGATGTAATCTTTGGTCGGGTAGAGAAGAAGATAGAAAAAAAGCAATATGCCAATTCTGTGACACGGACTTTTGGGGAATGGATGGAAACAATGGAGGAAAATATACTGGAGATGAACTTGCAGAAAAATGTTTTGATTTATGGCCAGATGATTCTCATAGACCTTTTGTCGTATTTACAGGAGGTGAACCACTCTTGCAACTTGATGATAGACTCATAAAAGCTTTTAAAAAGAGAAATTTCTATTGTGCAGTAGAAACGAATGGTACTCTTAAAGCTCCGAATGAGCTCGATTGGATATGTATGAGTCCAAAAGCAAATACTGAAATAGTTTTAATAAAGGGAAATGAAATTAAAATTGTTCAACCCCAAAATGACATTGACCCTCAAGGTTTTGAAGATTTAGATTATCACCATTTTTATATACAACCTATGGATAATTTAAATGCCAAAGAGAATCTTGAGTATTGCATAAGTTATTGTATGAAGAATCCAAAATGGTCCCTTTCGCTTCAGACTCATAAACTTATGGGTATTGACTAATGTGATTTAATCGCATTTTCAAATAAGCTCAAAACCTCTTTAATATCATTTTCTGATGTCATCCATGAACATACACTTATTCTTATGACGGATTTGTCATTCCATTTTGAACCCGCCATCCAAGTCCTTCCTGAGTTTTGCACTGAGTAAAGAATAGACTCTGTGGTTTCATTATCCTTGTAATATGCCAGTACCTGATTAAATACTACGTCATTACATATTTCAAATCCTAAATCGGAGAGTCCTTGAGCAAATTGGTTAGCACTATTATGAAGGCCATGAACCAAGTCATCAATACCTTTTTTACCTAATGACATCATTGTTGCCCAAAGTTCTATAGCTCTAGATCGTTTGGACATTTCTGGTCCATAAAGAATTGGATCTCTTTTATCCGAGAAAACAAGATATTCTCCATTAGCATGTAGGCTTGAAACAAATGACTTTTCATGTCTACAGATTACTATCCCGTTATCATAAGGAGTATTTAGAGTCTTATGACCATCTACGGCCCATGAATCGGCTTTTTCTATTCCTTTTGTAAGATGTTTTAGTGCGGATGAGGTTCTAGCCCACAGCCCAAATGCACCGTCAATATGCACCCAAGAACCGGATGCTCTAGCTTTGTTACATATATATTCAAAATCATCAAATGCTCCTGAATTTACATTTCCAGCCTGTAAAATGACAATGCATGTATCGTCTAATTCTGGCAAAGTGTTGATATCAGCTCTTCCTTGATCATCAGCTTCCATCCATTCTATATTTTGAAGGCCTAGACCTAAAATAGTAAGGGTCTTCTTAACACTCGCATGAGTTTGCTTATGGGCTATAATTCTAATGGGTGGCGCACCATTTAGACCACATTCATTTACATCCCAGCCTTGCTTTTGAAGTATATGATATCGTGCCGCTGTTATAGCGCTCAGATTCGCCATTGATGTGCCACTTACAAATCCTGCCTTGGAATTCGTAGGTAATCCAAAAAGATCAATGAGCCACTTTTCACATACGGTTTCTAGTTTTGCATTAATTGGAGATGAAACATAGAGTCCACCACATTGGTCCCATATTACGGATAGACTCTTTACTGCTAGAGCTGCAGGTATTGCACTTCCATTTACAAAACCAAAGTACCTTCCCCCTATTTGAGCAATAGTATTTGGACTGCCATTTTTTTGTAGGAAATTCAAAATTTTGTTTGCAGCTAACCCTTTAGAATTAAGTTCATGATCAAAATGATCTAAGAGATTGAGGTTTTCTTGTGATGGATACACATCCTGACTTTCGATGTTCTCTATATACTCCATCCCCAAAGTATGTGCAGTTTCAAACAACTCTTGATTATACAATTCTGATCGAAGTCTATTTTGTAACTCTTTCATCTCATAATATTTTCAATACATTCATAAAGTAACTTCCTTACATTTTCTGATTAATTGAGAGTACTGCTCTGCATATTCTAGGACGTCCTGATTCCCTAATAAAATAAATTGTTCTCTTGCCCTAGAGATGGCAACATTAAGTTTGCGATCTATTCCATCCACATTTTCAGATACTAAAGCATCTAATTGAAATGGTGTGTTTACTACTGTTGACATTATTATGATGTCTCTTGCACCTCCTTGATATCGCTCTACAGTATCAATAGTGATTTCGGAATGATCTATACCTCCTTTGTCGAGTTCTACTTTTATAAGCGCAATTTGTGCTCTAAAAGGAGTAATTATTCCTATTGAATCGGGACTAAGTTTTTTATTCAATTTTGAATAGGAATTAATTATTCTTGAAATGACTTTTATCACAGTTTTGGCCTGATAAATATTCACCTTTCGAGATGAGGACTTGTCATTAGTTGAAGTGGGGATATAAACCAATCTGTTTTTGATCAGCTCGTCATTTTCAGGAATATTTATATACTCCTTTGTCAATCTGTCTAAATCAGGTAAAAGTTGTAAACCATTATTGTAAAATAGGTCATTTGCTACATTCATAATTTGTAGATGCATACGCCCTTGTTCCTTAAGTTGACTGTACGACCATTTCCAGTTTTGATTGATACATCTTCTATACATCCTTTCAAAGAGAGATTCTGCATATGACCTGAACCCTAATGAGTTTAAAGATTCTTCATTGATTTTAGATTGATGAGGCTTTTGAAGGACAATGGCCGGAAGTTGGAGATGGTCTCCAATGAGGATAAATTTTTTCGTTTTGGTCAGTAATCCGGCTAAACTTGCTTCTAGTATTTGGGAAGCTTCATCTACAATACAAATTCCAAATTGAAGTAGTTCAAGCAACTCTGGTTTCCCAATGATAGAGGCTAGAGTTCCTATATATATTTGCTGACTGTGAAGAAGATGTTTTAATCTTTTTCTATCATTAATAGATTCAAGATGAGCATTGAGAAGTCTTGGTTTGTATTTTTCACCACAACTATATTTTGACCCAATCCTTATGTAATCTATTTTTTCATCTATGGTTTCTATAGCACTACAGATTTCATCTACTGCTCTGTTGGTATAACCTATAATGAGCATTCTTGTTTGTGTGCTCTTATAGTAATGAGCTATGATCTCTTTGAGAATTATTGAAGTTTTTCCAGTGCCAGGCGGGCCCCAAATAAGATGATAGTTTTCTGAAGCTATCGCCTTCATTATAACTTCATTTTGGATATTTGTTGCTTTAGGTATTTTGGGGAGTGGAAGTAGACTGTATTTTTCAGGTGGGCATAAACCTAACACGTATCCACGTTTTTCCTTTTCTCCGTAAGCAAAATGAAATAGCTGTTTAAATGATTTACTGAAAGAACTATCCAGAATGTCACGTTCTATGTTCCACCTTTTTTTAGGATTAAAAGCCTTATTGTTCATCTGTTTAGACCGTAGTCGTACTACGACATGATCATGTTCTACCTCGCTCAATGTACATTTGAAAATTTGAGATTTCATTTGATATTCACCAAGAGCATCGTTAGGGTATAAGATAATAATATCGCCCTTTCTAAAATTGCTTAGAGCCACAGTCTCCATTGTGTATTCAAGTAAAAGATGTGGGTCATTCTCTTGAGAATTATCATGAACAATTTTGAGATCGTTTAAAAGCAGAAACCTTTCATGTTTTTGATCTCGGTCTAATTGCCATATACCTGATAGCCCTTTTGAAGTTTCTGACAATTCATCACCAGTCTTGGAAAGGGCATATTCTCTACTCAGAAAAGAAAAGGAAGACTCCCAATATGCCTTTTCAGATTCATTCAATTTGGAATATACTTTCTTTAACTCATTGATATCTTGACCTTTAAATCCAGACAGTTTTCCTTCGTACTTGGTTAGGAAGTCTTTGATAAATGAGTTTCCAAGGATGTCGTTTTGCATCCTGCATTCTTCAATATAGATTTGATTTCTTACCCTAAGCGCTTCAATTTGTTCTGATTTTATAGTTGGTGCATAACGAAGAGCTTTCTCAGATTCTGCCGAGTAAAGAATAAAATTGTTGCGTTTGGTTTTTTTGCCAAAGTTGCTTTCTAGTATAAGGTCATAGAGTAAGGTTTGATGATAATGGCTATTATTTAACCCATATGCATTAGGACGATATGACTTTCCACTCTTAAGTTCTATGATATTCATCACCTCATCTTCTTGATGTAGTATATCAAACCTTCCTTGTATTCCTATTCTCGGAGCATAAAAACTTGGCTCCACGAATACACTTTTACCAGTGATACCTTGATTCTTAAAGTCGTTAGAAACCACCTTTTTTATGTTCTCATAATGTTTCCTGATGGTCTCTATAAGTTGTCTTACTTGTTCATTTGTGAATGCAGCAAAGGCTAATGGGCTGATCTGAAAAATGTTATTCATAAAGTGATTAAAACTGATATAAGGGTCATATATAAGTTCATCTAGAATGACATTTGCAAGGTTTCCTATATGCAAGGATATGCTAGCTCCTTTGTCTATCATTTTTCTCAAACCATACCCAGCAATGCTTACTCCGAATGCATCAAATGCTTCTGATACTGAAGTGACATCTATTAGGAAATCAGGTTCTAAGACGTAATAAGAAGGAGTTATTACATTGTTTCTTTTTGTACAATCAAATAATGCTATTTTGATTGGTAATCTTTTCCATTGCTCTAGTTGTGATATATAATTTCTAAGACCCTTGGCATCTTCTTCGTCTTCAAGAAGCATTGCTTCTTCTCCATCCTCTAATTCAATTATGAAGTATTGGTTTTGTTTATCTATTTTTTTGAGATAAGAAGTCAAGTATGGAATGAACTTGGAGTGCTCATCTTTCTTTGGAAAGTCAAAAGAGGAGCCAATTTTAGCTTCTTCTTTAGTTGAGTATACTTGTTCTCCAAGACAAAGTTTTGTAATGTTATTGATTACATAAAGCCCAAGTTCAATGTGCCGATTATCAACTCTCTTTTTCTGTGATGCAATTTTCCGAAAGGCATGAAAAAGAAATTGGTCCCGACTGCTAATTTTATATTTGGTGCGGAGAAAAGAATATTTAGCATAATATGATGCGAAGAATAGATTCTCTTTATCACTTAAGAAAGAAATAGTATATCGGATGATTTGGTCTATTTGCCTTACCTTGTAGTCTATAGATTGATTACCATCTTTAAGTTTGTTAACAGCAATCTTTATAGATCTGATCAGGGTTTTAGAATCCATTTGTTAGGATAAGTTCAGGATGAAAATATATCTAAAGCTATCTTTTATTTTCTTTTTTTCATGAAGGACCAAATTTTCAAGTTAGATGATTCTATCAAAATGTTGTAATGATTATGAGAAATGTCGCCAAGGCCCTCACATTGTTGAAAATTTTACGTTTTAATATTCGTAGTGTTACTTTTAGATATTGACCATTAAAACTCAATTTATCAATAGAATAATAATCATATCTCTCCTATTACTTTCAATTCCTGTGGGACTCAAGTCGCAGATGCAAGGATTGGATCTACTCGGTAATTCTTCATATGTGGATATTCCTTTTAGAATAGAACAAGGGTTCATTGTAGTCGAAGCTAGATTTCACAATTCGGTGAATTTAGATTTCATATTTGATACAGGTGCTGAAAACACATTGATTTTTGATAGGGAAATTCCAGAATTATTTGGTATCCCTTATGATCGTAGAATTGAAGTCATGGGTTCTGATTTTAATACAGGACTATATGCTAATATCATAAGAAATATGATATTTAATATTAAAGGCACTAAAACTGTCTTAAGGGATGTAGTAGTGCTCGAAGAGAACATTCTTCTACTTGAAGAAAGACTTGGTATTAACGTAGATGGAATTATAGGTGGATCGTTTTTTAGAAACCTGGTTGTACAAATTAACTATCCAAAAAAGTTTTTAAGGCTTCATCATCCTGAAAAAGTGAATAAAAGAATATTCAGTAAATACACAGAATTTGATGTTGAAATTTATAACAACAAACCATACATAAAGTCTCGAACTGCCATCAGACCAGGTAACGAAGTAGAACTCACGTTTTTAATGGATTCTGGTGCATCTCTTCCATTCTTGATCCATACTAATACAGATTCTACGCTGACTTTACCTGATATGACGATGTTAGGGAATTTGGGGTATGGCATCACTGGTATGTTAGTGGGGTATATTGGATTAGTACATCATATGTCATTAGGGCCTTTCGAGTTTAGGAATCTAGTAACAAGTTTCCAAGATATTGAAGCCCAATCTCCTAGGGATAACAATATGAAGAGAAATGGAATATTGGGGAATCATATGATGAGAAGATTCTATATTATCATTGATTATTTTAATCATAAGGCCTACTTCAGACCTATCAGGAAAAAGAAATACAATAAATCCTTTGATTATGATCGAAGTGGAATGACTGTTTTTGCTGTCGGAGCAGAACTCAATGAGTTTTTAGTCAAAGATGTAAGTGAGGGTACTCCTGCTGCTCTTGTGGATATAAGATCTGGGGATATAATTTATAAAATAGCTAGAAGAAGAACTAGAGGTATGAATCTAGAAGGCGTGAATGCGAGACTGCAAGGGAAGCCTGGTAAAAAGATTAGAATTGAGATCGAAAGGGAAGGAGAACGTCTTAAAAAGGTGATTGTTTTGAAAGATTCCTTTATAAAGAACAAAAAATAACCAATTCTTTTCACCTAAGCCTTTATATTTATAATAAATCATCCTATTTTCGCACTCCTTTTTAAATATGTATCAATCATTTTAACATGTTTGCAGTAGTTACAATAGCAGGTCAACAATTCAAAGTAGAGCAAGGGCAGGAAATTTTTGTTCATCATTTAGATCAAAGTGAAGGAGATAAAGTTGCTTTTGATGAAGTGTTATTGACATCTGATGGAGCCAAAACGAAAGTTGGGACTCCTACTATAAAAGGTGCTTCTGTGAAGGCAAGTGTCCTGGGCCACCAAAAAGGTGACAAAGTGATCGTATTCAAGAAGAAAAGAAGAAAAGGTTATCAAGTGAAAAATGGTCATAGACAACAATTCACTAAGATCAAAATAGATTCCATAAAAGCATAATTTTTTAGATCATGGCTCATAAGAAAGGAGTAGGTAGTACTGATAATGGACGTGACAGTAATAGTAAACGACTAGGAGTAAAACTCTTTGGCGGAGAACTTGCAAGATCAGGTAATATCATAGTAAGACAAAGAGGTACTAAATTTCACCCTGGTGAAAATGTCGGAATGGGTCGAGACCATACCTTATTTGCTCTAGTGGACGGTACGGTTCAGTTTAGAAAAAGAAGAAATAATAGAACATTTGTCAATATTGTAAATGATTCAGAAGCTACTGCTGGAGCTCCGAAACCCGCAAAGAAAGCAACGGTTAAGGTAGAAGCTGAAAAAGAAGCACCTAAGGCGAAAGCGGCATCCAAAGCTGTAGCTGGTGAGAAAGCAGCACCGAAAGCAAAGAAAGCAGCTGGAGACAAAGCAGATGACTTCAAAAACATTGAGGGAATCGGACCTAAGATTGCTTCTTTAATTACAGAAAGTGGCATCACTACTTACAAGGAATTATCAAAATCAGATCCAGAAAAAATCAGAGAGGTATTACTGGCAGCTGGTAATAGATATAAGATGCATGATCCGACGACATGGCCTCAGCAAGCAGGCCTGGCGGCTGAAGGAAAATGGGATGAGTTAAAAGATCTTCAAGACAAATTACAAGGAGGTAAATAGACCTTTTTATTTTTTGTTTTTAATATAGGCTTAATGCTATTCAGTATTAGGCCTATATTTTTATAAGCTCTATAATTTCTTTTTCTATCCACCCATCGTCCTTGTCTTCAAGTTGGATTTGATACCATTCATCTATCTCGTCCAAAATTTTGACTTTTAGCCCTTCAGAAAGAGAAGCAATTTCGTTACTCCTGCTATCAGGTCCATCTAAAAGAGTTGATTCTTCAGACATAATGATGCCATAATTGACTCCAGTGAGCTGTGACTGCCTCTGTAAAGAAGCAATGAAGAAAATTACAGATAGTGATACAGAAGCTAATATAAAAGATATAGTGATTCGTGAATTATTTAGCTTAGACTTAATTCTAGGAATTAAATTTGTCCAATGAAAGAGTGCGAAGGACATTGCTACGAATAGGAAAAGAACATGCATGACGAGCCAAAAGGATATGTTTTGACTTCCTACAAAATTTCTCCAGAATGATATAACAAAGAAGTCTGGAATTTGGATTACAGGGTTGATGACACTTTCTTTAGCAAGTTTTAAGTTTTGATAAGATTGTGCATTATTTGAATTTAACAATAGAGCTTTTTCAAAATTTAGGATGGACAGGCCAGTCCTGTTTTCTTTGAGATACGCATTGCCTATATTGGAAAATAGATCATCTGACACATATCCTTTTTCCAATAATTCTTCATATTTCACAAGAGCTTCTTTGTAATTGGATTTTTGATATAATTCATTTGCAGATTTAAATAAACTCAAATTATCTTCATTTGCAATTACATCATTGTTAGAAACAATTATTAACGTCAATAGAAGGCACAATAATTTTAAACTTTTCAAAGTCATCTCTTGAATGATAATTTATTTGGTTTTGTCTCGATTGACCATGCAAAACCTTGAAGATTATAAGTCTCAGGATTTTGAATCCCACCTTTTGTAAATTTAGAATTTGGTTTGTCTTTAAATCTTAAAACATTCATTTCTTTTTCAACAAATGTAAATACAAGGCCACCACAAAAAGAATGATTTACACCAGTTAGGTCGTTTCCTTCGTACATGAAGTACACCATTTCCACATTATCGTCAACCACAATCTCTTGAATATTGTTTCCTTTAAAAAAACATGTTAATTGATCACCCTTGACTTGATCATATGTACCATTCATGCCTTGTAAGATCATAAATGCATTACCCTGAACATGTAAAGAATTTATTTCCCCATCTTTTAGGACTACAATAATCGTATCACCAGTGATTTGGATTGAATCTGACCAGATTATTGGTTGGTCAAAAAATACATAATTTGAATCTGCAACACTATAGAGTAAATGCCCAGATTTTCCTGAGATTTCTTTGTTGAGAAATGAGGTGTTTCCTTCTCCTCGATAATATTCAGATGAATCTTGCTTGAAATAACTAAGAGTATCACTTTTTAATAAAAGGTTACCGTCATTCAATTGTTTGATAAGTAATGGTTGACTATCAGTGGTATTATATGCCCTATAACTTTCTGTTTCATTATTAGATTTGAGTATTTCACTGTATAAACTTACTTTTTCATTTTCATCTGTAAGTACTACATTCGATTGAGCTATATCTTTTCCTTGCTTATCTCTGTAAAGCAATTCAGCTTTAAGAATACGGCCAGCTTCATCTACCACTTCCGACCCACCAGTTGTCTCATACTCATCTGTGGTCATATTGTATTTTATATATGATGAGGTGAGTTCTCGTTCATCGTTTTTGTATACTGCGTTTCCTCTTAGATCTACTACATCATCTTGTTCAAAGAATATAATTGTATCCGCTTTTGCTTGAGTGTCTTTATCATTGACCACAGGATCCCCTGTTAACGTATATACCTTAGATTGATCTGAATAATGAACTTTGGCTGCTAAGATTTCTTTAGTTCCAGTCAGTATTTCTAAGTTTCGATAAAATTCTCCCTGTTGTGTTTTGTAATTGTAAAATCCTCTTTCACAATATATTTCTGTAGAGTCAGTGAGTATGTTGGTGGGAGCAATGAGATATATAATTTCGTTTGATAAATCATATTTCAAAGAATCAGTTTGCATTAAAGAGGAAGAATCCTTCACACTAACATTTCCTTGAAACAAAGCTATGTCGTTTGCAATATCATAGATTCCTTTCTTGCTCAAAAGTCTTTGGTTAGCATTTATAAGAGTCGCTCCTTTTGTATAATAGGTCATTTTTTTATCTATGTTATAAATGGCAAGTTCTGTGTTTAGTCTTTTGTTTCCTTTTTTGAAAACAACTCTTCCAAATAACTCAGTTTTTTTGATGATGTCATTATAGCTCATTGAGTCAGAAAAAATTTCAATTGAGTCTCCATGTTGAATGGCTACATTTCCAAATGCCTGAACCTCAGTTTTATTTTGAACATATGCTGTATCACAATATAAAAAGAAGCTGTCTTGTGTAATTTTCACGTCCCCTATCAGAGTGTCATATTCCACCCCATTGACTCCAATTGTATAGGACATAGATGTTGCTCCAAGACCTAACTGCTTTTGGACCACAGAACTTGAATCGGCTTGACTTTCAGTTTGTGCACAAATTGAAAAACTTAAAATTGATATCAGGGATGTAATTAAAAATGTGAATTGCTGTTTGAAATTTTGCTTCATGGTATACTTAGTACAAAAATATGAAATGCTAACTTTGTACTTCTTAAATCTTCGTTATGATACAACGCATTCAGTCTGTTTTTTTATTCCTTAGTTCAGGAGCTCTTGGGTCTTCCTTTGTATTTCCTTTTGCTAATTCATTGGATAAATCTCAACTTTATTTTGAAGATGGGTTATTCAATGTTCATGATAATATCATTCTACTAAGCCTCATAGCTATATCAGTAATACTATGCTTAATCACCATATTTCTATACAACAATAGAAAACTTCAACTAAATTTTTGTGTTTTGGCATTTTTACTCATGGGAAGTATCATTGGAATGCTTCTATACTCCCTTTCACAAGTTAGTGACTTTGTACTTGATTTTGGTATTGCTTCTCCTCTTTTAGGTCTGATCCTTACTGCACTAGCTTTTATTTTTATAAGAAAAGATGAAAAGCTGGTAAAGTCTATGGATCGATTAAGATAAATATTTAACAGAGAAGAATATGTATTAAACAAAAAACCCCGAAGTATAAACTTCAGGGTTCTAGTTTTTCATACAACTTTATGTTCAGTATTTATTCTGCTCTTGGTTTAGCCGAATAATTGAGTTTAAGTTGACCAGATTTTCTTAGTGCAGTTTTAACATCGCTCACCACACCCATAGTCACCTTACCATCAATTTTCAAAGAGCTGGTAATTCCACCTCTCTGATTTTCTGGTACTTGTTGTCTATGCTTTTCCAGAAAAAGAGGAATATCCTTTTCATCGGCAAATTTATCTCCCAATTGCATTCTTGCTTTTGTACCAGCTTCATTAGCATACTTTGCTAATGGTTTTCCGATATAGATATTATTTACTAATGATTTCTTTTCCAACTTTGTTAGTTCGGTAGCGTTAGGGGTAACCACTTTAACTTTTAGTTCAGCGTCCCTAAGTACCGTTACCACCATAAAGAAGAAAAGTAACATAAATATAATATCAGGCAATGATGCTGTTGATATTGCAGGTTGAGATTTACTTCTCTTTTTATCAAATTTTGACATGTCTTACCTTTTTTATTCTATTCTTCACCAAAAGCCGTAGGCTCTGCTTCAGATATAATTAATGGAATAGCGGTCCTTATTGCTTTTGCTTGATCTTTAGTCAAAAATTCATAAGCTTTACCATGTCTCGACAATGCAGCTTCATCTCTTAGTTCATTATATGCTGCCATGACTTCATTGTATACTTCGAGATAAGTTTCATACTGTGTTCCTCTATCATTTTTCATGGATACAATAGCCTTTGTCGCATCTTCTGACATATCAGGTCTACCTTCCGGATTCATGATAAATATCTTGGTATTCTCCCTTAGATCTCTTAGTTGCGTAGGCTCACCTCTCACAAGAAGTTGATTGTCTGCATTCACAAGAATGGAATAGACATTCCTCTCATTCAATTTAGCAATATCTGGCTCTTCTTCAGACCATGGTGGCAACTTCACCAACACACCTTTATCAGAGACTATCGTTGTTGTTACTAGAAAGAATATCAATAGTAAGAAAGCAATATCTGCCATTGAGCCAGCATTGATCTCATTTGATAATCGATCTTTACTACTTTTCTTTCCCATTACTTAAACATATTCCAGATTTCCAAAATAACCATTGCAGCAACTGAAAGAAGAGCTAATATGATGGTAGTCCAAAGACTTCCAGATATAAACTTACTTATCCCAGAACTGATATCAAATTGTTGTAAAACTCCTGAGATAGGTCCTGTTAGGTCATCTGGAGCACTACTATAAAATCCAAAGAAAATTGCTGCAATAGCTACTAAAGCAATTATCCCTGTCATAGATCCCTTGATATTAGTCAACATTTGAAATAATCCAAAAAGTAAAGCTAATATAGCTGCAATGACTACTAGTCCCATTGTTAGATATAGACCTATATCAAAGAAGCCGAAGTCCTGTGCAGGATCATTTTTTAATACTTGTACAAGATCAGTTCCCATGTTGTAGCCAGCACCATTAAGTCCCCCAATAACGGAACCTAAGAAAATGACTACAATTCCTACACCAAGTAGGATAGCAAATAACTGACCTCTTTTTGCCAATAAACTATACATAGTTAGATGGTTTTAAGAGTTAATAAATTATTTAAAAACCTTGTTTCTTGCCATTACGTCTACCAACGCTATGGAAGCATCTTCCATCTTATTGACAATCCCGTCTATTTTAGAAACTATGTAATTGTAAAAAATCTGAAGAATGATGGCCACTATTAGTCCGAAAACTGTAGTTAATAAGGCAATCTTAATACCACCTGCTACTACTGAAGGTGAAAGGTCACCCACTGCTTCGATTCTATCAAATGCCTCAATCATACCAAGTACGGTACCCATGAAACCAAGCATCGGGGCAATAGCAATGAATAATGAGATCCAAACAAGTCCTTTTTCTAAAAGTCCCATTTGAACTGATCCGTATGATACAATTGCTTTTTCTACAGCTTCAGGTCCTGAAGACGAACTTCTTAAACCCTCATACATAATACTTGCAGTTGGACCAGGAGTTGATTTAGCCAGTTCCATTGCTCCAGATACATCTCCAGAAGCAAGATGCTCCTCTATTCCTCCTAAAAGCTTATCAGTATTTACTGTAGCTATGTTAAGAGTGATGATTCTTTCAATACAAAAGGCTAATCCTAGGATTAAACAAATCAATACTAAACTCATGAAGGTCCACCCTCCTTGTATAAAGTATTGCTTAATGGCTTGAAAACCACTAGCTGATGTCTCAGCTTCTTGAGCTAGTACGTCAAACGCTCCGAATGTAGAAGCTAATATGAACACAATTGCCAACGCAACAAATTTCCGCATGGTCTATAATTTTATTCCAAAATTGATTTAACTAATTACTTCTTATCGGGCTAAAAATAGAAACTTTCTCAAAACATCAAGTAAAGACTTTATTTTTTTTTGAGTTAAATCTCAAACTGATATTTATATGTGAAATTCCATATATAATTAATGTCTAATACGTTCATGCCTGAGCTCATTTCTAATGTTATAAAATCACTATACAGTAATTTCAATTTTTGCCGAATGTTTAAGTGACATATGGAAGATGCAATGAAGAAGAGTAGTGGTGTGAAAAGGAACAAAAAAAATTGGCCGTTACAGGCGTAACGACCAATGAATCAAATAACCCAAACCTTATTCTTAAGTAATTAAATTACCTGATTCAAATCTAATGTATTAGAAACAATAATTCCAAATTACATGGGATTTAATTTTTCTAATTATTTCCTAATATTAATGGAAGTCCTTTATCACCACCACCTACAATCACAATTTTTGTATTTGGAGATTGTGCTAGATCAAGTGTAGCTTCTATCCCTTTGTCTTGTAATATTTTATCAGTTAGACTTGCATTTAATATTTTGTTTGCATCCGCTTTTGCTTGTGCTTCTATTATTTTTCGTTCAGCTTCTTTTCTCTCCTTTTCTAATCTAAACTCATATTGTAAAGACTGCTGCTCTTCGTCAAGCTTTAATTCTATAGCTTGTTTAATCTTTTCAGGTAACTGAACTGATCTAATAAGAATAGCATCTATGTCGATGAATTTGTCAGCACATGCTGCTTTGGTCATAGCTTCTATTTCATCTTGTATAGCTTCTCTTTTTGTAGAGTATAACTCTTCAGGCAGATATTCTCCAATGACTTGTCTTGTAGCTGATCTAATCTCAGGCTTAATTATACGGTCTAAATAGCCTTTTCCTATTTCATCGTGAAGATCTCCAATCTTATCAGACTGGACTTTAAATCGGTAAGAAAGATCAATATTTATGGAGAGTCCATTTTTAGACAATACGTCCATCGCTTCATTAGCTTCTTGTATTCGTACATCATATAAGATCATATCATCCCAAGGCATTACAACCTTAAATCCTTGATCATAAATGTGAGTCTTATCTAGACCTCCTTGAAATCTTTTGAACTTGACTCCTTTATGGCCGGGATCGATAGTGATAAATGTTGTATTTGTTAACAAGGAAAATACCATAATGCCTATGACACCAATGGTGACATATCGCATAATTTTTCCCTGATTTATGGGTATAGGGTTCTTCGGATTGAAGTTTGTCATAAGTTTTAATATTTATTTATAATTTCTTTCTGTGGAACAAATTGGTGAATTATTTTTAAATCACTCTTTATATAACATGGTTTGTGTGCAAATGATTCATTTCTATATAGTTTTTGATCTCCTTTTGAATCTCATTGGTAGAAATTGTCTTCATACAGTTGAAGTGACTTTTTGGACAATGCGTTTTTCCACTTTTTGAGCATGGCCGACAGGACAGACTTACATTTTCAATTATTTTAAATGAGCCTTTGTCTGGTGGAAAGAATGGATAAAACCCAAAACCAGGAACTGTGCCACCCCAAATAGAAATAATATTTTTCTTCAATGCCGCCGAAATATGCATCAATGCTGTGTCTGTACAAATTATGAGGTCACTTTGTTCAATGATGGAGGCTGATTGTGCCAATGATAGCTGACCGCAGTGGTTTTGCACGTTTGGATATATATTCAACTCATTAAACTTGCCAATTTCTTTTTCGCCTCCTAATATGTGAAAATCCAAATCAGGCCATTGCGAGATTATAGCTATCAGTTTTTCTGTTGGTATAGTCTTAGAATAAAAGTTAGCTCCAGGAATCAGAGCGATCTTTTTAGTGGAATTTCTTCCCGACAATACAATTCGATCTTTTTGAGGAATGTAATAATCTAATCCACCTCCATCATATGATAACTTAAGTGGTGTCAAAGCATCTATAAACCTCAAAGCAATATGATTGTCATCTTTCAGATCTTTGTTAATTTTAGTTCTCCACCATCGCTTTATTCTCAGTTTATTGAAACCATAGACTTTTCTTAAAAGAAATAGCCTTAATAAATAGGATCTGATGCTCTTGTGTAGATCTATTATAATATCATAATGATGGTTACTTATTTTTTTGCTCGTGGTCCAGATGCTTTCTTCAAATGAGTGAATCTTCTCAAGATGTGGATTGTCCTTGAGCACATGAGTGAATTTTTGATGTGTAAGTAGATGAACTTCGTAATCACCTTGTAGTGCTAAACTTCTAATCACAGGTGTGGTAAGAATAATATCTCCAATAGAACTAAATCTAATAACTAAGGCTTTTTTCTTTTTACTCCGTGACATCTTTGGATACAACTACATCACAGGATCCTTGCTGCGAATCTGAGAACGGAGAAAATTGTAATAACCCAAGAGCCTGGTTGAAGGATCATATTGTCCTCCCCATTGAAGATGAAATGGTTCTGATTTATAATTGAATTTGATGAAAAAGGTCATATTACCAGGTTCGTCGATGGACTCAACATATATTTCATCGGTTTTTATTTTTTCAAAGATTGATTTTTTAATATCGTCTTCTAGCTTTTGTACCATAATCCGTTCCCCTTTCAAAGATGCTCTATAATGTACATTGCCATCTTGATTGATGGTATATTCATCAAAACTTCCTACAAACCCTCCCATTGATCCAAAGATAATAGGACCCTCTATGTGTTTTTTCCACTTCTTTGATGATGCGCAACTTTGAAAAATCAAAGCCGAACTCAATATAACTGCCAGTACTAGAGGAATTAAATATTTAGTAGGAAGCGCTATTACCATTTATTAAGTTTTCAATTTTTGTCAAAATAAGAAATATTACTGCATTTTTTGTTTACAAGCATTTGGCTAATTTGAAATCCGCTCCTTTTGTTTTGCTAAAATGAATACACCAGATATTACTATCAAAGTCCCAAATATCTGAACTGTAGTCATTTTTTCATCTAAAAAGACTTTGGCCATTATAATAGTAGATATGGGCCCTAAACTTCCTATTATTCCAAAATTTGGAGCACCAATGTGCTTTATGGATTCAGAAACCAAGAAAGAAGCAAAGACTGTAGCGAATACTGCCATTGCCAAGCCGTAGAAATAAACCTCTTTTTGAAATGCAAAAAGATCATTTTCATTCTGAATTAAGTGATGTAGAATGACAAATGTACATGCTATTAACATTGCATAAGCAGTAAATCTAACTGAACCAAATTTGGGAATTAGCCACCCACTTCCTACTAAATAAGTGGCATAGGTAATAGCTGCTGCAAAAATGAGCCCTCCTCCTATGAGTACAGTATCTCCTTGTGAAATCGATAGCTCTTGCCAGAAGGTGATAACTATACCAATGTAGGTCACTGCAATTGCCAAAATCTGCCATGCTTGAATTTTCTTTTTAAAGAAAACCCTTGAAATGATTAATATCAGTGTGGGATAAATAAATAATATGATCCTTTCAAGGCTGGCTTTTATATACACTAACCCTAAGAAATCCAAATAACTAGAAACATAATATCCTAGAAAACCAAAAACCACAAGCCACATATAATCTCTTTTGTTAAGAGGGGCTTCTGGTTTTGGAAGAAAGAACAAAACAATAATGAGATAAAACGGTAGTGAAAAAATCATTCTCAATAGCAATAATGAGAGCGCATCTACCTCATACTGATATGCTAATTTTACCATGACAGCTTTTGCTGAAAATAAGATCACTCCCAAAATGCCCATGATAATGGCAGAAGTCTTTTTATTCATTCAAATGGATATTTTAATCCTATTTCGGATCTGATTTGATCCATTATCGTGATGAGGTCCAAGCTGTTTTGATGTGTCCATTTTTCACTTTCTTTTTTACCTTTTCTGATACAATCGACGCATTCAATGATTTCATGGCTGTACCCAAATCCAATTATAGGTTTTCCAATATGTTCTTCATTCTCAGCAGTTTTTATAGTATAGCCTTTTGCTTCATGCCATCTAGAGTCCAAATAAATGGCACCTTTTTTTCCTGCTATTTTAGCGACCATTTCAGACTGGGTCATTATACTACTTGAAAGCTGTGCCGTAGCATTTTTATATAATAGGGAAGTTGATACTTGGATGTCCGCTCCAGTATTGTGATGAAATATACCGTGAGCCTTTATACTTTCAGGCATGCCCAAAATGAGATAAGCTAAAAAAATGGGGTAGATGCCGATATCTAATAAAGATCCTCCAGCGAGATCCATGTTAAGTAGTCTTCCCTCTTCAGATGGATTATTATAAAATGTGAAATCAGCAGTGATATGGTTCGGCTCACCTATGATTCCTTTTTCAATTTTATTCAAACAATCAATAATAGTGGGATTAAACCTGGACCACAAAGCCTCCATCATAAAGCAATTATTTTTTCTTGCACACTCTATAATACTTTTGACTTCAGATTTATTAATACCTAAAGGTTTTTCACAAAGAATATTTTTACCATGATTGAGGGCTTTTATTGCCCATTCTGCATGAAAGGTATGTGGAGTTGCTATGTAAAGGATGTCTATATCACTATCCTCTAATATTTCATCATAGGACCCATATGCATTAGATGCTTCATACTGATCAGCAAAAGCTTGAGCCCTTGAGAGGTCTCTTGAAGCTACTGCAGTCAAGACACTTCCATCTACCAATTTTAAATCAGAGGCAAATTTATGAGAGATCTTACCTGGGCCAATTATGCCCCATTTTATTATTTCGTTCACTTGATCTAATATTTTATTCAGAGTTGTTATCTGTTCATTTGTTTTTTCAATGCTTCTTCCCATTTGATATAGGCTTCTTTGTATTGACTCAACTGGTTGTCAGGTTCATATGTTTTTATCAAATCTCTTTGAGCTGTCGCTTCTTTTAGACTTTTATATACACCCGCTCCAATACCACTAGCCTGTGCAGCCCCAACAGCACCCGTAGTTTTTATGACATCGATTTTTGTCCCTAATAAAGTACTGACAGTGTTAGAAAAAATGTGAGACTGAAAAAGATTATCATTCCCAACTTTCATAGAGGATATATCCAATCCCAAATCTGAGAGAATTTTAAAACCATAAAAAAATGAAAAAGCGATTCCTTCAAGAGCAGCTCGATATAAATGTGCTCTTTTATGAATATTAAATTCTAAGCCATTTATGTGAGCGCCTATATTCTTATTCTCAAGCATTCTTTCTGCTCCATTACCAAATGGTAACATAGATAAACCATCACTTCCAATATCTATTTGTGATGCTGCTGCTTCCAAATCTGTATATGAAAGCCCATTCAATGCAGCATTTTCTCTCACCCATGCATATTGTATACCCGTACCATTAATACACAGAAGAATGCCAATCCTCCGTTGGTTTTTAGAATGATTCACATGTGCAAAGCCATTCACTCTTGATTTTAGATCATATTTGGGCTTATCCACTACAGCATAGATAACTCCAGATGTGCCACCAGTTGCAGCGACCTCATTCGCATCAAATACACCTAGAGATAAGGCATTATTGGGCTGATCTCCTGCTTTATAGGTGACAGGGATTCCCTCTGACAATCCACATTCTATAGCTGCGGACTGTGTTAATTCTCCTTGATTACTGAAAGTTTCTTTGATTGGGGAAATGATATCTGCACTGAACTCATAATGGTCGATGACATGATTGCTGAGGTTTTCATTTTTAAAATCCCAAAAGATTCCTTCTGAAAGACCTGACACGGTTGTGCTGATTTCTCCCGTCAGTTTCATAGCAATGTAATCTCCAGGAAGCATAATTTTGTGAATTTTGCTATATATGTCTGGTTCATTTTGCTGTACCCACCTTAATTTAGAAGCTGTAAAGTTACCAGGAGAATTGAGCATATGAGATAGACATATTTCTTCTCCTATATTCTTGTATGCTACGTTGCCTATTTCAACAGATCTGCTGTCGCACCAGATAATTGAAGGTCTAAGTACGTTCTGATCTTTGTCAACTAATACTAAACCATGCATTTGATAGCCTATTCCAATTCCTTTTATTTCATTTGGATTAATTCTGGTGTCAGCTATTATTTCCTTAGTAGCTAAACAAATATTTTTCCACCAATCTTCTGGTTGCTGTTCTGCCCATCCGCTTTGATGAGCAATCATGCTCATTTCTTTTTTAGGTTGTTGCGTAGAAGCAACAGCTCTACCTGTTTGAGAATCTACAATAGCTACTTTCACTGATGAACTACCTATGTCATATCCTAATAAATACATCTTTAAAATACTTGATAAGGATGTAAAATAGTGATAATCAAAAAGTGAAATAGAGATTAGGATTAGAATTGGAGATTATAAGAATAATTGGGCAATAGGACATCGATATGAGATAATATCCTCACTTTAAGAATGATAGAAAAAGGAAGAAAAAGAAGTGCAGATGAAATAAAAAAGGATATATATTTGCACACCGAAATTAATGGCGTGGTAGCTCAGCTGGTTAGAGCGCAGGATTCATAATCCTGAGGTCGGGAGTTCAAGTCTCCCTCACGCTACATAAAAAAAGGAGATATGAATATTCATATCTCCTTTTTTTGTGTGGTCAAACAATGATCAAAAGAGTATTTGTATGCTGAAGTTAGAAATGCTATGATCAAAAGGGGCGAAACATGCCTTCATATAAAGCCCAACAAAAAATACTTCTAGCCGAAAAGTGATGAGAAGTCCTCGAATATCAATAGAAAAAAAGAAATGATAACTGAGGAGTCATAATCACATTCGCCTTGGTATAAGTCCTTCAGGGCCTATACCAAGGCGATGTTCTAAGTAAAACTTACAGAATGTTAATAGGTAACGTGATGTCTACATCTGTACCTCCAACTGTTGCATCAGAACTTGCAGTTTTTAAATCAGGCTGATGTTTTAGTACTATTCTAAAGTTACCTGAAGAAGTAGTTGCTCCTCCTGAAGTCCAATCTGTAGAAAGGCCTACAGGGTTACCATTTGCATCTTCGTCATTATAGTTCAAAGGATCATTTCTATTATCTACGTTTCCATCACCTGATGGACTGGTAAAGATGTCTGAGGTAAACTCAAAGAAGAACATATGTTCATCAGCTTCTTCACTTATTTCTACAGTCACATCTTCCACTTCCATGCCCAATGTATTGGACAATGTAATGGACATTTGGTATTCAGTATTAGCAGCTAGATTGATATCATCTATCGTCGGGCTTCCTACTCCTTCACCATCTTCATCAAACCATACCGCTGTCACTGCATCTCCTCCTGCTTTCGGTGTAAAAGTGAATCCGATTTGATTAATGACTTCTTCTTCTTCATTGTGTCCATGGCCTTCTTCCTCAATATGAAGAGGGAATGTGATATCTATATCTGTACCACCTACTGATGCATCAGAACTTGCTGTTTTTAAATCAGGCTGATGTTTCAGAATGATATTAAATACACCTTCCATATCGGTATGTTCTCCAGCCGTCCAGGTAGTTGAAAGGCCTATTGGCTGCCCATTGGAATCCATATCATTATAGTTAAGTGGATCATTTCGGTTGTCTACATTTCCATCTCCTGAAGGATTTGAGAATATTCCATCAGTAAATGAAAAGAAGAACATATGTTCGTCAGCTTCTTCTGATATTTCAGCAGTTACATCTTCTGCTTCCATACCAAGAGTATTTGTCAAAGCAATTGCCATTTCATAAGTAATACCTTCTTCAAGTTCTATTTCATCTATTGTTGGACTTCCTACACCTTCTCCATCCTCATCAAACCAAGTCGCACTTATTGCTTCTTCGCCATTATCAGGAGTGAATGTAAGAGTGATTTGATTGATTACTTCCTCTTCTTCTTCATGTTCATGATCTTCTTCTATTATTTCTAATGGAAATGTAATATCCACATCTGTACCACCCACTGTTGCACTAGAAGTCGATGTTTTCAGATCGGGTTGGTGCTTTAAAACTATATTGAACTCTCCAGCCGACTCTGTATGTTCACCAGCTGTCCAGGTAGTCGAAAGGCCTAGGGGTTGTCCATTATTGTCTTGGTCATTATAATTCATTGGATCGTTTCGGTTGTCTATATTACCGTTGCCTGTTGGATCTGCAAAAATTCCTTCGGAAAAACCGAAAAAGAACATATGTTCATCACTTTCTTCGCTGATTTCAGTTGTGATGTCCTCATCATTGGAGCCTAAGGTATTAGCTAACTCCATTATCATGGTGTAGGTTACTCCTTCTTTTAAATCTATATGGTCTATAATTGGAGCACCGCTACCTTCTCCATCAGCATCTAGCCATGTTGCCACCACTGCTTCTTCACCATTATCAGGGGTAAACGTTAGAACAACTCGAGAAATAACCTCTTCCTCTTCGTTTTCCATTTCCATTTCCATAGGATCGTCGTCTGAACATCCTACCATGAAGCTTAGTCCAAGCAGAAGAAAGAGATAGAATATTGAATTGATCTTGTTCATGAATCGATATTTGTCTGTTTGATAATAAATGCAATGATATTGCATTTATTCATTTTGTGCAACAATAATTCAATTAAAAACTTGCAACAACTGTAAGAGAAAAATTTCGTCCTGGAGCATCTGAAAAATATCTTAATCGATCTGTGTATGAGCGATAAGAAGTATTTAAGAAGTTTTCGACCTTAAGTTCTGCTCTAAATAAATTGTGCTTATAAGCGAATTTCCCCCCAATTAAGAAATAATGCCCAGGTGGCTGCATGAAATCAAAAATTTCATCAGGGTTCACTTCCACTCCACCATTTTGAAATGCTGCTGGCTCAATTATTCCTGGAGCATACCATTGTTTGGCCATATAATCAAAACTCAATCCGCCTTCCCAATTTCCTTTAGCATATTCTAATGTGTAATTAATATTGAGAGGAGGAATTTCTATAAATGGTTGATCATTTTCAGTTTCAGTGGCATAGACATAAGAAATTTTAGCTTCCGAAGTCAAATGTTCAGAGTGGCGATATCTGATGTCCCAATCACTTCCTAGAAATAGTGCATTGGTTTGAGTGAAAATGAAATATGGAAAAGTCCCGGCAATATTTGTTGTGATTCCAAAAGGCCTCAAAAAGATGTAATCATTGATTCGATTGACATAGAATATAAACTCAGAATTTAATCGGTCATTTTTAATATTCACCCCTGTTACCCATTTCAGACTTCTTTCAGAAGGTACTCTTCGGTCAGTTTCGTCATATACCTCATTCAATGGAGTTGATATCTGGGGATTTAGGTTGTAGCGCCAAAGCCCAAATTGAATACGAGAGAAATGATAACCAAATGAATATAATTCTGAAACATTTGGAGGCCTCCAAGCAGTACCGATATTAGAAAAAATGCCAACTGTCTCATTCATCTGTTTTTGAAAACCTAAAGTAAATGTGGCGTTTGTAAAATTTACTTCATTTGAATAAATAGTAACATCTCTAACTGTATCAATCACATTCAGAGATTGTCGATCAAATCTTATGCCCAGCTCTAGAACTGATTGCTCAAAATTGAATGATTGAATGGTATAAATCCCAAGGTTTAAGACGTCATAATCTGGTACAAAATTAATAGGATTGGAACCTGGCTCATTAACACTATTTTGAGTATAAACTTGTAGACCTGAAGAACCACTTAACTTTCCCTTGGTTGGTTGAATCCATTCGGTCTCAAATGTTTGCGAAAGCAATTTCAAATCGATCACCGGGCGTTCATTGAGGTTCCCTCGTCTTACGTCAAACTCTCTTCTGATATTCTGTTGAATGCCATATTGAATTTTAAAAACATGGTCGCCAAGGAAAAGAGAAAGGTGTGATTTTAATAGTCCATGTTGGGTTTCGTGCTTAGGATTTTGAATTTTGTATGTAGGATCGAAAGTAGGACTTGGAATACTTCTCTCAATGGCATTCTGCAAGTCCTGAAGATTTCCAACGAGAGATCCTCGAAGGATACCAAGTTCTTGTTCTAAATAGCTACCTGAAACTAAGAGTTCGTATTTGGGTTGGTGGAATAAGGTATTGAAGCTTCCTCCATATTCTTTTTTTCCTGTGTTGGACAAGTTATATTTAGGAGCTTCAAGGTCAGCCTGCATAACACCAAACCCACTTGCATTCCAAGCAAAATGGTGAGAACCTTGTTCTAAGCTTATCTGACTACTAGATGCTCGACCATTGGTTTGATAAGAAGATCCTGCAGAGCCAGACCATTTTTGGTCCAGAATTGGTCGTTTAGAATTGTAAAGAACTACACCTCCCAGCGCTTCTGGGCCATATTTAACGGTGCCTGCCCCTTTTACGACTTCTATTTCATTCACATGAGAGGGGTCTATTTCAGGAGCATGACCATCTCCCCAAACTTGATAGCCATGTCTTAGTCCATCATTCATAACAAGTACTCGATTGGAGTGTAGACCATGTACAATAGGTTTCGAAATATTTGTACCCGTGTTAAGAGTAGAAACACCCGAAATACTTTGAGTAAGATTTCCTATGGAGGTGCTCAGAAGCGAAACATTATTGATTTCTAATTTCTGGATGGCAAGAGATTGAAAAGCATCCAATCTAGACTCTTCTATGACGACACTTTCTAATAATGTCTCATCAGATGCTAAGTATATCAATGGGTCATCATGATGAAAATCATGGTGATGTACCATAGTTTTATACCCGATAAAACGAACCTCCAAATGGACTTCATTATTACAGATATTGGATAGGACAAATTCACCGTTTTGATCAGTTACTGTACCTTGTTCATTTTCCTGAATACTTACGGTAGCAAAAGGTATAGGCTCTAAAGAAGTTAGATCAATAACTCTTCCTTTGATTACCTGATCACACACTTGCTCTTGACCCTTTAGCGGTCCTTGTAAAGAAACAAAAAGAAGAAATATTAAAATGATTCCTAAGTTATGTGTCATTTCTTGTTTTGAAACTAAAAGCCGAGTCGAAAATATTCTAAGCAGCACAGGTTTTACAAATTCCCTTCAATATTAGATTTGCTTCCTTTACGTGATAGCCAGGGATTTTAACAACAGGAATATTTTGTTCTAAACATTCAATAGTTCCGCACTCGTTACATTTAAAGTGCATATGATCATGAGAGTGATCTTCAGAGCTACAGGTGTCGTGGCATAACCCATATGTGGCATGCCCGCTGTCGTCAGGAATTTTATGAAGAACACCGTGTTCAGTAAAGGAACTTAATGTTCTGTAAAGAGTCACTCGGTCAGAATTCTTAAATTCTTTCTCTAAGTCCTTTAAAGATAAAGTTTTGGCCTGTCGCAGAAAAAACTCCAAGGTATCTACTCTCCCATCGGTTACTCTCAATTTATGCGACTTCAATATTTTTTTAATCTCACTATATCTTGTCATATTTCATAAACTATCATATATGCAATTTAGTTGCAAAAATTAAATGGTTTTCTAAGTCACAATAAAAGTACCATCCTAGGGCAATAATTCGTGTAAAATGCAAGAATATTATCGCACAAATGCAACA
>DKPS01000242.1:45036-66813 GCA_002471345.1 Saprospiraceae bacterium UBA7328
TGTTGCATTTGTGCGATAATTAATTACTTTTGCAACAGTGTTGCATATAGACACATGATATTTTCTATCTATTGCTTAGAAACTTTTTAAAAAAATGCTAAAAGCCAACAATCTTTCTAAAAACTATGGCACATTCAAAGCTCTAGACAAGCTCAATCTAAGTGTTTCTGCAGGAGAAATCTTCTGTCTACTCGGGGCTAATGGTGCTGGAAAGACTACAACAATTAACATATTTCTAAATTTTATACAACCCACATCAGGTGCCGCTTTTATCAATGACATAAGCTCTAATTCTGATGAAACTAAAAAGTACTTGGCTTATATTCCAGAAAACCTAAACTTGTACGGAAACCTGACTGGTGTTGAAAACTTGCAGTTTTTTAGTGATCTAAGTGGCAATAAACTGGAAGAGGTTTTTGCGTCAAACCTGCTTAACTCTGCAGGCTTGCAATCAAAGGCTATAAATAAACGTGTATCTGGTTATTCAAAAGGAATGCGCCAGAAAGTGGGCATTGCCATAGCAAAGGCTAAAAATGCCGATAATCTTTTATTAGATGAACCTACATCTGGATTAGACCCAAAAGCAAGTAATGATTTTACTCAACTCCTCCTCAAACTGAAAGATGAAGGGACAGCTATCTTGATGACTACCCACGATTTATTCAGAGCAAAGGAAACCGCCACGCATTTTGGGATCATGAAAGAAGGGTCTCTTGTACATACCATGAAAAGTAATGAAGTCACTCTGAAACAACTAGAAAATCTATATGTAGAAACGATGAGAGTCTATGACTAAAACAAAAATTCTGGTGACCAAGCCTTATTCAAAGGAAAAATAAATCACAAATAAATTTTAACAAGACTAAATTTTTTAAACGAATTATGAAAACTTTTTTAACTCTAATTGTATCCTTGATGATCTTGACTCAAGGTATTGCCCAATCTAACATTTCAGGTACAGTCAAAGACGTAGACTATACACCAATAATCGGAGCTGTAGTAAACCTAAGTGACGATGATATGGAAGAAAATACCGTCACTGATGCAAATGGAGCTTTCTCATTTGGGAGATCATCAGGGGATTCTATGACCATCACAGTCAACTCATTAGGATATAAAACGATGTCACAGAAGGTGTCTAGTGGTGATTATATCGATATCATTCTGGAAGTGAATAATATTGAACTCCAATCTGTGGAAGTAGTAGGAAGAAGACGGACAGATTACAATAGTGACTACTCATTCTCTGGGACTAAAGTAGCGATACTTAACAAAGATCTTCCTCAAGCAATTTCGTCTGTAACTAAAGAATTAATCAATGATAGACAAGCCTTTCAACTCGTAGATGCTGTCAAAGCAGTAAGTAATGTAGCTGCTACAGGTATTTATAATCACTATAATATTAGAGGAATAACACAGGGTGATGATGGACAGGTGATAAATGGACTGCGTACTCGTCAATATTACTTTTTACAACCTATTACTTCGCATCTCGAAAGAGTAGAAGTCATTAAAGGGCCTTCATCGGTTACTTTCTCTAGTGCAGACCCAGGAGGTACTGTGAATATGGTAACGAAAAAACCATTAAAGGAGAAGAAAGGAGAGTTCTCTTTAACTGCTGGAAGTTTCTCTACATTGAGAGCAGCAGTAGATTTCACTGGACCTTTAAACCCTCAAAAGACCTTACTTTATCGCATAAATGCTGCTTTTCAAGAAGCTAAATCATTTAGAGACGTAGTTAACAATAATGCATTCTTAATTACTCCTTCATTGAGCTACATTCCAAATGAGTCTACTGCACTAAATGTTGAAATGATCTATAACAACAATGTTGGCAATCTAGACAGAGGTCAGCCTATTTTTGGTGCGATTAATGGTCAATTTGATATTAACAGTACACCGACTACTTTGAACGTAGGGGCATCAAATGATCATTACAAAACGAATGAACTTATGTTCACAGCAAACTTTAGTAAAAAGTTTACTGAAAACTTTGGTTTCAATGCTCAGTACATGAAACAGACTTGGGAAGAAGATTTGGCTGAGCATAGAGTTGATGGCACAGCGGTTGACATTGATGGCAATGTCATCCCTACACTTGCAAGATTGAGATATGATAGAAGACAACAGTTTTGGGAAACTGATAATGTTAGTATCTATTTTAATTACGATATAGTAAGTGACAATATCACAAATAAAATATTAGTAGGTTATGATGCTACGCGTTGGGAAAGGAAAATAGGAGCTGGATTCCTACGAGCAAGAAGATATTTAACCCTAAGTGGCGGCCAGTCTAATTTTAGAGTTGCAAATGCGGATAATTTCCAAACAATGGTTGTGGATGGAGTAACCATGCCCGTCCCTGCTGTTCCACATTTCAATTTAGAAAATCCTTTTAATGGTGCTAGAAACACTGATGCATATAATCTGGCCCAATTATCCATTCCTGCCAATTTAAATACCTCTAGTGGTATCTATTTTCAGAACAAATTCAAGGTAGGTAAGTTTTCAGCCCTAGTGAACTTGAGATATGAGTCATTTACAGACATTTTTAATTATAAAAAATCTGAAGACGAATTAAAGACCAATGCTTTTGTACCCAGATTGGGTTTGACATATGAGGTAACTGATAATATTAGCGCTTACGCTACGTATTTGGAGGGTTTTCAGCCACATACTAATACAGTATCATTATCACCAACTGCAGAAGGATTTTTCTGGGCGGCGTCACCAGCTAGATTTGACCCTCTTGAGAGTAGCTTAAAAGAACTTGGTTTTAAAGGTGAATTTTTGAATGGAAGAATATTTGCCAATTTGGCCATTTTTGATATTTCTCAAAAGAACATCTTACTAGGAGATACTTACGATCTAGACAACTTAACTACTCGAGGTGAGCAACGCAGTAGAGGTTTTGAATTCGATATTTCTGGATATGTAACTCCAAACATTCAATTGATAGCTTCCTATGGATTTAACGATGCAGAAATTGTAGAAGATGCTATTGAAGAGTTCATAGGAGCAAGGATCGGAGGATCTCCAAGGCATAATGCAAATTTCTGGGGACGATATGATTTCACTAGTGAGATCTTGAAAGGAATGGGAATCGGTATTGGAGCTCAATCTGTAGGGGACAGGTTCACATGGTACAACCCTACATATTCTACTGATAGAGTGCTTTTGCCAGCCTATACAGTATTTGATGCTGCGATATATTATAGGCCTGATAATGCTAAAATACAGTTGACTTTAAAGATCAATAATCTATTTGATGAGACCTATTGGTTAGGCGGCCTAAATCCATCAAGGTTAGGTCCAGGAGCACCAAGGAATTTCATATTTTCTTCGAACTATAAATTCTAAAAATTTCTATTAGGTCGATCGCGTAAAATGAAAATAAAAACAATGCAACAGATCTGTGGATATACATTCTACAGTATGATTACAAAGCCCACTAATAAATGGTTAGTGGGCCTTTTTATCCTTTTAATAGGATTTGCATTGTATTCATCTTCTTTGAGTAATCGTCATCATAAGCACACTATCGAGCATTATAGTCATGATGTAAGAGATAAATGGGAAGCCAGTCCTGATAAGCATCCACACAGAATGGCTCATTATGGTTATGTCGCTTTTCGCCAGAAGTATCCTTTAAGTTTTTTCGATAATGGTATGGACAGCTATCTGGGGAATGCCGTTTTTCTGGAAGCACATCGACAGAATAATGTGAATTTCTCACAAGCCAGTTTGTCTAATGGGCTATTGAGATTTGGAGAGCTTTCAGGAGGATTAATATTACAGTTGTTGCTGCCATTACTAATTTTTTTCTGGGGCTTTGACTTAGTCGCAGGAGAACGGGAGACAGGCACACTCAAACTTCTGCTTACTCAGGAAGCGACATGGACGGATATTATTTTAGGTAAGTCTCTTGGACTATTTTTAGTGTCGCTTACTATCTTGCTTCCTTCCCTGTTGGTTTCGGCAGTATTGTTATTAACTGAAACACTGATTTCTGGCAATTGTGAAAGTCTTGTTGCTTTGGGTGGATTGATTTTGAGCTACTTGACTTATATACTCATTATGTCATTGCTTGCAGTATGGATTTCAGCTATAAGTAAATCCAAGAAATCAGCTTTGATTAAGCTAATTGGATTTTGGTTGTTTTTCACATTGATTTTACCCAAAATAGCTCAAGTAGCAGGCCAGGTTATATATCCCACACCTTCTAAAATTGCATTTGAAACTACCGTCGAAGAAGAACTAGTAAAGCAAGGTGATAGTCACAACCCAGATGATCCTCATTATAAAGCATTGAAAGATTCGTTGCTCGCAGCATACAATGTCACTAGTCCTAAGGAACTTCCTTTTAACTATAGTGGATTTATAATGAAGGAAGGTGAGCGATTGAGCACTGAGACATATCTAAGACACCAAGCTGACTTGATGAATCTGTATCAAAAACAAAGTGACTTAGTGAATAATACTGCTATAGTGAACCCATATATCGCCATTAAAAATATCTCAATGGTGCTATCAGGTACTGACTTTGCATCCTATCAGGCTTTTAATGACTATGCAGAAACCTATAGATATAATCTAGCTCAGACGATGAATAACTTGCAGATCGAACATATCAGTAATACGACCACTACCTCAGCAGATAAAGGAGCTGTGATTAGCCAACAGTATTGGAAAGATTTTCCTGATTTCGAACATGAATTCCTTTCTTTTTCTGAAATGTCTCGCAATGCTTCTTTCTCTTTTCTGTCCCTGTTCATTTGGTTAATAGCATTTCTGCTGATGGCTAATTTTTCCACCAAGAGATTAAAAGCCATCTGAAATGACTCAACTTCTTATCAAACAATATGTGAGGTCTAAGGGGCTAATGATTGGTCTTTTGCTGTTGTTCATTACAGGAGTGGTGAGTTTGCATATAGGCAAAGTATTTCTAGAGCAACAGCATGAAACGATTGAAAACACTGCTCATGCGCAAAAAGAACACATAGATCGCAATCTAGGATTTGTACATGGGCACATCGGTTTGCTGCTCTATTATATTCGATTTGGTCTAGCTAATGAAGCCCCTGCCCTTGCGGGTTTATCCATCGGTCATCGAGACATCAGGCCACCTGCACAGCTAGTGAACATCAGAAATCTAGAAGAACAAAAAAACACAAGTGAACTTGTAAATCCATACTATCAGCTCCTGGGGAATATGGATTTCAGCTTTGTCCTGATCTATCTATTTCCTTTGATTATCATAGCCATCTGTTTTAATCTGTTCTCAGAAGAAAAAGAAAGTGGCACATGGCAATTGGTGTCGAGTCAATCACAGAAACCATTCAGGATTATAAGAGCTAAAATACTGATTCGATTAGTCAGTGTTTTATTGGTGTTGCTTCTATTGTTTTTAATTGCGACGGTTTATTTGAGTATCCCTTTAGACAAGGTCTATGGAGCCTTTGTCTTATCATCCATACTTTATATTCTTTTTTGGTTTGTCGCAGTTTGGTTTGTAATTAACCTGGATAAGTCCTCAAATGAAAATGCTCTGATCCTTCTATCAAGCTGGATAAATTTAACTATCGTCATTCCTGCTGCTCTTAATAATGTAGTAGAGAACCTATACCCAATCCCAGAAGCATATGAAACCACCATTGACGGTAGAGACGGTTACCATAACAAATGGGATCAACCCAAAGAACCTACCATATTAAAATTCAAAGAACACTATCCTCAATTTAGTAAATATGAGCATCCAGAGGATCAAAGTTTCGGTTGGTTTTGGTATTACGCCATTCAGCAGATGGGTGACGACGAGGCGACGGAAGCTAGACAGGCTATGAAAGACAAACTATATGCAAGAAATCGATTTACTAAGCTAATAGGATATGTCTTACCGAGTGTCCATACACAATTGTCTCTCAATTCTTTAGGTAAATCAGATATGTCTAATTATTTAAATTACATGGATGCACTAGAGCAATTTCATGAAGATAAGCGTCTGATGTTCTATCCTATGATTTTTGAAAATGTGGCTATTTCAAGTGAGAAATGGAATGAGCATAAATTGGAATATTTCGAAGATAAAAGGGAGACTGAATGGATCTATCTGTTACTTCCCATTTTGATATGGAGTGGACTCCTTTTATGGTTAAGTAGGACAAAAATGAAAGAACAATTGAAATGACCATAATAGAATCTAGATAAAACGAAGATCATGTCCACAAACAAACTTCCAGTAACGGTATTAAGCGGTTTTCTCGGAGCAGGAAAGACCACATTACTCAATTATGTCTTGCATAATAAGGAGGGTTTAAAAGTAGCTGTGATTGTCAATGACATGAGCGAGGTTAATGTCGATGCAGAATTAGTGAAGAGCGAAAATACGCTATCACGAACCGAGGAGAAATTGGTCGAAATGAGCAATGGCTGTATATGCTGTACTCTTCGAGAAGATTTGATGATTGAAGTAGAGCGACTAGCCAAGGAAAATCGCTTTGACTACTTGCTGATAGAAAGTACTGGGATTAGTGAACCTGTACCTGTCGCTCAGACATTTTCTTTTGTAGATGAAGATAATGGTATTGATCTTTCTAAATTTTGTTATGTAGATACCATGGTGACTGTGGTGGATGCATTCAATTTTTTCGAAGATTTTGGAAGCCCTGAAACTTTAATGGATCGAGATTTAACTGATATAGATGGAGATTACAGAACGATAGTCAATCTACTCACTGATCAGATTGAGTTTGCCAATGTGATCCTGTTAAATAAAACAGACTTAGTAACCACAGAACATCTAGGTGTACTGAAGGCTGCTATTCATAGACTTAATCCATCAGCTCGAATTATTGAAACGAGTTATAGCAAGATTAAACCCAAAGAAATATTAAATACTGGACTATTCAATTTTGAGGAAGCGGAACAAAGTGCAGGATGGATAGAAGAATTGAATAAGGATGAGCATACTCCTGAGACTGAGGAATACGGCATTAGTTCTTTTGTTTTCAGAAGTAAAAAACCCTTTGATCCTGTGCGTTTTTGGGACTACGTTCAGTATAAGTTTTCAGGCACAATTATTAGAAGTAAAGGATTGTTTTGGATTGCTTCTAGGCCTAGTCAAGCATTAATTTGGAGTCAGGCAGGAGGATCTTTGAAGGCTGACAGTGCTGGGGTCTGGTGGAGTAGCATGCCTTTCGAAAAACGTATAGAGTATCTAGCATTTGTAGATAACCAAAAAGACATTGAATCAAACTGGACTGAAACCTTTGGTGATCGAAAAAATGAAATTGTATTTATTGGCCAAGACATGGATGAAGAAGGAATAAAATCTGAACTGAGCTCTTGTCTTTCAACAGAAGAGGAGCTATCAAATCAAAAATGGAAATCTGGATATGAGGATAAATGGCCTGTTTAATCAAATGATACTACTACATAAAAGATCAATCTTTAGCTTGTGTTTTGCAGCTTTACTGAGTCTTGCATATGTCGCAGATTTATACAGTCAAAAGCATGTGGAATGGGATATTCTAGCTGATGTAACCTTTGATGAAAAATTTGATGAGGAGTCAGGTATGTATTGGTTAATCCCTCAATTCGGCAAAAAAGTAAAGTCATTTGAGAATAAAGAAATTGAAATGGAAGGCTACCTAATACCTGTTGATGCCGAAGGTAAATTCTATGTACTATCTCGATTCCCCTATTCATCCTGTTTTTTTTGTGGTGCTGCAGGCCCAGAGTCTATCTTAGAAATAGTATTTACCAAAGATATCGAGCATCAAAGTATGGATGATATTATCCGTATCAGAGGAAAATTGCAACTGAATGCTGATGATTTTGAGCGTTTTAATTATATCTTAGAAGAGACCGTCATCCTGAGTGACGAATGATGTTATATTCAAAACTAAAGCTGATGATAAAGGAATTAATAGGGGGGCTTTTACTATTATCTATTGTCTGGATGGGATGCAAGGGTGATTCAAAACCTGACCCAAACATGCAAAAGGCATTTGAAACACATAGTCAATATTTGCAGGTTGCCGAAGAGTCTCAGCTCATGTTAGACAAACTTCCAGAAGACGATTCTATCCGTCTTATTCTAGAGAAGCAGTTGAATGAGTGGAGCCAAAACATCATAGAAGTACCTGGTTTCGAACATGAATATCACCATCACTATGGTCACCACCATCATGGTCAAGACGATTCCCATACTCTTCTTTCTGCAGGAGATATGCTGATAGTTCAAAAGGAGTTGTTAGATAGTGTCCGCGCTATAAAGCAGAGAATAGTAAAACAAGAATCGCCTCAGATTCACTGAGCAATTCAAATTACTTAAAAAACTGACTAGATTTTCGGAGAGCCCATCTTCTCAATTTTAGTAATCTATTCATCAAAATCTTTCAAAAAGAGTGTCCGTACATGCAACAATGTTGCATATACGCTAAATATCTTGTATTTATGCAACAATGTTGCATTTAAGAACAAGCTATTCACTTCTATTTGAGGTATTATGACATCTATAATAGATATATCTACTAAGCCCACAACTAACCTCACTGGCTTTCTTGGCGCCGGGAAAACTACGTATTTGAATTATCTTATTCTAAACAACAGTAATATCAGATATGCAATAATCGAAAATGAATATGGTGAACAAAGTATAGATAGTGAACTTATTCTACTAGCTGAAAATGATATTGTCGAACTTAATAATGGATGTCTCTACTGCACACTTAATGATAATCTATATGACATACTGAACACCTTGTATGAAAAAAGGGATGAATACGATGAGATAATAATAGAAGCTGCAGGAGTGGCTGACCCTAGAGGACTTGCTGAACCGTTTATAGGTAATCCTTCTGTTAAAAAGCAGTTTCCTTTAAATCAGATTATATGTTTGGTTGATGCAGAATTCTTTGAAAGTCAGTTAGAAAGCACGGAGGAAGCCATAAATCAAGTCAGATATAGTGATATTTTATTGGTTGATAAAACCGACTTAGTAAATGAAAAGAAATTAGCACATCTGATTTCAAAGTTGAAAAGACTGAATCCATTGGCGCTTATAATCTTTGGCAATAAGGATAGATACCCCATCCCTGAAATGCAAAAGCGTGAGTCTGAATTGGATTCTATACTCAATCAAAGGCTGAAAAGAATGGACATCAGCTTTGCCGTGGGAAAGCCTAATTCTCATCATAAACATTACCATACGTATCAGTTTAATTCATTGACTTTAATCTTTCATCATCCATTTGACTATCAAAAGCTCCATTTGAGATTGTTGGGCTATCTCACATTTCAGGCAAAAGACTTGTATCGGATGAAGGGACTAATCTGGGTCAATGGTTCTGAAGATCAACAAATTTTACAATCAGTTGGAGTAGGACTTGTAATAAATCAGAAAAGAAACTGGCAAAAAGGAGAAAAGAAAGAATGTAAAATAGTTATGATCGGAAAAAATTTTCAAAGAGAAGGATTTGAAAAAATGTTTTCACAATGTCTAATTAAGGAGCAAAAACAAATGCATGTCGGTATTTAATATTAGTAAAACAGATTCTCTTTCATCGCTTTTTAATAGTGAGTCGGACATTTTTGGTGCGGTTTCCAGTAGTTTATGCCTGGTCCATTGTATTGTCACCCCTTTGATTTTTGTGGTTCACGCCACAACAACCAGTTGTGCTGATGTCAGCCCATTTTGGTGGAAAATGATTGATTATACATTTCTTTTAGTGTCTTTTGGAGCCATTTGTCACACCACTAAACAGACTGTTTTAAATTGGATCCCATATGCCCTTTTTGGAGGATGGGTGGTATTGGCCATTTTAATTTTAAATGAAGCCTATCACCTTATCAGTTTGCCTCATATGTTAGTGTATATACCTTCTCTCAGTTTGGCTTTTTTGCATTTATATAATCGAAGGTATTGTAAGTGCAATGGTAAAAGTGTTGAATTGAAAAATAATTTCAGTACGAATTGAAAAAAACAAATAAGGTAAAATGAAAAGAAGAAAATTCACACAAATAGTGGGTATTGGATCAATTGGCCTTCCCATGACCAAATTTTCTCCGATTAAGAACCGAGGAAATGCATTCTATAATTCATCGGAAGTCATAGTAGTAGGAGCTGGCACTTTTGGGGTATGGACGGCTTATCATCTAAACCAAATGGGGGCTAAAGTCACACTGCTTGATGCATACGGACCAGGAAATTCTAGAGCCAGTTCGGGTGGAGAAACAAGGTTAATACAAGCAGATAATGATAACAGCATATATGTGGAAAGTGCAATTAGATCATACCACTGGTGGAGCAAAATGATGGAAATGACAGGTGAAGAACTCGTCCTGTCCACTGGTCGCTTAACAATGTCCAAGAATGAAGGTTCCAGACTATATGCTCAAAAACGGAAAGAACAACTAAGCTCACATGGTATTGATAATACCGAAGTGCTCGATCAAGACGAAATACGTTATAGATGGCCACAAATACATACCGATGATTTAGCCGGAGCTATGTATAATGATGGTGGTCCTTCAGGCAGTACTCTGATGGCAAGAAAGGGAATTAAGGCTGTAGCTAAAGAATTTGTGAAAAATGGAGGATCAATAGTCATTGCTAAAGGTCAACCAATAATTAATTATGGAAAAATAGTCGGAATTAACGTAGGCAATGAAACTCTAAAAGCTCAATGCTATGTTTTTGCTTGTGGGCCTTGGCTTCCTAAAGTCTTTCCTGACCTGTTGCTTCCTAAGACCAAAGTCGAAAGAAGAGATGTGCTTTTCGTTGGTACACCTTCAGGAAATGACCAATACTCCCATCCCAACTTACCTGAATGGAGTGTAACTGGAAGTGGGTATTATGGATTTCCAGACATTGAGGGAAGAGGATTGAAGGTTGCACCATATCCAGATTATAACACATTTGATCCAGATCGTGATGAAAGATTGATCAATCACTACCAAGTAAAAAGAGCACATGATTTTGTGGGACATCGTTTCCCTGGATTAAAAGGACAACCCATTATAGAAAGTAGAGTCTGTCAAGTTACCAATTCGGTGGATGGCAATTTTATTGTTGATCAACATCCATCCTCAGATAATGCATGGATTGTGGGAGCAGGATCTGGTCATGGATTTAAGCATGGGCCTGCTATAGGTGAATATACGGCTAAGCGAGTATTTGATGAACAAGTGAATAAAGAGTATGACAGTCTGTTCAAGCTGAAAAAAGAAAATTTTAAAGTAGAATAGGATTAAAACGGTATTTATCTGACGGATCTCAAAGGGTCAGGTAATGTCCTGAATTGGGCTAAAAGAGCTTTAGATCGTCTTGTTGTTTCTACTCAAAGTAGTGGTGATATTAAAATATAGATTCAAAAAAATAATGAAAAAAGCGAATGGACTATTCATAAGAATAATGAGTTAATAACAGTTTCGTCGATTTATCAATTAACCAAACTCATAAACCAACTTTTCAATAATTCTTTGGTATTTCTATTCACAATCACAACGTAATAATTAAAATTTTCAACTATGTTCTCCAAAACGCTCATCATCACACAATTAACATTTTTTAGTCTTTTTTTATATGGTCAAAATGAAGGAGATCATGACCAAAATTTTCCACCATGAGATGATCCAATTGAAGTAATAGTGCTAAAAAGCAATGGGACTATAAATGTAGATGGAAAATTGGATTAGGCTGAGTGTAATTATGCGGCTACTGTGACTGATTTTTTTAGAAGAGAACCAAGACAAGGAGGCCACATCAAATTCACCACTGAGGTGAAATTTCTCTATGATGACAAGAATCTGTATGTAGGAGTTTTTTGTGCTGATTCATTAGGTCTAAAAGGTATTCGAGTTCAGGATTTGAGAAGAGATTTTAGCTGGGGAGAAAATGAAATATTTGGTATAGCTCTTGATCCTCAAAATCTGAAACAATATGCTCAGTCATTTCAGACTACGCCCTATGGTAATCAGAGAGACTTCCAAAATTTCAATGGCAATAGTTATGACATCGGCTGGAATACCCTCTGGAAGGTCAGAACTCAACGAACTGATGGAGGCTTCTATGCAGAATTTAGTATCCCATTTAAGACATTAAGATACAATCCATCGGCTGATGGTGCACCGTTAGAATGGGGAGTCACCTTAGTCAGATATGCTAGACGTGAGGTAGAAGTGTCTACTTTTCCGGCCATACCTCAGTCTTTCACACCCTACAGGATGACTTATGCAGCAAAGCTAAAGGGTATAAAGCCACCTCCACCTTCTTCAAATGTGCGAGTCGAGCCCTATGCATTATATCAATATGATAAAGTAGATGATGGAGAATTAAATACTAATGATGCAAATTTTAAAGTGGGTGGAGATGTCAAATGGGCCATAAATCCTCAATCCGTGATGGATCTTACGATTAATACCGATTTTGCTCAAGCAGATGTAGATCGGGCTGTCAATAATCTGGAACGGTTTAACATTTTCTTTCCTGAACAAAGAAAGTTTTTTCTAGAAAATTCTGGGATATGGGCTGGAGGCTTACAGCAATCTATCCGCCCATTTTTTAGTATAAGAATCGGTCTTGGGGGGAGCTTTAACGCCAAGCCAGCCTCTATTGATTTTGGCAGTCGATACACAAAGAGAACAGAGAAGGAAGGAATAGCAGGGTTGTTAGTCAGACAAGGAGAAACGGAAACTTCAAGAGCAGCCAACTTTGGAGTGGCAAGATACCTGAGAAATTATGGAAGAGAGAACAATGTCGGAGTCATGATAACTCATCGTCTTGATGAGAAATCGGACAATTTGACTCTTGCAGCGAATAATAACACCACAATAACCATAGATGGCCAGATTCGCCCTACCAGCCAATGGGACATACAATATCTCTTCACCACATCTATAGATGAACAAAGCGGTGAAACAGGTTATGCAGGACGATTTTTTGCTGGTAATTCCAGAAATAACCTCTATTACGGATGGGTGACCGAATTCACTGATGCCAAGTACAATCCAGGTATGGGGTTCGTTCGACAAAGTGATGTGATTAGACATAATCCTGTCGGATATTATATATGGCGACCTAAAAAAATAGATTGGATAAGACGATGGGATCCAGGTATCTTTACAAACCTGAATCATGATGCCTCTGACCCTTCCCAGTTTCAACAAGCAGTACTATACATTTTTCCGATCTATACATGGTTTAAGGATAATAGCTTTTTAGAATTTTCACTGACTCCCACATGGCAAAATATCAACTTTGCTTTTGCCCCACTTGGATTGAGCATTGAACAAGATGATTACTTTTATACAAGATTCCTAGTGAGATATAACACTGATCAATCCAAAAAGTGGTCGGCAGGTCTACGCTATGGATTTGGGAATTTTTATGATGGAAAAAGAAACACTTTCCGATTTTCAGCCCGTCTTGCTCCTATACCTCATTTTGCTATAACTTTTGATTATGAATACAACGACTTAGAGAATATCGGCTTTGTAGATCAAAACCTTGAAACTCATCTCACTTCAGTAGGAGTGCGTTTAGCTCTAAATCCAAGATTACAATTGTCATCTTTCTATCAATATAATAGTTTTAATGAACAGGGTAGACTAAATATTAGAGGCAGTTGGGAGTATCTGCCACTTTCATTCGTATATGTTGTGTTTAATGACAATGAATTGGATAGTTTTTCTCCATCAGTAAATGAGCAGCAGGTTATTTCTAAAGTCACTTTGATAAGGCAGTTTTGAATACCTAAAATTCAAATTATTGGTAAAAATGCAGTTGCTTAATAGATGAATAAATTTTCGTAATCCTGAGGTTGGGAGTTCAAGTCTCCCTCACGCTACTGCTATAGGAGCCCTTGGCAATAGATTTTGTTAAGGGCTCTGTATTTCAATGACTTATGAATTTTCGTCTCCAAAAGTTTTACACATATTAACATACATACATAGCATATACGCCCGTTATATGCCTGTAAACGCATTATAATTCATCTTTTCTGCTATGAAACATCGGAGAAATAGGAAAAGTAAGCCACACTTTAATTTAGATGGACCACCAAAGGGTCGCAACTTGCAACCTATCTATTTGATCTATCGATATAAGAAAGACAGTCAGGGTAAAAATGTAAAACTGATGTATTACACAGGTGAAAAAGCCTATAGGTCCTGCTGGCTCGATATTGAGAGAGTTAAAGCTTCAGTCAGGATTCCTGAACCTGAAGCAGAATCTATAAATAATAAATTAAGATTAATAGAAGACACTGTTAAAAAAGCTGTGTCACAGAATCCTAGTATATCAGTGGGTGATTTAAAAAGAGAATTGGACTATGAATTGGGTATAATACCCAGACCCAAATCAAAAGAGCAGGTGACCTTAATTGAATATGTAAAAAGCTTTATTGATAAAAGTACCAATCATCCACGTACAATTCAAAAGTATATGACTGCCTATAAACACCTAAAAGAGTTTGAAAAGTTTCTCGGAAAATCAATCACTTTTGATCAGATCAAGCCAGAGTTTAGTGAAAAGTTGGTGAATTGGTTGTATAACCATACAAAGGTAAAGAGCCAGAATACTGCTAGTAAATTAGTTCAAAATATAAAGACATTCGTAAGAGATGCTCATGAAAATGGTTATCATAATAATACCGCATATCAAAGTTCTAAATTTACTACTCCACGTGTAAAAACCTCAAAACACTTTTTAGAATTAGACGAGTTGAATAGATTATCAAAACATGACTTTAAAGACTCAAAAAACCTTGAAAAAGCAAGAGACCTATGGCTGATCGCAGCATACTCAGGTTTGAGGTATTCTGATTTTAGTCGTCTTCAAAAAAAGCATTTTAAAAATGTTGATGGGGTAGAAATTATTGAAATGCATACATATAAAGGGAGAACCACAAAATTCGATAATAAAGTAGTGATCCCTATTCTACCTGAATTAAAAGAAATTGTGAAGAAATACAATTATGAAATACCTAAAGCTTATGAAGAACAGGTTATGAATAGATATATTAAGCAAGTAATGGAGAAAGCTGGTATTAATCGGCGGGTAGAGCATACCACCAATATAAATGGCAAATCTGTCACTACAGTTGATTCATTATTTAATTATGTCACAAATCATACAGCCCGCTATACCTTTATTAATATCATGCTCAACGATTATGATATTTCTGCTCAGGATCTGAGGAAAATAACTGGCCAATCATTACCTGTACTCATGGGTTATGAAAGAGGAGATAAAGCTAAGACGGCTATAAAAGTCCATGATAAAGTCATGAAGGCCATGAAGTCTTCAAAGAATTAAGAATTATTGTCTAATAGGTTTTCTTTACCCCTTGTAATTACGATATTTTAATTACTGAGAAGGTTTTGCTTCCATCCAATGATTTCAAATTATATTCATTTAACAAATGAAAAATTCTTTTGATCCGCTTTTAAACATATCCCAATCTGAATCTAGCTATTTTAGTTGCTCTTAGGGTGTCTGAATACTTCAATAATTTCTAATGCTATGAATTTTGATCTTACTGTTTATTATGTCAAAACTGAAAGTTTAAAACAAATAATAGAAAATATGCCCGAGCAAACATATAACCCTTACTACATGACCACCGCTGAAATATTCGAGCACGATTTAGGTAAGAAAGAAGCAATAGATACAACTGAATTTATTTTTGATGACCATTATGAGCCATACCCTCCAGATTTTAATAGGATAATGCGGGCATTTAATCATGAATTAGGAATAATTAACAAAATTGATGGAACAGAAGAAGAGATTAAGAAACAAGTTGAATTAATGGTATTAGACTTATTAGGAAGATACATGTACCATCTATCAAAGCCAGATAGTACATGTAAATTTCTAGTTGATATAATGAAAGCTCTTTTTGTGAAAATAATCAGTGGCGAATCGAAGAATGTAATTAAAAAATATGAAATCAAAACCTCTGATGACGTCACATGGGATTCTCTAGTTGGAGAATATATATTGTTACCAAAAGGGAAACTAGGGGATCAGGTGAGAAAGGGAGCAAAATCCAAAATGACTTCTGAGACATTAGCTTTAGCCTTATGGTTTTTGTATAAAAAGGGTTTTGTTAAAGAAATGCCACTTGGAAAATTTAAGAATATTTGTTCTGAACTGACAGGCCATTCAGGTATTGGAAACTTTATTCTGGAAAAGTCCAATGAATTGGATGAGATGTTTAAAAGAAAAGCTTCTGGTAAAAGTATTTCCCCTGAAAATGCAAGAAAGTATATTAAATCCTCTAAAGAATTTATATCAGAACTAGAGAAAATCATAGCAAATTAAGTGCTACATTATAACCTTCATTCCTAATGTTGTCCTAAACCGAAACTATAATGACAGGTTCTAGAACCTTCAAAACCTGTCAAGTTTCTACAGCGAAGGTTCTTAAACCTTGAGAACCTGTCTTCTTGTCAAGAACATTGATATGGACATATAATTGATTTAAATGTGCTGAAACAAAATTTTAAAAATGGCACATGTAAGCATCCCCTCAATAGAAGAAATTAAAGAAGCCTTATTTGAGGTACTCAATAATAAAATATTTGATAGAGAAGAGTTCTTAACACTCTATGATAAGGCTCAGACTGCTAAGTTTTTGGGTGTGTCTAAAGGCACCGTAGACAACTTGAGAGTCAAAGGACTTCTTAAAGTAACGTATGTAGGATCTAAACCCATGTTCAGTTTTTCACATATCAAAGAATACATAAATGGAAATCATCATTCATCTCATTAAATATTAGGTCTTAATGATTTCAATGACGCATAAAATCAGGACTTGTGCACTTAGAGGTTGTGTTTCAGATTGGATTTTCATTCAACACAGGTAACAAAGAATCACTACAAATGATAAGATCACAATTCGATTTAGAGACTCTACAATTATTCCTCAACACATATTTCCTCACCTAAAACCCCAAGAACATGAATTCAAAAAAGAATCCTAAAACAAAAGAAACCACATCTGAGAAACATTTGCATTCAGCTATCACTGAAGAATTTAGAAGGGTCAAAGTATGCTATGGTGAATCATGGCAATTAAAGGAAGAAGAGTACATCTGTCATGGCTGCGAAGAGTCTAATTGCGTAAAAACATGCTTTTGTGAAAATGAAATCAGAGAGATACTAGACCATCTTAATGAAAAGTGCGATACCAGAAAAAGGTGGAATGCTAAAGTCACAGTTTCGTCCCTCAATAAACTATACAAGAAGGGATATAATGCTACTCAGATTAAAGCAGTAATTGATTTAAAAGCCAAAGAATGGAAGGATAATAAGACTATGAAATACTTCCTAAGACCTTCTACACTTTTTGAGCTGAGCAACTTCAAGAGATATTTGAAACAGACTTCATTGACCAACCCTAAATGATCTGAATCGTGAAATTTAAAAGAAACAATTATGCTACTCATAAAAAAGGGTGGATTGTAACGAAAGCCATTTTACCCCAAAAGATCATAGAAACTATAGAAAGGACAGATGAGATTCTTAGACATATAGACTTACCTAAAAAAACAAGCAAAAACTATATAGATCACCAGCATAGGTTAATGTATTGCATTCACATATTGTACAACAAGTATGTAAATGCGGAAATGCATATTGATGATCACCTTGAAATAGGTGATAAATACAAACAATATCTTTTTTGGGGTAATAGGAATTATCATTTCTTACTTAAAATACTAGTTGATGAAATGAATATTCTTCAGCCTCTAAAGCTGAAAAATGGTAGTCTTTGGGGCAAAAAACAAGTACGTAGATATACCTTCAACCCCGACTTTCTGATCGGACAAAAATTAGAGACCATATTCTACGAAAGAAGAACTGTGGCGGTTAAGAACTCAGCCCGTCCCACACAAAAACCTATACCCAATGATAGCATCGAGACCAATGTTCAACAAGTGCTAGAAAAAGCAACAATAACATTGAATCAAGAAGAAATAGTACAATTAGTCAACAATAGAAGTAATGAGGTAGAGAACAAAATAAGGGCGAATACTTATACTAAAGGAGGCAAAATCAAATACACAAAAGATGGAACTACTAAAACTATATCAGGACAATTTAAGAACAAGGAGCAATTCATTAGATATAGGACTAACCTCATCATACATAATCATATCAATACCCTTAGTAATCTTGTCAATGAGAGTTATAACCTCCCATTGACACAACCAAAGAGGGATTCAAAAGCTGGTAGGCTTTATCATCAAATCATTTCTTTACCTAAAGTATATTATCAATACATTAGGCTAGATGGTGAAAGAATAGGTGAAATAGACATGAAGAATAGCTAACTGTGCCTATTCAGTCATGTACTACTAAGAACCAATAATAATAAATCAATAACAGGAATAGAAGAGGAATTATGGAATACTATGCTCTCCTCCTTATTGGAGAAGGAGAGCAACCAAGGGAACAATCTTGGGGCATATTTGTCTTCTCACTTTTTAGACAACAATACCAAGCATTGGACAGAGTCAACACCTGAATTAAGTGAATGGATAACAGCAACATTGAATGGAGAATTGTATAAGAAAATTGCTTATCAAATAAGGTCTAAACACCAATATACCCTTGAATTAAAAGAAGAAATTAAACTTATGGTCATGAAATTTTGGTTTGGTGATCATAGATACAGTAAAAGTGGAAAAGTGATGAAAAAGCTTGTGGTTAAGTTTCCATCTGTCACTTCGCTAATTGATCGAGTTAAGAGCCATTTTGCCCTAAAACTTCTCACATTAGACCATGATTATTCTGAAAGTGAAACAGCATATATTAAGTCTATTGTTGCTAAGCATTGGAAGTATATAGACAAGGCAGGATCTACTTTATTCTGTATCTGTCATCAGAAAATTGAATCATTCTTATTCATCGATAATATTTTGGATTATCTCTTAGAGGAACAGTATGACGTACTGCCAAAACATGACTCCATAATTTGCAAACAATCAGAAATCGACGCTATAGAAACTGAAATGATCTTAATTCTTGATTACTATTTAGGAGAGAATACATATAAGCTGAGTCAGAAGATTCATACAGAGCTAAGTACTCTTGAAGAAATCAGAAGAGATGACAACTTCATTAATGAAGAGCTGACCGATAAAACAGACTGCAAAGATGACCTTTGGGAAGATTATGAGATGGATCTTATTTCCTTGTGCTGTAATACCTTATCCAATTCCTATTTATTTGATGCATAAGTGAAATTCCAAAAGGCTGGATTAATTAATTGTATTCAGCACATTTAAATAATCCTCATATTTCTTGGGTGTTTTATTCCATGAATAAAAGCCTTTATTCTTCCAACTGGAAGAAAGAAGAACCCCTCTTGTTAAATTTTTACAGACCATATCATGGTCGTACATTTTAATGAGATCATTCTCAATGAAAGCCACAAATATTTTCTTACCGAGGTATTTCTTATCAACTGTAAACCTACTCTTAAGCTGTACCTTCATGAAGCTCTCGCCGTCGATATGTATAGCGATGAAATCAGCACCTTGCCAATCGTCAGCTAATCGAACACTATTATAGCCATAGTCAGCAAGTACTGCTGCTACCTTGTGAAAGTTATAACTTTCCTTTTGCCTAGCATTTAATTGGCTATATGAAATCTTCCTAATTTTCATCCTTTAATTTCACTCACATTAAGTTTTTCTCTATAATAAACAAAGAATTACGGGTATCCTGAAGAGTATTCTGTGGTCACACAATGTTATGCATCGTGTTCACATTTTCTGAAGTAATTGGAAGCATATATTTTGCATTTCAACAGCCTCATTGTATGAGAATATCTCAGAATGAGCAGCTTTATTTCTTTCTTTAGAAATTTTCCATGCAGCTTCAATGAATTCATGTTTCACTATTGCATCGTATTTCAGGGAATTTGAAATAAAATCAAAAAACTCTTTAAGAACTTCATTTTTCTTTGCGGTCTTGCCATCTGATTTTTCAAGTATTGTTATCATGGTGCCCAATTCTATAAAGTGAGGTTCTTTTATAAGATACTTTGCTAAACGTTCTATTTTTTTGTTACTCTCAATAAATATTTTCACATCTTTCTCTTCTGAAAATTTGATGGAAAATATTTTTTGATACTTGTCAAATACAAGTTCCTTTAAACAAATCTCAACTGACTTGCCTAACAACATAACATAAGAAGAATAGTCACTACTATTAGATTCATTAATTTTCTTAGATGATTCTAAGATTGCATACTTTGCACTCAATGGTAGACTATTCCAGTTTGGGATTTCAGCTCTTAATTTGTTTTCTATGGATTGAGAAGGTAGTGTAACTATTTTTAAAAAATTATTCATTAAAGAAGCATCTGATCTTAATGAATAGAAATTGTCTTTGTAATCTTCTTTTGTACTCAAATCCCATACTGAGGGGATTAACCCATTTGCAGCTAATATTGCAACTGCGTATTCAGATGAATCACAATGTCCCTGTGCTAGCAAGATTCCGTAAATAATTGACCTATGAATATTTACTGCTGTTCGAGCTACCGTTTTTTGTTCTGGACTTAAAAGTTTATAATCAGCATAAAAGAAATCAACTAACTCTTGGAATTTTTCTTTTTGATATAACTGACTTATCCATTGATCATATGATTCAGCAATAATGGTTTGAGGTAAGTTAGGATGATTCATATCCAAGAATTCAAGTCGTTCCATTAATATTTTCCATCTTTTATACTGTTCCAGAACTTCAGGACCTGCATTTGATTTCAAGGTGTAATCATGCATTATCATTTGCTGAAAAAAGTCCTTCGATATATACTCTTCTGGGTCTGGAAGAACAAAGTCATTTAGGGTGCATAATAAACTATAAATTGAAAGTGTAGATGGGTCTAGTTCTTCAAAACCTTCTATTTCATATATTAAATGCTCAAACAATTTTTTATTATGATGCTGAATTAGTTTTCCTGCTGGAGTTTTTAACTCCTGATTATTAATTTTCAAATGATAAAGTTCTTTTTCATAAACTATGTCGTAGTATGGTGCTTCTAAATTCATTTTTTAATCTTCATGAGGAATAACACTATTACAGCAAGAGGTGGGAATAAGTATCAACTGAATATAAAATAATACGTTTCCATTGAAATAAGGGGCCTAGAATCCATTCATGTAAATCCGAAAAGTAGAATCACATAAGTAATACTTAGTTGACACACTCCATTGTAAAATACATATTTATGAGACATACCATCTACAAATTAAAACTTAGAGATTAACTCAAAAGTTTGATCCATCAGTTCTTTAGCCTCCTCTAATGAAAACCTTTTTGAATGTGCTGCAATATTTCGTTGCCTGGCCAATTCTTTAGCACTTGAAACCCATGTTTTATTTAAAATGTCAGAATATGAGTTGTCATAGATAAATATGAAGAAATCTCTCAAGAATATGTTATTCTTTGAAGTCTTTCCACCCTCATATTCCAAGATGACCAACATTGATCCTAATTCGATGAAGTGCGGCTCCTTAAGCAAGAATTTTATAAATCGGGATATCTTCTTGTTTTGTTCTATTAATAATGTAATTTCTTGCTGGCTTGAAATAATAACTTTTTCATTTCTTTGAAACTTATCAAATACAAGCTTTTTAAGCGTGATTTCAAGAGATTTGCCTAGTGAGACTACATACGGCGAATAATCTTCACTATTAGACATAGTTATCTGCTTTATAGCCTCCATCAGTGAATATCTAGCATCTCTTGGC
>DKPS01000156.1 GCA_002471345.1 Saprospiraceae bacterium UBA7328
TTTTTACGCAAGGCTACAATTTGAATTAATAGACGTTTCCATCTATGCTATGAAGTTAAATGAAAAAGGCTATAAATGCACGTATTTAGTTCATTTATAGCCTTCAATGTATTACATATGATGATAGTAAAGTGGAGCTGCGGAGATTCGAACTCCGGTCCAGCCAAAGCTCTAAAAAACTTTCTACATGCTTAGCTTATACTTTAATTTTCGATATCAGGCAGGTGTATGAGCAACCAGCCATCAACTTAGTTTCTTAATTTCGAATCACTCCCGAAACACTGAGCTCATCTAGCCTGAATTTGTTTGATGTGCGGCACCTCTTTATATCAGACATCAAGTGGGCGGCACAAAGGCATATAATTCCTAGAATTATGCTGCCATGGCAAATTGTCTATTGCCTGTTGTTGTTGTGAATATCATTTGTTAACAGAGTGAACATTCGTTGCTCCGGCATGCTTACTAATCAGACTACTTTCCTGTCGATTCCATTCAGCCCCATTTTTTCAAAGATCATCTACTTAACGTCCAAGTAATGAAAGAAGTTCCTCTATTTTTTTAAATAGTTTAGAACTGATGATTCTATATCATTTACAATATTATTGTAATCTCGTTTTTCAAAATTTTCTCCAGTAACTGCTTCAAAAAGTTCTATATATTTTTCGCTCACCTCAGTAACAAATTCTTGAGGTATCAAAGGCATTTTCTCACCTTCTTTACCTTGAAAATTATGATCCATGAGCCATTCTCTGACAAACTCTTTAGATAATTGTTTTTGTTTCTCACCTTTTGACTGCCTATGGGTATAGCCCTCAGAATAATAGTATCTAGAGCTATCAGGAGTATGGATCTCATCTATGAGGATAACCTTTCCATCATACATTCCAAATTCATACTTGGTATCAACCAGTATTAAACCATATTTATGTGCTCTTTTAGTCCCATAATTGAAAAGAGCATAAGTATATTTTTCAAGAGTGTTGTATACTTCGGTGCCCACTATTCCTCGGGACAAGATTTCTTCTTTTGAAATATCTTCGTCGTGTCCTTCTTCCGCTTTCGTAGCTGGTGTGATAATGGGCTTTGGGAACTTGTCTGATTCTTTCAGACCCTCTGGCATTAAAACTCCACATATTTCTCTCTTTCCAGACTTATACTCTCTCCATGAGTGCCCTGCCAGATAACCTCTGATCACCATTTCTAATTTAATGGGTTCACATTTTAACCCAATCGAGACATTAGGATCTGGAGACTCTAGAAGCCAGTTTGGCACTATAGATTTTGATTCTGTAAGAAATAATGTGGCTAATTGATTTAGCACTTGACCTTTGTAAGGAATTGCTTTTGGTAATACGTAGTCGAAAGCTGAAATTCTATCAGATACTACACTAATTAGTTTATCGCCAATAGTATATACATCTCTAACTTTTCCTTTGTAGAATGAATCTTGATTTGGAAATGTATATTCCGTTCCTTTCAGCCCCATTAAAGGTTTCGCAATAGATTTCTATCTAATAAAGTGTCTTTGAGTTCTTTTAGAACACTATACTGTTCAGGAAGAGCTCTTTGCATAACTTGCTTTATAGCAACATAAGCACCTTTTTCAACGCCTGGTATAGTTTCTTTGACAACTTCTTTAGCTATCTTAATATCATTTCTTATTAATCCTCTAATTGAAGGGATATCATGCCAATCAGCCTCTATCGCTATTGTTTCAATTGGATTGTCAGCATCTTCTAATTCCAAAAATTCTAATGGTAAGCCCAGATTTTCAATTTCACTCATTCTAGCTTTATTGACCTTCCAAATTTCTGGGTTATTCTTTAGATGCTCATCTAAAAGAAATACTTCTAAACCTTTTTCATGAAATCGATAAACGATGACTCTAACTTTATCAAGTATACTCATAAATTCAATTGCTATCTTGACGCCAAATTAAGTAAAATAGTAATAAGAATTTAACAAGAGGAACATAGATTGCGTTTACATTCTCTGGCTTTACAGGTACCAAACGCCTCGTTATTTCATTTTGATCGTTACTATCATTAGTTATAACAATAGATTCATCATTGATATAGACTTCACCACGTTGCCTAGTCTTATTAAGTTTAATCTGTGATTTCTTATAATCTATTGATAAATCATCTACTGAAAACTTAATGGTAATTGGGTCTTCTTGATCCATTGTAAATGTTACTTCATGGTTATGTCCTTTAAATAATTCAAAGGTGTTTTCTTCAGTAACAATAAGCATCAACTCTCTATCTCCATATTTTTTTGACATCATATGACCTAACTTCTCATTGTATATGGAATGAAATGTAGCTTCTTGAGCTGAGGTTATTAAGTCATATTTGGAAGTGCCATAATCTAATTCCATTGATAGTGTATTCAGGTCTTTCCAAGACCATTTAACAATATCACTTTTATCAAATGCAGAGAGAAATGCTCTTTTATCCTTAAGCATTTGGTTTCTAGTTCCACTGATGGCGGATAGAAATTTTATTATTTCAGTTAATATATAGAGGAGAGAAATACCAATTATAGCATAGACGAGTAATCGTAACATGTTTCAACAGACTCTATCCTAAAAATGACTTCAAGTCGTTCTTATTGACAGATTTTCTCAATCTTCTAATCGATCTTTCTTTGATTTGTCTAACTCTTTCTCTTGTAAGTCCATACATCTCCCCGATCTCTTCAAGAGTCATTGCTCTCTTACCATTGAGACCATAATAGGCTGTAAGCACTTCTACTTCTCTAGGAGAAAGCATAGAAAGACCATATTCTACCTCATCTCTTAAGGATTGATCCATGAGTTCATTATCTGGACTTTCTATAGAATCAAACTCCATTAAATCTAAGAAAGTTGCATCACCATCTTCACCTCCTACTGGAGCATCAAATGATACGTGGCGGCGATTACTATGTAGAGTAGTCTTTACATCTTTAGGCTTCATTTCTAAGAGTTCAGCTAACTCTTCTATAGAAGGTTCCCTTTCAAATTCTTGTTGAAAAGATACATAGGCTTCATTTACTCTGTTGTAAGAACCTACTTTATTTAATGGTAGTCTTACCAATCTCGAATTTTCCACAATGGCTTGTAAAATACTTTGCCTTATCCACCACACAGCATAAGAAATGAATTTGAAGCCTTTGGTTTCATCAAACCTTCTGGCAGCCTTCATAAGACCAACATTCCCCTCATTAATCAAATCACTTAAAGACAACCCTTGATTTTGATATTGCTTAGATACTGATACCACAAACCTTAAATTAGCATTGGTTAATTTTTCCAATGCTTCTTGATCACCATCTCTAATCTTTTTGGCAAGAACAGCTTCTTCATCAGCTGTAACAAGATCAATCTTGCTAATGTCATTTAAGTATTTATCAAGAGCTAAACTCTCTCGATTGGTAATTTTGTTGGTAATTTTTAGTTGTCGCATACCTTTAGCTGATGTACTCTTTATTTTTATTTCAAGCCTACCTTGAATTTCTCATTGAAATAGACTAATAACACTACGTTTTAAGAACTCAAAAGGTTCCCGACCTAGTGTCTTTTTTTTTGAATAACTTTAATTTTATCCTTTGTCTATTCTCTTTTCATTTTCTAGTAGGCAAATAACCTACCAAATTATTTGAATAGAAATTATATGTAAACTATTTGCTATAGAAGATATAGCACTCAGTATCCATTTCAATAAAACTATCCTTGCTTATCAGGTCTAGGTAATAAAGCTTTTCTTGAAAGTCTAAGTTTTCCCGATCTTTCGTCGACACCTATTATTTTCACTCTGACAGGATCACCTTCAGTGAATAATCCATCCATTTTTTCAATTCTAGAATGGGACACCTCAGAGATATGCACTAATCCACTCTTACCACTGAAATCAACAAACATACCATAAGGCATTATAGATGCTACTGTAGCATCGACCTCATCACCAACGGAAGGAACAAAAGTTATTTTATCAATCCAATTCTTAGCTTCATCGAGTCCTTTCTTATCAGAAGCGAAAATATTGACGACACCTTTATTGTCTTTTTCTTCTATACTGACTCTTACTCCAGTAACTTCTTGTATTTCTTGAATAATTTTTCCTCCAGGCCCGATAACGGCGCCTATAAAGCTTTTGTCAATTTTAAATTCACTAACTCTTGGAGCGTGATCTTTGAGATCAGCATTTGCAATTTCTATTGTTTTGGCCATTTCATCTAAAATATGAATTCGCCCATCTTTTGCTTGAAGAAGAGCTTTCTCTAAAGTCTCATATGGAAGCCCATCGATTTTTATATCCATTTGACATCCACAAATACCTTTTTTCGTCCCAGTTACTTTGAAATCCATATCACCGAGAGCATCTTCATCTCCAAGAATATCAGATAAAACTGCAACTCTATCTCCTTCTGCAACCATTCCCATGGCAATACCAGATATGGGACTTTCAAGTTTTATACCTGCATCCATAAGTGCCATAGACCCAGCACATACAGTGGCCATAGAGGATGAGCCGTTAGATTCTAGAATATCAGAAACTACTCTTATCGTATAACCTCCACCTTCAGGCATTACCTTTCTTATAGACCTACCTGCAAGATTGGCATGGCCTACCTCTCTCCTACCTGGACCTCTCATAGGTCTAGCCTCTCCTACACTTAGCGCTGGGAAATTATAATGTAGAATAAAGTTGTCATGATAAGTTTCCAATGCCGTATCCACTAAAGCATTATCTAGTTTAGACCCAATAGTTACTGAAGTCAGCGATTGAGTCTCTCCTCTTGTAAATATTGCAGATCCATGTGCTGAAGGCAAATAATCTACCTCAGTCCATATATTTCTAATTTCGTCAAAATTTCTTCCATCAAGTCGGGTGCTATTATCAAGCATCATCTCTCTGATGGTAGATTTTTTCAGTTTATTGAAGTAATCGCTAATATTCCCCCCTTTCTCCGCAAGATATTCCTCACCTTTCTCTTCTAATATTTTCTCTTTAAGAGCATCCTTAACCACAGAGAATCCTTCTTTTCTAGCTCCTTTTTCCAATCCTCCTTTGGCAATATTCAGAATGCCTTCCTTGCATTCCTTTGTAATATATGCCATTAACTCTTCATCAACTTCTTCTATTTCTACTACTCTTTTTATTAAAGCTTTATCACCAACCTTTTTAGCTAATTCAAGCTGAGCCTGACATTGAACTTTAATTGCTTCATGTCCAATCTTAATAGCCTCAATGAGCTCTGCTTCTTGACATTCATCGGCCTCTCCTTCTACCATCATGACATTGTCCATAGTCGCCGCCACAATCACATCAAGAGATGCTCTCTTCATATCCTCTCTACTCGGATTCACAACATACTTGCCATCAATTTTTGAAACTCTAGCTTCTGACAATGGGCCTGCAAAAGCAATATCGGAAACAGCTAAAGCAGATGATACAGCTAGAGCTGCATATGCGTCAGGTGATATTGTTTCATCCGCTGAAATCATATTGATTACAACTTGAGTCTCGTTCATATATCCATCAGGAAACAAAGGTCGTATGGCTCTATCAACTAATCTACAGATCAAGATCTCATAATCATTAAGCCTTGCTTCTCTTCTAAAGAAGTTGCCAGGGATTCTTCCGGCACTGGCATATTTCTCTTGATAATCCACTGATAGTGGAAAGAAGGATTGACCTTCTCGAGGTTCATGATTAGATACAACTGATGCAAACAACATCATTTTACCTACTCTGACAACACATGATCCATGTGCTTGAGTGGCTAATTTACCTGTCTCAATAGTTACAGTTTCTCCTGACGGTAAGTCAAAAGAAGTAGTAATAGGTTTAATAGAACCCATTGATTAATTTTTAATGATTCGCGAAGGTAAGAAATATTATTATTTCTTATAATATGATTCTTAAGTACTTAGAAAGGGAAACCCAGATTTAGCGTAAATCTATTTTCTTATGCCCAGTTTTTCTATAAGGTCTCTGTACTTCTGAATATCTTTTTTCGCTAAATATTTTAATAAACTCTTTCTTTTCCCTACTAATGTAAGTAAAGTTCTTCTACAAGAATGATCTTTTTTGTTATCGATAAGATGCTTAGAAAGTTCATTAATACGGAAGGTGTATAATGCTACTTGACCTTCAATAGAACCAGTATTAGATGCTGATCCACCGTGTTCTTTGAATATTTCTTCTTTCTTTTCTTTTGTTAGATATTCTGCCATTATTTATTTTTTTACCAAAAAGCAATTACTTAAATCGAAAATTAGCGGCGCAAAGGTAGGTTTATTATTGTAATTAAACAAAGCGATATTATCTGATTAAATAAGCTAATTTAATCACTTGCCATCCCACATTAGAAACGCATTTAGGAAACCATCTAAATCACCATTTAAAACTGCATCAGTATTGTTGTTCTGATGATTAGTTCTATGGTCTTTTACCCTTCTATCATCCAGTACATATGATCTGATTTGTGATCCCCACTCATTTTTCATTTTCTTAGATTCGACTTCATCCCTTTCAGCAAGTTGTTTCTGAATTTCAATTTCATAAAGCCTAGATTTTAAACCTACTAATGCCTTTTCCCTATTCATATGTTGAGATCGCTCCTCTTGGCATTCTACGGCAATTCCAGTAGGAAGATGCCGGACTCTTACTGCAGACTCTGTTTTGTTCACATGTTGTCCACCTGCTCCACTTGCTCTAAATGTATCCCATTCTATATCAGCAGGATTGATCTCAATTTCTATACGATCATCTACCATAGGGTGAACAAAAACTGAAGCAAATGAGGTCATCCTTTTTCCCTGAGCATTGTAAGGGCTTACTCTGACCAATCGATGAACTCCATTCTCACCTTTAATCATGCCATAGACATAGTCACCTGTAATTTCAATTTCAACTGATTTGACCCCAGCTACATCTCCTCCTACCCTATTTAGTTCCTTTACTTTATGCCCACTTCTTTCACCCCACATTACATACATTCGATACAACATTTCGGCCCAGTCACATGCCTCTGTGCCTCCAGCACCAGCATTAATCTCAAGTATCGCTGATAGTTCATCTTCCGGCCTATTGAGTGTTGATTTAAATTCAGCCTCATCTAAGGTTTTAAGCACATCCTTATATGATGCTTCTACCTCTTCCTCAGTGCTTTCTCCTTCTTGTCTGAATTCTTCGAGCAGTTCTAACTCCTCAACTTTAATACGTATAGTGTCATATTGGAGGATCCAATTCTCATGAATTTTGATCTCCTTGAGAATAACCTCAGCCCTCTTTGGATTATTCCAAAAGTTGGGATCTAAAGACTCATTTCGTTTATCTTCTAATTCGTGTGTTCGTCTATCGACGTCAAAGATACCTCCTCAGGTCTGACAGTCGACCTTGCAGAGCTTTAAATTGCTCACTAGTCATTGTCCTTCTTTTTTATTAGGTACAAATAATTCTGAAATCAATATTGATCAATAAAACATTTCTTCAAACTCTACATAAAAATATAAGTCAGATCCTGGAGGAATACTAGCTCCTGATCCTCTTTCTCCATATCCCATATCAGACGGAATGAATAGACTTGCTTTAGTGCCTACAGGAAATAACATAAATCCTTCATCCCATCCTTGGATAACAGCTCCTCTTCCTAGCCTAAAAGAATAGGCCCTTCCTTTTGAAAAAGAATCGTCAAAACGGTTTCCGTTTGATTGAAGTGCCCCATAATATTGGGCACTTACCATTCGATCTTTTGCAGGCATTTCACCAGTACCGAGTTCATGAACTAGGTATCCCAGACCATTTTCTAGGTAGCTCAATTGAATTTTGCCTGATTTTACGCTATTTATGGTTTCTTCAGCCAATGCTTCAATTTCTGGTAGCCGCGCTTTGTTCGCTGTCATTTGTGCCAAATCTTTTGCTCTTTCTTCCTCTACTCGTGCATTATATGCTCCTTCAGACAAGATTTCTTTAAGAACAAGAACATATTCCAAATAGACTAGCTCCTCATATCCATCAGAAAGATCAGGAATTGAATCTCTAGGAATAATTATTCCTACACTGTCATTCAATGACATTTGTCTTAGTGCATCTGGGATTGGGTTTTGCCTGTAGGTAGTACTACTAGCAATTGGAATCTTTATACTAGGCATTCTTTTTTGTTTCCGATAAGACTGAAGAACATTCTTTTTATCATCTAGAATATCCATTTGGAAATATGCATACTCACCAGGTTGTGGTTTAATACCACTTTCATTAGAGTAAAAAATCAAATCAAAGCTGCTAGCTTTTTTACCATTCTCACTCTGGCAATTCATCAGTAAAGTGATGATAATACCAAATACTAGCCATTGTAATAATCTCATAATTCTACTTTCTCAATATACTTAGGTAATAAGCTTTTGAATGTATTTATAGTTTCTTCAATTCCTTCTTTTGATGTTCCTCCAGAAGCATTTTTATGACCTCCTCCACTAAAATGGTTTCTAGCTATATCCTGAACAGAGATATCACCTTTGGACCTTAATGACATTCTGATTGTGCCATGCATATCTCGTATGAACAGAGCCATTTTAATTCCCTTGATCATCAAAATGTAGTTTACCACTCCTTCTGTGTCCCCTCTAGATATCTGATATTTTTTATAGTCGGAAGCGTCTAAATAAATTATACCCGTAGAATATTCGGGTATAAGTTCCATCCTGTTGCGAAGACAATGTCCCAGGAGTATCATTTGACCTTCTGTCCAGGCATTAAAAATATTATCCTGTACTTGATAATCGTCAACTCCTATCTTTTTCAATTCACCAGCAACTCTGTAGGTTTCAGGATTTGTAGCATATTTAAAAGATCCTGTATCTGTTATAATTCCTGTAAACAAACAAGTACCAATGTTGGTATCTAATTTCTTTATTTCCCCTAATTCTTCGATAAATTGATAGACCATCTCACAAGTAGAACTAGCAGAAGTGTCTGACATGACAAAATCAGCAAAAGGCTCTGGGTCAAGGTGATGATCAATCATCACATATTTCTTCTTTTTTAGATCCAGCAGGATAGGTGCTATTCTTTCTATTCTATCAAATGCATTAAAATCTAGGCAAAATATCAATTCCGAATTAGTGAGGATTTCTGTAGTCCGTTGAGGATGAAGATCATAAACTATTGCATCTTTAATAGTAGGCAAAAATTCAAATGCAGGAGGATATTCACTAGGAAGTATAAGGTGTACGCTATGCCCTTTCTTTCTTAAAAAAAGTGCTAAACCTAGTCCTGAGCCTAAGGCATCACCATCAGGATTCCTATGCACAATGATGGCAATAGTGGTTGGTATTTTAAGAATATCTTTTAGCTGATCCAGCCCTTCCATATAATTTTTCAAATGAGCAGCCGCGAAGGTATATAAAATAACCGCTCCAGACTGAGATAATAGTTTGTAATTATCATATTTTCGCGCCCAAAATAAAAATAGAATTAATGGCAGGTAATATCACCTTCACTATGATCAAACCAGATGCTGTAAAAGCCGGAAATATTGGTAATGTTTTAGCAATGGTCAATAATGCTGGTTTCAGGATCAAAGCAATGAAATATACTAAATTGAGTGCAGAAAAGGCTGGAGAGTTCTATGCTGTGCATAAAGAGAGACCATTTTATGGAGAACTGGTCGAATTCATGAGTTCAGGGCCAATAGTTGCAGCAGTATTAGAAAAAGATAATGCGGTAGAAGACTATAGAAAGCTTATTGGTGCAACAAATCCTGCTGAAGCTGCAGATGGTACTATCAGAAAGTTATATGCCACGAGTATTGGCGAGAATGCTGTCCACGGAGCAGATTCTGATGAGAATGCATTAATTGAAGCTAATTTTCATTTTGCTGGAACTGAAATGTTCTAATACAGAAACTAAAAAAATAGATTTATCTACGAGGGCCTCCTTTTCGGGGGCCTTTTCTATTTCCTCCAGATCTTCCACCATGACCTCTTCCTCCTCCTTGGTTTCTGCCACCTTTACCACCAGATCTTCCGCCATAACTTCTGCCTCTAGGTTTAGGATCCCATTCTGGACTTTTGCCAATTTCAGGTGGAATAGGAACTTTTGGCACTTCTGACTCTATTAATCGCTCTATTCTTTTGAGCTTATACATATCGTCTGTATTCACAAGAGTGAGTGCAACCCCTGTGCTATCTGCTCTAGCTGTTCTGCCAACTCGATGTACATAATCTTCTCCATCACTAGGTACGTCGTAGTTGATGACTAGGTTAATGCCTTTGATATCAATACCTCTACTTAATACGTCAGTAGCAACTAAAACTCTTGTTTGTTTAGATTTAAACTTCCTCAAAGCATCTTCCCTATCCTTCTGAACTAAATCAGATGAAACGGCTTTTACTTCATATTTTGAATTATAGAGACCGCGGACAATATTATTTACATTCTTTTTAGTACCTGTAAAGATGATGATGCTTTCATAAGAGGGTTTTTGATCAATTAAATATTTGATCAATGATGTCTTGTGTTCATCATGAACTAAATAGGCGGCCTGAAGTGCACCTGCAGCTGGCTTAGACACTGCAAGTCTGATCTCCGCGTGATCAATTAGAATATTTTGAGCTAGTTTTTTGATCTTAGGAGGGAATGTGGCACTGAATAAAAGTGTTTGTCTTTTTCCTGGTAGTGCTTTTACAATGCGCTGAATATCCTCAAAGAATCCCATATCCAACATTCTATCTGCTTCATCCAGAATAAGGAATTCTACAGATGAGAAATCAGCATAACCCATATTCAAATGTGAAATGAGTTTTCCAGGGGTAGCTACGATTATATCGGTACCGTTTTTAAGTGCTTCCTTTTCTTCATGAAATTCGGCTCCAGATCCTCCACCATAAATAGAAATACTACTTACTCCAGCAAAATAGGAGAAGCCCTGAACCTGTTGTTCTATTTGCATTGCTAGTTCTCTGGTAGGAGCAATTACAAGTGTCTTTATTCCATCTTTAGGTTTATCAGTAAGTATATTAAGGATAGGAAGAATAAACGCAGCAGTTTTACCTGTACCCGTCTGGGCACATGCTAATATGTCCTTGCCATCCAAAATAATAGGAATAGCTTGCTCTTGAATTGGAGTAGCATTTTCAAAACCCATGAATGATATGGCCTCTTGAAGTGCTTCATTCAGTCCCAATTCTTTAAATGTCATCTAGCATATAAGTTTACAAGTTCATCTCAGAAAAGTCTGGGTGCTATGCAGCTTACTCCAAGTATAAAGTGTAAATATTAAAATAATATGATATGTATTGGCAGAAACGGTCGATTATTAACAAAAAAGCATATCCTTTCCCAAAGATATGCTTCACTAACAAATTGCTAAATCAAGAACTGAACTATGAATCTTTGTTTGCTCTTATTGGTTCAAACTGGCTAATTCTTCTTGGTACTCTAGGTCTGTAAGAGTAGTGGGTAATATTAAATCTTGTTTGGTTGGTGCAGATTCTATCACTGTAAATGCTCTGCTGTACTTATTAGTAATGCCATCTTCAGCTAAAACTATTGCATCTATAGAAACATCTTTATTCTTTTTATTAAAGCAAACTGACTGAACTGAAAGAGTTTCTGTCGGATGGATAAGACCATCAAACAAATAATCATAATCCAAATTCACATTATAGTTTACATATCCTAAGTTGTCTTCAAATGACAACTGAGCTCCACCTTTTTTAGATAGATTACTTTCTTCTGATATGATTTCTAAGCTATAAGAACTTGGAGCTGTACCTTCAGATAGAGTAATATTATCAATAGATAAGTTCTTTGAATCGTAAAACAATCTTACATTTTGCCCTAAGATCTTAATCTCTTCATTGTTGTTATTGGTGATTTCTACATCAGCACAAATGGATTCTTCATTTTCAGAAGTAATGCTAAGAGTTGTAGAAAGATTAGACTGTGTATATCCTAAAACCTGAACCATCATCACCAAGAAGAAGATTGTTACCGTTTTCATACCTACTTTATTCAAAATATTTTTTAGCTTATTCATATAGCAGACAACAGGTAAGGATTCACCCCTTATCCCATTTATGGTAATTATTAGATCTTAATATCCTATAATGTGAATAACCAACCCAATAAAGAAAACTAGTTGGGCAAAACCTTACTCTTTTTCCAAAAACGCCAAGTCAATAACGAGGATGATATGACTAATCCAACAACTAGACCTAGCCAAATACCTACCGGACCTAAATCAAAATAAAATGTTGAGAAGTATGAAAATGGCAAGCCGAATATCCAATAGGCAACAAAAGTGATAAAAGTGGGCACCTTTACATCTTGCAGACCTCTTAAAGCTCCAAGTGTCACAACCTGTATTCCATCGGGAATCTGAAATATAGCAGCAGCTATGAGTAATGTAGAAGCAATAGAAATCACATTCACATCATTGATATAAAATGTGGGAAGTACATTTCTGAACAAGACCATTATTAGAGCAAACACGAACATGATAAGCACTACTTGATAAATACTACTGAGTCCTGCTCTTCGAACGCCTAAAGCATTCTTTTCACCAAGCCTGTTTCCTACTCTTATAGTAGCAGCCATTCCGAGTCCAGAACATATTAAAAAAGTCACTGCTGACATGTTTATAGCAATCTGATGCGCTGCTTGTGCATCTTTACTTACTACACCCATGAGGAGAGCCGCTCCCGCAAATCCAGAAACTTCAAAAAACATCTGCAAGGAGGTGGGAAATCCTATCTTGAATAAATCATCAAAAAATTTCTTCCTAAGTTTTAGTGCATTGACTTTTAATAGATTCCACAATCTCTTCCTTTGAAATATTAAAACAAAAATGATCAATAGCATAAGTATCCTAGCTAAGAGCGTACTCACTGCTGCTCCTCTTACACCAAGATTAGGAGCTCCCCAATTTCCAAAGATGAACATGTAGTTCATTATAATATTAGCAACATTAGCCACAATGATGGCGATCATAGGAATCAAAGTATTAGATAATCCATCAGCAAAACATCTGAATGATTGAAATAGCATCATTGGAATCATGGCATAAGCAGTGATTCGTATATATGGTATTGCTAATTGGACTACTTCTGGGTCATGACCTAAATAGCCAATAAATGGAACTATAAGCTCAATTGATAATATCGAAAATGCTGCATAGACTAAGTTTATGATCAAACTATGATAGAAATACACCCCTACTCGTCTATGTTGATTCGCACCATCTGCTTTGGCTAAAAGAGGAGGCAATGCAAAAGAAATACCCGTACCCACAATTATAAATACTATGCATATTGATATGGCTAACGATACAGATGCTAATGAGGCAGATCCAAGACGACCCACCATGAGATTGTCTACCACATTAACAATGACTTGCCCTAATTGACCGGTCATTATTGGAGTAGCTAGTTTTATATTCTTTCGGAAGTCATCGCGGTACTCTGTGAGGAATCCTGCGATATTGATCATATCGCTCCTGCCTTAATGCTATCCACAATGTCAGGATTGAGCAATGTAGATGTATCTCCAAGTCCGGAAGTGTCCCCTGATGCAATTTTTCTCAAAATCCGCCTCATTATCTTTCCAGACCTTGTTTTGGGTAGCCCATGGACTACTTGGATTTTATCCGGTTTCGCAATTGGACCAATTTCCTTAGTGACTACAGCTTTAATTTCATTTGACAAATTCTCTTTAGAAACTCCTTCTTCATCCACAATGACGTAAGCATAGATACCTTGACCTTTAATATCATGAGGGTAGCCTACTACTGCCGACTCAATAACATTATGATGTTCATTGATGGCATTCTCTACTTCTGCTGTGCCCATTCTATGACCAGAGACATTGATCACATCGTCTACTCTTCCTATAACTCTTATTCTCCCTTCTTCATCTCGTCTGGCCCCATCACCTGTGAAATACATCCCATCAAAAGTGGAGAAGTAGGTCTGCTTGCATCGTTCATGGTCACCATAAGTAGTACGAAGTATAGATGGCCACGGAAATTTGACACATAACAAGCCCTCTACATTATTCCCTCTTACTTCATTACCATCGGCATCCATTAATAATGTTTGAATGCCAGGCATAGGGTAAGATGCATAAGTAGGCTTAGTGTCTGTAATACCAGGAAGAGGAGTGATCATAATCCCTCCTGTTTCTGTCTGCCACCAAGTGTCTATTATTGGAGCTTTTCCCTTTCCAATATGTTTGTCATACCAATGCCATGCCTCTTCATTAATAGGCTCTCCTACTGACCCTAACATCTTGATGGAAGAGAGATCATATTTAGCAGGGATATCATCTCCTTTTGCCATTAAGGCTCTTATCGCTGTAGGGGCGGTATAAAATTGATTCACTTTATGTTTTTCACAGATTTGCCAAAACCTACCTGCATCTGGAAAAGTGGGAACACCTTCAAACATAACAGTGGTTGCTCCTGCTAGTAAGGGTCCATATACAATGTAAGAGTGACCTGTGATCCAACCAATATCTGCAGTACACCAGTAGATATCACCATCTTCATATTGAAAAACATTCTTGAAAGTATAACATGAATAGACCATATATCCACCACATGTATGTACTACACCTTTTGGTTTTCCAGTCGATCCAGAAGTATATAAAATAAAGAGCATATCCTCTGCATCCATGAGCTCTGGTTCGCATACTTCAGATTGTTCGTCACATTCTTCATGCCACCACTTGTCTATTTTACTATCAATTTTTATTTGGTCTCCAGTATTTTTATGAACTAAAACAAAATCAATGGATGGACATCCTTTGTCCAAAGCATCGTCCACCACTTGCTTAACTGGAATATTCTTGACTCCTCTCTTATTAAAATCACTACAAATAACAGCTTTAGCTGTGGCATCATTAATTCGATCCGCCAATGCCTGAGCCGAAAAACCAGCAAAAACAACTGAATGAACAGCTCCTATACGAGCACATGCCAGAACACCAATTGCCAATTCTGGCACCATAGGCATATAGAAGACTACCCTATCTCCTTTTCCTATCCCTAATGCTTTTAGACCATTAGCACATCTACATACTTCTGATAATAACTCTTTGTAAGTGTACTTTTTTACTTCCCCATCTATTTCATTGGGTTCCCAAAGGATTGCAGTTTGATCTCCTCTATCCTCAATATGCCGGTCAAGACAGTTTTCTGTAATGTTTAATTTTGCACCTTCAAACCATTTTATATTGGGTTCATCAAAGTTCCAATTTAAAACACTACTCCACTTCTCCTTCCAAGTAAATGTCTCAGCTTGTTCAGCCCAAAATTCTTCAGGATTATCTACGCTCTTTTTATAAGCCGATTTATATTCTGCTAATGATTTAATCTGATGTGTCATATACAAATGTGTTCGTGCTCAAATATAGTCAAGTCATACTTCTTGTTAGGAAAGAAATTCTATTCATTATCTGAAATAAAAATGGTTCCTTCAATTAAGAAAAGAAGGAACCGAGTAAATTTAAAAATTATATCTTTTTGGAAAGACTAGAAGTAGACACCTGCAGCAATACCAAATGTGCTACCATCCCCAAAAATAAATTTGGGTTCTACATATAAATCAAGGCTATCTGTAATAGGAACTGTTCCATTCATACCTATATTCAAATTTAAATCTGTATCTCCACTTGTAATGGCTCCGATTGAAACACTTGTTCTAAAAACATTTAGTCCTGCAAACGGTGTCAATCTGAATCCTTCTAAATCACCAATTTGAAAACCATTATAATGAACATCGAGGTCAAGATTCCAAGCTGAAAAATCCTCAAAGAAATAAGTAAATGATGCTTGCCCAGCAAACTGTTCATTTATTGTATAATGTCCTTTTGCTGAAAGCCCAAAATATCCACCATCAAAAAGTGTGTTAACTCCTGCTCCAACTTTGAATTGAGAAAATCCCGTAGTTGATAGAAAGGTCATGGTAAGAATTGTAAAAATTACTTTTTTCATGCTAGTAAAATTTGGAAGTTAATAATGTTTGAATTTAACAAAAATGATAATATATCCTGCCTAATTCAATATAGAATTATTGATTTTTTTCCTCAATCTTGCTTAAAACATCATTGAAATATGTGCGGTCTAACCACTTTCCTCCTATCATTGTTCCTATAGGTAGTCTCATAGTTTCCATTCTGTCAAATGGATTTTGTTCTACAATTATGAAATCAGCATCTGCACCTACTTTAATAGTCCCAAATCGATCTATCTGATCAAAAAAAATGGCTGGATTAATTGTTCCCATTTTTATAATGTCAAAAGATGACAATCCACAATCTTTGAGCGCATCAATTTCGTGATGAATGGAAAACCCGGGAACATTCATCACTTGGGGAGAATCAGATCCCAATAAAAAAGGTACACCCGACTGATGTAGAGACTGTATAATTTTTCTTCTAATTCTCATAAATCTTCTATATCCCTTTTTGGTATATGCTTCGTCGGTGATCATCCGTTCTTTGTTAGTCCTCCATGCATATCTTGTATTGGCAGGCATGTAAGAAAATTCTTGATCATTCATCATTTCAGCAGCTGATGTTGGTGAAAACCACCTAGTAAATAAACTTTGGGTAGGTACTTGCCATACATTGTGAGACCTTGTACTATCGGCAAGTGCAGACAATCGATTCATCCTAATTTTTTTAATCAATCCACTACCCAAAAAGCCGACATCTTCATTACTGATTTGTTCTTCTTGAGGTACTAATCCTCGGATATAGCCATCTACATGATCTATTGTAGCAAATTCATAGTTTATTGCACTCCTTATCCCTACATCGAAAGGAATATGACCTGCATAGCCTATTCCTACGTCGTTTGCTGTTTTGACCAATGCGGACATTACATCAGCCTTTATGCCCGGATGAATTTTTAAGAAATCATAACCTTTACTTTTTGCATCTTTTACTTTTTTCTCGGCAGAGGAAACATCAGGAATGCTGTTTCCATTCATACTTGGGCTCGAAGTATACATTCTAGGTCCTATAACTTCACCACTTCGTAATTTTTTCTTCAATTCTAAGTGATAAGGATTTCCTAACATCCCCCTAATAACCGTAACTCCATTAGCTAAATAGAGATGCATTACATCCTGAACGTGACTTTCGGCTAACTCTTCGTTAGGAACAGGAATATGAGCATGCATTTCACTAAGTCCAGGCATAAGATAATTATCATTTCCATCAATGATGATTGCATTTTGAGGTATTATTTCAGGAGTATGATCAGAAATATCCAAAATTCTTCCATAAAGAACGGTAACATCTTGACCTTCAGTTACTGTGCCATTTGATGGCGAGACTACATTCACATTTTGAATAAAATATACATGTTCACTTTTATTTGGAAGCTTATCAATAGCATTCCAAAAAGACGATTTCATGGATTCTACGTCTATTTCAGTATATACATTAATCAACTCTCCATTATTGGGTTCTGGCCCTTTGAGCATTTCTGTTTTTGTAAATTCAGGGTGTATGAGTGCTTCTATAATTGCAACATCCCACATTGTCCATTCCTTCTTGTGGGGGTCTTCATCTTTCCACCATCTTTTCTGGTTGAGCCATCTATTGAATAAGGAAGATTTAATACTACCCCGGCCAAATAATTTATCCCTAGCGACTTCCTTGTCAAACAACAATTTCCCTGACGTTGTAGCAGTCATAGAATTGAATTTTAATCCAGGAGTAGTCAGCAGCACGTTTACTGATTTTATATCATTCCCTGAATTGAATTCCAGTCTACTCCAAGTATTCTTATCACGATCATGCCAGAATCCGATATAAGACACCTCAATCTTTTCAATGATTGTTGAATCTATAAGAATAGCACTGGCTATGTTGGTGCATGGGCCTAGCACAACGACATGTAATCTTTGACCTTGTGGCATTTCGTGAGCTTTTTGTATGATATACTCTGCTGCTTGAGAAAGCTGAGGAGTTTTTTCATCTATAAGAGGCTGATTACTACCAATTGGAAGATCTACTTCATCTAAATTCATCAATTCAACAATTTCTTCATTGAGGATTTGGCTTTCTCTAACTGAATTTTCTGACGCTAAAGGACTATTTCTAAAGTGTGCAGAAGTAATTGCCAATACATTTAACTCCGGAGCTATTAAGGCCCGAACAATAGCATATAAATCGTCTATCTCATTTGCTGTATCTGCATCTATTATTAATGGGATTTCTTGTCTATTGGAACTCTGTGATAAGACTTGGCTATAGCTTAGAAAAAGGAGAAGAAAGAAAATAAGTATCCGCATCATGACTTAGTAATTTGAAATGAACCTCAATTTTCTCAATTTCTTGTAGCTTTCCCAATTGTTAGGATGATTAAATTATTTATGAAAGGTGAAAAAGAGTTTTTAACCCAATTCCCTGAATGCGTATATGTTTCTGTTGACAATGTAAAGGCCATAGAAATTTTACTTAAAAAAAATAAGATTCTACAGGAGAATGAAGAAATAGATAGGCTTTCAATTGCTGGTGAGGGAAATATGAATATTGTTCTCAGAGCAATGACAAATCAAAGATCTTTCATCATCAAACAATCAAGACCATGGGTAGCAAAATATCCTCAGATTACAGCCCCTATTGAAAGAGTAAATGTAGAAGCAGAATTTATAAAACTAACATTACAGCATGATGATTTAAATCAGTATTCGCCAATTCTAATAGGTCACATTCCATCACATTTTCTTTTGATCTTAGAAGATTTGGGAGAAATTTCGGATTTTTCTGTAGTATACCAAGGTGCAAAAGTCACTTCTGAAGATTTGTCAATTTTCGCCACATACCTTGATGCATTACATGCTATTGAAGTTCTCTCTTTTCCAGACAATTTAGAGATGAGGACACTTAATCATGAGCATATCTTTCATTTCCCATTTCAAAAGGATAATGGCTTAAATCTCGATGAAATTCAGCAGGGCTTAGCAAATGCAGCCATGCCGATTACTGAAAATCTTAAACTTATAAATAGAATAGCAGAACTAGGCAAAGTATATCTTAATAATGACCACAAAAGACTGATTCATGGTGATTTCTATCCGGCTAGTTTTCTGAAAACTGATTCAGGCATAAAGGTTATTGATGCTGAATTCGCTTTTCTGGGACCTAAAGAGTTTGATTGGGCTGTGTTATTAGCTCATCTGATGATGTCGGATCAGCCGTTTGAGGTGGTCAATGAATTTGTCTCCTTATTTACGCCAAATCGAAATTTGGATACTCAATTGATTTTAGCATTTGCTGGAGTGGAAATATTAAGACGATTGCTAGGTGTAGCGCAGTTGCCATTAAATACTACAATTACCAAGAAGACAGCATGGATTGAAAGTAGCATAAACTGGATTATGAATGGAAATTTAATTGTGTAAAAATTTTTGTGATAATTTAAATAATTACAGAGACAGATTAGAAGTGTTCTGTCTTCATAATGTGCTTGTTCACAAGACAAAAAGATTGGATTTGGGAGAAAATGGAATGAGTGGTTTGCAAAATAAATAACTCATCGAATTATCTGAACCTGCATTTTTATTTGCATGATCTTATCGGTTGAATTGGCCAAAACAATCTAGAAAATAGTTTATTAAACTCTATATTTATATTTGACCAAATGTTGTCAATTGTACTTGATGAAGACTCTATGTTG
>DKPS01000003.1 GCA_002471345.1 Saprospiraceae bacterium UBA7328
AAATATCAATATTGGAGATTATGTGCATTGGGGAGAGACATATGAAGGAGAGAATGGGCCGTTGCAATTGGATTATTACCCACTCAAAGAGAATGAAAAGAAAGCTAGAAAGCAGTGGAAAGAGGTTGTACCAATGATGGAGGCTTTTGAACATTGGTTTGGGCCATATCCTTTTTATGAGGATGGTTTTAAGTTAGTAGAAGCTCCGTATTTGGGTATGGAGCACCAAAGCAGCATAACTTACGGTAATGGATATCAAAATGGATATTTGGGGAGAGATCTTTCAGGTACTGGATATGGAATGCTATTCGATTTTATAATTATACATGAGAGTGGTCATGAATGGTTTGCTAACAACATCACTTATAAGGATATAGCGGATATGTGGATCCATGAAAGCTTTACCAATTATAGTGAAAGCCTCTACCTTGAATATCATCATGGTAAATTAGCAGGTGATCAATATGTTCTAGGTACAAGGGCAAATATTAGTAATGATAAGCCAATAATAGGCCCATATGGAGTGAATGCTCGAGGTAGCGGAGACATGTATTACAAGGGCGGTAACATGCTTCATACATTAAGACAATGGGTAAATGATGATAATAAATGGAGAGTGATGTTTCGAGGATTGAATGAGACCTTTTTTCATAAAACCGTCACAACTCAGGAAATTGAAGACTACATGTCTGAGGCTTTAGGATTAAAGTTGAAGCCATTTTTTGATCAATATCTTAGGGATGTTAGAATTCCTACTTTCGAGTATTTTCAGCATGAAGGGAATCTGAATTTTAGGTGGACAGCTGTGAACCCAGATTTTGATATGCCCGTTCATGTTTCAATAAATGGAGAAGTACTAGTAATAGAAGTATCTACAAAATGGAATAAAATGAAATACCAATCCAAAATTGAAAATCTACAAGTGGATACTAATTTTTATGTGAGCCAACGGAGAGTTAGATAACTTTATACCATTTCGTTGTCCTTTTTCAGGACATAGGCTATACCAATGTCTATGGTCCTTTTAACCGCCTCTTGATCCACCGCCTCTATAGTATCTCGAGTAGTATGATATGCTGAGTTTTGATCTCGTTTAGTCCAGCTCATAGCTGCAAGAGTAGTTGCTTCTATACCAATCTTTGCAAATTCGGCTGCATCAGTTCCACCTGCCAAAAGTGGAAAGATCTTAGTTCCGACGTCATAACCTAGTTCATTAGCAATAGTCACTCCTTCTACCGCCATATCTTTAGAAAGTGGAACGAAATTATTTAAATCTGAAGTTAGAAAATTGAGCTCTGTATGATCATACATACATTCCAAATTGAAATTGTATGTCTTGATTTTTTGTAAATCTTGTTTGTTTGCTTTACAAAAGGCTCTTGCTCCTCTAAGGCCACATTCTTCAGCATCCCAACTGGCTATGGTTAATTTGGTATGTTTGAGAGCCTTGTCTTCAAATTTGGAACTGGAAAAGAATTTACCTATTTCTATTGCGATACCTACACATATCATGTTATCACCAGCTCCTGGTGTCCCGTTATGTGAGTCGTAAAAGAACCACAATCGAATGACAAAAAAACTCAGTATTATCAGTATTCCACTAATTACCCAAAGTATAAGATGGTTTTGAAAGCCAATACTTCTTAAAGTGAAAAGGATCCATGAATTGACAAACATAAATACCATGGATAAAAGGCCAAGCCTGACTTTCGAATTAAATGATAAAGGGTCTTTTTCCAAAAAATTAAATATGTGAGCACTGTCATGATGAGCACTAATGATAATATGCTGTTTTACTTCACCTTTTGGTTTTATACTTCCGAATACATTTTTCCCAATTTTCTTTTGAAAAAGGAAGTCCACAAATTCTTTGTAGAAAAAAAATTGAAGAACAGTAATTAATACTGATAGGCTGGATAAAACAACAGCTAACCCTACATTTTCAAATAGGAGTGAGATTAGGGATAAGAAGTAGAGGACAATATTTATTCTAATGTATCCAAGGAAAGAACCTGGTCTTACAAAAAAATCTTGTTGTTCTACATTATCGCAAAAGGATGAAAGTTGTTCTTTTAAATAATCAGCACACTCCAAACATGATTTACTTCCCACTAATCTTGACGACCATTTAGAAGAAACAAAATCTGTCAAATTCATAGCTGAATTCACAGCCTCTACTATGAAGGTGTTTTTCTTCATAGAAGATATTTCTTATTGCTTTACGAATTCAAGATCACCGAATATGAGTTTTCCAATTTTACCCTGTTCATTCAGAATAAAATTGATCATCACTTTTGACCTCCATTGAGGTTGAACATCAGAGCGAAAAGTATCATGGTGCCAATGTCTTAATGTAAGATCAAATTTATCATTGAGTGAGGCGGTTAATGATTGGTCATTGTGGGTGATTCTGAATTCACCAAACATATCATTGCCATATGTGCCGGAGTATTCCTTGAGAGATTTTGACAGATTTGTATCTAGAATCCTTTCTGATTCAATCTTGTCAAGGGATTTGATATAATCTTTTTTGAATCCACTGTACAAGTCATAAATTTCTGCATTCCATGCTGTTTCACCTCCTAATGCATACAGATCAAATACTTTATACATAATAGCATGACGTAATTCTGCGTGATCCAGATTAGTAAATACATAAACTCCTAAATCATGATTTCTAAGCCATCCATGAATAGCGACTAAGCCATCAATACTACCTGTATGAAAATCTACTTTTTGACCCTTATAATCGTGCTGAAACCAACCCATTGCATAACTTTTCCAATTTGGATTGGTAAGTTGAGCAGTAGGGTAGAAGCCTCTGTCTATTAAGATTTTAGGTGAGAATAAATATTCAAAAGTTGCTGGTTTTAGGATCGTATCTTCATTTAGAACTCCTTTATTATGAATGAATGTCATGTACTTTTCCATATCATCAATACAGGAATAGATACTTCCGGCAGCCCCTGCTTGATCAAAGAATGCATAATCAATTGGAATGACTCCTTCTTCGTGGTCATCAAAATGAGGTGTTGCTACATTGCCTAATGCTAATACATCAGCTGACATGGCTGCTGTTCTGGACATGCCTAAAGGATTAAAAATGTGTTTTTTGATGAATTCATCCCATCTGTTTCCAGAAATAGCTTTGATTACCTCACCAGCAATCACATAACCCATGTTTTGATATTGATATCCTCCCCTAAGAGGATATGCCTGTTCTGTTAAGGCAAATTTTTGAATGGTTTCTTCTGTACTGAGGTCACGTGCATACCACAACCAATCTGCATTCCCAATACCCAGATTATGTGTAAATAAATCTTTTATACGTGCATCTTCTGTTATATAAGAATCAGAAAGCTGAAACTGAGGGTAGTGTTTTCGTACCTTATCATCCCAATGTACTTTACCTTGATCTACAAGAATGGCCATGCCCATGGCTACTAATGCTTTAGTAGTGGATGCCATGGTAAATAGGGTTCCATTATTTGCTTTCTCGGGTGAGTTTATTCTCTTTTTCCCATATGTCTTTTTGTATATCGATTTGCCATCTTTCATAACAAGTACTGAAAGTGCAGGGATTTTCCAATCTTCAATTCCCTGAGAAATCATCCTGTTTAGTTCAGCATTTTCTTTTTGAAACTGAGCATTAGAAGTCAATGAGAATAGAAGTGCAAAAAGATGAATAAGAGTGATTCTGAAATAAGTTGCCATTACCATATTTATTTGGGTGAAAAAGGTAGGTATTTTATAGTTAAATGGAGTATATAATCATTCTGAGAAATAGATCGCTTAATAATCATTGAGTTTTTCTATGCTTCAACAAATCAAAAGAACGTACATTACGAATGCAGAAATAATGTAATGACTGAAGTATCCATATTTTCAAGAAAAATTGATCCGTTTTATCAAGCTTTGAGTGTTTTTCTAGGCTCATTATTTTTTGTTTTTCTATTCAGAATTATTGAATGGGTTGGCATAGCAGAAGCCAAAGATTATTTGCCATGGACTATGAGTGCTGCAGGACTGCTATTTTTTGCAATTTTAAATAGTATTTTGAGTTTAGCATATGAAAACCAAAATCTATACTGGCTAAAATCAATAGTAGCTTTTATACTTCTCGTGGTAATTGGAGGATTAGTTTCTTATCTCATTAGTGGTTTGTCCTTAAATGAAGCCATGTCTTTCAGGTGGTTGTATATCGTATTTAGTGTAGGTTATATCGTGTTCTTGACAATAGTAAGGCTGATGAGGAAAATAGTGCTTATTGCCAAAAAACAGGACAAAGCGTTAAGAGGGGAGGAGTGAAATAATAGTACAGAAAGATAGAAATAATGAAGAGCCGCAATTGCGACTCTTCGGATGACGTCTTATTTCATTTGAAAATTAGAAGCCTTTTTCTTTAGATAAAAAGTATAATCCACCAGCAGCAAATACTACTTGAATTACCAAGTCTATTGTTGTTTGTGTAGTTGTAACCCCTCCACCCATGGCCATAATATTTCGTATAGCAAAAATCAAGCTGCTCAAACCTATAAAAGCGAGTATTGCTCTTCGTCCATAGGATGCACTTGCTTCTCGCGCTAACCATGCCATAATTGCAGCAGGAATAAATAAAGACCCAAGGCCCTGAATTGCATTAACTAGTAGAGGATTCGATTCGCCTCCATACATTGAAATTGCTTTTGCAGGCATGAATAAAAAGAGTATGCCATAAATTAAAACAGCAATAGCATAGACTGATAGAAAATTTTTAACATTCATTGGATTTCGTTTAAAAATTATTAAATACAAAAATTACATATTGCATTAGGTTTCAAAAAGCTATGTATATACTAATAAAAAATTATATTACATAATAAAAAACTTTAATAATTCGAACAAACCAAATATAATAAAATCATGACTGGGGAGGGAGAATCATAATTAAAATGAAAAGTGCCTTCACTCATTAGAGCAAAGACACTTTTCAAAATTTCATCCTTTTATAAAAAGGCTATTTACCTATGGTCAACTTTTTGATGATGTAAGAATCATCAACTTGCATTCTCACGAGATAAACTCCTCCTGGAAAACCTTCCAGGTCAAGGGACAAAAACCGTTCTGAAACCCTATCCATAGGTATGCTTTTAACAAACCCTCCTAAGGAATTATATAGTTCAATTTTAATGGTTTTTCCATTTACCTCTTCTAAATCGAGTCTGGTAAATAAGTGTGCAGGATTAGGACTCAGTTCGAAGTCATAAGAATCACTTCCGATATTTAAATCTTCTATTTCATTTGATCTAGATTGGGCAAATACTTCTTCTAATAATGCAGATATTTCTCCACATGATTTTAATGTCAGATTGTCCAAAAATACCACATCAGAATTCGAGGAGGCATCACATCTGATTTGTATCACGGACTGAGAAGATAAATATTCTTTACTTACTGAAAGTTCCTTGCTATATCGTTTGTCATTCTCAAAATCTATTCCATGAGCAAGAGTGTGAACTGTGGTGAAAGTATTTCCTCCATCTTTGGAAACTTCGATCATAAAGTCTTCCTCACTTCCATCGAAACCGTTTGAGATGAAATCAAAACTCACCTGAATACCGTCTGACTTGCTAAGATCCAAAATGTCAGAAATAAGTTTCGAACCAGAAGAATTATCACGCAGTCTTAAGGAATATTTACCTTCAGAAGCAACTTGATAATTATTTAATCTATAACAATCAGAACCTCCATCATTCCAAATACCCAAATTTGATTCAAACCCTTCTTCGTTTAATTCTGCGCCATTGCATTCTGATATTTCATCATGAGAGTCATCAGTATCATCCGATGTATGGCCATCATTTGATGTTCCTTTACATTTTTTAATAAGGATATCATCAATGTGTAATACATTGTATTTAGATAATGCATCGCAATAATAGGTGTTTGTGTTTCTTGTATACTCTTGTGCAGCTGGGTTGGATTGTTTTAGATCATAAAAAGTCAAGTTTTGACTTGGATCAAGTGAGTCTTCAGAATCTAATTTGATGTCCTCTCCAAAGCAGATTGATACATTCTCATTCTTGGCATAGGGTTTAGATATTCTAATGATGTTTATGGTTGAAGAATCAATACATCCATCAGCTGTGACTACACTTACGTCAAAGGTGGTATCTCTGATTATTAAAACTTTTGATTGAATGATGATTCCGCTTCCTAATATCTTAAATGTAATTGAAGAATATGCAGGATTAGAAATGAATAATTTTTCTAGATATATAGAATCACCTTCACATACACTTGATGGGGGGATTGTGATGATAGGTGTGGTATCTACTGCAAAAGAAATGTCTATCGAGTCTAGACATTTTTCAATCACCTCTGTTCCATCATAAGAAGCATAGATTCTAAGATCATAGGTGCTAGGAGCAAGTCCTTTAGCAGCTGTTACTACTCTTCCTCCACTGCCACTTTGTGTAAAGCAATCAATTGATGCACTACCACAACTTAAGCATACCAGAGAATCAAACATGATATTGGAAAAAGGGAGTAAGTGAGCTCTTCTATTAGTTCCTAACTCTTGGCCTTGACAAAAAATATTACTCTAGCTATTAGAAAGCTCAAGTGACATATTACAAACAAAGTCATACTCAGCACTTGACATTGCACGGAGATTAGGTATTATACCGATCACCAATAATAAAATAATCACCAATGACATGGTCATATGAAGAGCCTTTCTTCAGATTTTTCATAATTCCGATATTGTATAAATAGGAAAAGGAATGATACAGATTAGCACCATTCTTAGTTAGATTCTTGACTCGAGGCATAGATCGCCTGGTTGAAAAATGTACGTTATCAATCATTATAAATTAAGTTTTACTCTATCAAATGGCGCAGTCCTGCAATAAGCCTATCCCATGAACTCTACCAATAAGTTCAAGGCAATAGAAAAACAGTCTTAGCTAAGATGTTTAGGTCTGAAATGGACTGAAACAGATTCTAAGCAAGTCTACTTTGTACAGCTCAATATGAGGAGTTATACACCAAACTTAAATTTATTCTGATCCTAATTAATAATAAATGGTGAAATTGAGATGGTTACATAAATCTATACGAAAAGTGTTCTTTCGCATTTCACAATAGTCGTTTTGAAAGATAGCCGACAGAATAAAGTACATATGAGAACGTAGGGGGAGAGCATTATTTCTTAAAAATATCAGTGAAATGGTAGACCACTTATGATCAAAAACCATTATATCCAAAGCTAATTCTTTTTGTTTTTGCTTTAGAATGATTTTTGAAATTGATTTAATTTTAAGAGATCTTCCTACTCATATTTACTAAATTTCTCTATTTAAAAAGAGCTTATTAGCTTGACTTTATATACTGTTTCTATTTTTTTGTATTACTAAGTCTATTCTTCATCACAATCAAAATAATCTATATACCTTTTCACATCATCTAAATTGTACAAATGAGACGTACTACTTATCAAACCACAAATGGAACAGGACTTGATAGAAATTCCTTTCCTATGAAACTTTGGGAAAAGGCTAAAGTATATGGCGTTTGGAATCCAAATGAATTCAATTTTTTAGCAGATAAACCAGATTGGGATAATTTGTCTCAAAATGAGAAGAAGGGCTTGATGAACACTCTAGCTCAGTTTCAAGCTGGTGAAGAGGCGGTAACTTTGGATTTATTGCCACTGATTATGGCTATAGCACGGGAAGGTAGATTAGAAGAAGAAATGTATCTGACATCATTTTTGTGGGAAGAGGCCAAGCATGTTGACGGCTTTAATCGATTTTTAACCGAGGTAGTAGAAATAGGAAATGAAGAAATCGAGAGTTATATAATGCCAAGTTATAAGACTATTTTTCATGAAATATTACCTGAATCTTTACACTTACTTACCCATGACCCATCTCCTGTGAATATGGCTAGAGCATCTGTTACCTACAATATGATCATAGAAGGTACATTAGCCGAGACGGGATATTTTGTTTTTCATGAGACACTAGAGAAAAATAAAATCATGCCCAACATGATGGAGTTTGTAGGCAAGCTGAAGCAAGATGAATCTCGTCACATCGCTTATGGATTATATCTTCTAGCACGGATTATTTCTGAAAATGGGGATGAAGTTTGGGATGCCATTCAAGATCAAATGAATAAACTTTTGCCATTGGTTATGAACCTTATAGAAGAAACATATGAGGACTTTGAAGTGATCCCTTTTGATATAGACCCAGCTACTTTTACAACTTACGCTCTAGGTCAGTTTCAAAAACGAATGACAAAGTTAGAAAAAGCAAGAAACCAATCTGTAAATGAAATTGCTGCTCAAGCATTAGCTGAAGTATAAATAACCTTTCCGTATATGACAGATCAATCAAAAGACAAAAAGAGCTTTTTTAAAGAGTGGTTAGAACAACTACAGCAAGAAAGTTGGCAGCTCGAATTACTGATTTCAGGATTGGCACTTTTTGGGATATGGGAGAGCCGGGAGATGCTATCTTCTTTTGACCACTATGTGGATAGTAATGTATATGGTGGTGCTTTTAATCAGATTACCTTCTTGCTTCTTTTTATTCTTAAAGTGGGATGGAGGATATTTTTTATTAACCTCTTGATACATGTGATATTAAGGGGCCTATGGATAGGATCTATTGGTTTAAGATATATATCAGGAGACATAGAGTATGAAAATTTGGATTACTCCGAAGCCGCTACTGAATTTCTTAAAAAAAGGATTGGGACCTATGATGATTTTATTGAAAAGCTAGAATGGATTTGTAGTGTTCTTTTTGCTTATACATTTTTATTGTTTTTACTCTTCTTATCCATGACTCTGTTTTTTGCGGTGCCACCGGTGATTATTAAGATTACCGGCCCCAATACTGATAATGCGGGCTTTTTTATCGTAATGTTTAACATGATATATTATGTTATAGGCTTATTAGTTTTTATAGACTTTATTGCACTTGGAGCATTTAAGAAAATTAAGGATAAAACCGTATCTAAAGTCTATCTCTATATCTTTAGGTTCTATAGTATTGTCACATTATCTTTTTTGTATAGGCCTCTGCTATATAACTTTTTAGATAATAAGGGTACTCGAAGATTATTCTTTTTTTCTATTCCATATATTTTGATACTCGCTATTGGACCCAATTTGTTCTCAAATAATAACTATCCCTACTTTGATGCGCATCACTCTTTAAGGACTCATGGTCAGATTATTAATGATGCGAATTATGAAGACTTAAGAAGTATTAAATCCGAAGGGAAAGAGGGGATAGGTAAAATCGATTTTAAAAATAATATGCCGGATGTGATTCTTGGGCAATTCTACATGGAAATGCCATTTCAAAGAATATTTTTTGGAATGCGCCAAAGTGACCTAAACCTTTTCAAACAAGACTCTATCGTTTCACCTATTTATAAAGAGGGTTTCAGATTCTCTCTTTTTAGTTCTTCCAAATTTGAAGACCCAGAACTAGATAAATTGTTGAAAGCTAAAGATGATAAGGCTAATGAGGTAAGAGAAAAACTGAAAGTAAATCGAGATCAATTGAAAGGAGTAAGCGAATCAGATCAGGCTCATATAGAATTAACTCAAGAGCGTGATAGATTAAGAGCAGAAAGAGATAGTTATGTAAGTGAAAAATCCGATGTGCATGAGAGTTTTGCAAAACAAAAAAATGAAAAAATATTAGAAGCCTTCATGGATTATATCGAGCTAGAACTTGATGGTATCCCTTACAAAGATAGTCTCACTTGCTATTTTTACATTCACCCAGATATCAATCAAAAAGGAGTATTGTGTCATTTTGATGCCAATCCTTTGAGTAGAGGGAATCATAATATGTCTGTCAAAAGAAAAGTATATCGAACTTCTCAAACAGGTAATATTGATATATTGCATTACATTTTACCATTTATCAAGGTGAATTAAGTACCTAATTTCAAAAAATATAAAATGAAAAATAACATTCTGACTTATGGTGGCTTTTTTGGGGCCATAATGTGTATCTCTTCTTATGCATATCTCAACTCTATGATTTCTACAACCATCAGTATGGTTGTTACTTTTGGTGCACTTTTAGTTGTTCTAGTAATGGCAGGTTTGGCCTATAGAAAATCACAAGAAGGTTTTGCTTCTTTTGGAGAATTGATAAAGTTATACGGCGGGATTATTATAATGGCGATTTTAATGTCTACAATTTTTAGCCTCATTTATATGTCTACTTTGGATGAAGCCACTAAATCAGCTATATCTGAGAAAATGATGGATAATGCAATGTCTATGTACGAAAGTATGGGTGTCCCTCAAGATCAAATGGATATCATGAGTGATGAATTAGAAAAACAATTTGAAAATATGTTTAGTCCCAGTACACTTATTCAAGGTGCATTGATAAACTTCTTAATGTATTTCATTATTTCATTAATTCCTGCGGCTATATTGAAGAAAAATTAGAATAACAATATTTTATAGAAATAAGATAAAGAGCATCCATGAAAATGGGTGCTTTTTTTATTTGAATATAATTTTTGACTGGGCAAAAAATAAAATTTGAAAAACAAGAAAGGCATAATTGATTAAGTCTGAAAACTTCGTTTATTTTGCACCACCTTACAAAAAGGGAAATGTCGATTATAGAATTGACAAATCAAGAATTAATGGTGATTGTAGCTCAGTTGGTTAGAGCACCGGTTTGTGGTTCCGGGGGCCGTGGGTTCGAATCCCATCTTTCACCCTACTGACGCTCCCTGCGGTCGGTCAGCATGGCCGATCGCAGTGGTATAGCGGAAGTAGTACTGATATGTGAGCAAAGCGATCATCGTCAGTACATAACCCAATAATGAAGTTTTACGTCTACATAATATTTTCTCGCGGACTTAACAGTTTCTGCGTAGGCCAAACGATTAATGTTGAGAATCGATTGGAGGCTCACAATTCTGGAAAGTCTCAATACACTTCAGGAGGGATTCCGTGGATATTGCTATGGTTTACAACTAAGTCGAATTTGTCAGAAGCTCAAAAATTAGAACAAAAAATAAAGAACCTATCTCAAGAGCGGAAAATTAGGTTTATGCAAAAGTATGAGCTCTATATTCAAGTAACGGATCTAATGAATGTTATAACATGACGCTCCCTACTGACGCTCCCTCCGGTCGGTCAGCATGGCCGATCGCAGTGGTATAGCGGAAGTAGTACTGACATGTGAGCAAAGCGATCATCGTCAGTACATAACCCAATAATGAAGTTTTACGTCTACATAATATTTTCTCGCGGACTTAACAGATTCTACGTAGGCCAAACGACTAATGTCGAGAATCGATTGAAGGCTCACAATTCTGGAAAGTCTCAATACACCTCAGGAGGGATTCCGTGGATATTGCTATGGTTTACACCAAGGCGATCTCTCCAAAGGCATAAAAGACATACTTCTTGCCAGTTCTTGTTTTAACCTTCGACTTGCCATCTTTTACTACCATAGATCCTGGACAGAACGAATTCTGAGATTTCACAATAATGTGAACATTTATGGTCTTCAAACTGAACTGAAGTTGTAATAAAACTGATAATTGTTGTAATTCATCACATCGCAAAACACCACCAAATATCTAATGAAACCTTTCTCTCCTAAAATTACTTTAGACGGTCCAATATTTTCAAGGCTAATGTATCCAATTCCTTATAGTGACCACTCATGATCCGATTCCACACCATATGATCTACCATTAGGTTTTCAAATTTATAATCCCTCAAAATCACATCATAATACCCCTTCATCAATTTTGATCGGCTTTCTGTAACACCATAATTTCCATGAAGATCAATATTTCGCATGGATATCTTATTTTGAAGGTAAGGTGTCAATTTTTGGATGGCATGTAAGTCCTGATTTTTAAAATCCTCGTCTGTATCTTCCAACATCTGCAACCAATCAAAAATCATGGATTTTAAGCTGTCGTCATCTAAAAGTTTCAACCCTCCAGCCTGTAATAACTCTTCTATGGTGCTATTTGACGGATTAAAATTACCGTAATACTGGGTATGTACTAAAACGCTATCCATTTCTTGCTCCGTAAGGTTCTTTGGATTATTGTCAATGTAGTAAATGATCGTACGTGCATGTTGTAAAGATTGATCGAGTAGATCTATCCTTTTCTCTATGACTTCTCTGTTTTGAATAAACTCCGATCTCAAATTATTCTTTATAATTCTCACCTCTTGATCAGCTCTACGGCTTTCATTCCAATTGTTTACTTGTAATGCAATCAGTATTCCGATCACAACTAAAGTAATTTCGCCGATGGCATAAACCAGATATTTCTGTGTGGAGCCAGTTTCTATAATAAATCGTCTTATTTTCCGAAGGAATGTAAGCATAGACTAAAGATAAGGGAGAAAGTTGAAATCCATATAAGCAGTTTCATGATAGTCCCATCTTTCACCTGAAGTTCAAATAGACACAGCCAAATGGCAGATTTTTGTTTGAACCTTACATTTATAGTTTGCTGATATTTAAAACGTTGAGTTGATGAGACCATGGAAGTGTCATGATAACACTACAGATTACCGATCAATCCATCGAAGGTTTCTATATTTTTACAATGACTAATCAATGTATTCAAATATTACTTGGATTATTTTGAACTCATCATCTAAAGGTCGTCCTGTTACTCCAAAATGTCTAACCATTCTAAAGCTGTAGCTCCTGGTTAAATTATCAATTATAACGTTTACATTATCTGCTTCCGTGGTATTATAGCCACTCCCACCTTCACTTACTATAGTAACCGCACTGCTTTTATAGCCGATAAGATTGAAAGGAATTGTTGTTTCATATGCCGAATCAAAGTAAGCTAACTTAAAGTGAGCAGAGTAGTTGGGATCAAGGTCTTCATACACGACAGTGATCTTCTTGATTGTACTGCCATGAGGTAGTTGTACCGGTGCCACTAGCTCACGACCTGAAGAATCAACAAAATATGCGTTGGCAGCGTTTGATACCCAAGCGATGCCAGGGGTATCTCCTCCAGGGCGAAATGCTGATGCAGGTATCGAATAATATTTGATCGCTGTGCTGGTTACAAGTGTGCCATTGTCTTGAACATATACGGGCTTTTTTCCGTAACCTGCCAAATCAGAAACTCTCACATTACCAACCACATGCAGATTAGAAGCAGGATTGGTCGTGTTAATACCAACCCGACCTATACCAGTAACTGTAAATCGATCAGCTCCTCCTGATCCGTTATTGTAAAAGAAGTTAATCCGCGGAATGCCGGTATCGTGTGGTTCAGCGGCAATAGTCCAAAACTTGTTAGGGTTAGCTGTATTCTTAAACGTCATTCGAGTAAAATCCTGTCCGATTTCCGTTATTTGGAAATGAGGTTGCCCAACACGACTGTCCCCTTCTATTTCTATTGGCACTTGACCAAGAATGATAATAGGAGATATGTGAATGCAGATTCCAATTAAAGCCACTACGATCGAATTGAATAACCCGCCAATTAAATTATCACCTTTCATTTCATGTGTTTTTTTGATATTAACTAGTTTCTTGAGTAAATTAAATTTAAGTGTTAGCCTTTCGTAATACTAATTCTTAAAAGATTATGGTCAGAGTAGAATTCATTCCTCCAATCTCATTCCGTATAAAATCATTTGAGGTTCATCGAGTTTGGATGACAACTGCTTGGTAACCTATAAGACCCTCAATTTCTTTTAGCTTTTTTGATTACCCTTGACTGATTTTGAATAACACTATCTTCATCAGAATATTAACCTAGCGCTAAACTTTAGTCGACCTGAAGTCTATCTGATGATGGCAGAACCTGTGAGAATAATCTCCACACTCCAAAATTATAAGCACTCCCTCTGTAGCCTTGCGTAAAAATAAG
>DKPS01000148.1 GCA_002471345.1 Saprospiraceae bacterium UBA7328
TTTAGGGGTTTCTTTTTCATTATTCAAAGGTTTATTTATTGCTTCTAATGCGTCTTGGGTATCTTGATCTAATGGTTCATCAATAAGGCATTCACCTTGATCACTTACCCAATCATGAAGTTCATTTACATAGTTCCATACATTGAAAGTATAATCGTTCCAATCAATGTTTTGAGATTCTAAATCATCTAAACCTAAGTCAGTAGTGCATTCATTTTTCAAGGTCTTTGCACCCCTTATTTTGCCTAGTGGTTCTGTAGTTCTTCTATTCATTAGAGAACACATAATTTCATCATATGCCTTTGGGTTATAGTAGCCTTTTGTAACAGGCTTGGCAACGTATTTAAAGACTTCGAGCAAGTCCTTATAAGTATTTCCTACCTTCCTTATATCCTGTCCTTCTTCGTCTGCATTGGGATTGTGTTTAAGCCATAAACGGTGAAACATCTCAGCAACTTCTTTTCCATCTAACAAGAAATGAAAGTGAGGATTAAAATCTGTCTTCCAACTATGAGTAACCTCAAATGATTTGTATCCATTTAGCTTATATCCTTGCACCCTCATATTCACTCTGATTTTTCCAATCACCCCAACCATGCGACTTACTTCATCGTCCAATTTTCCTTTGTCTACATTCGTATTGGTAAGGGTTACCATATACAAATCATCTAAATCTAGAATAGCTTTTCCGTACTTTGACAAGCTCTGAGCAGACTTAATTCGAGCGCAAACAGTACAACATCTTTTCTTACAATAGTAGGTAGTGACTTTACCTGTTTTTTCATCTTTAATTATCGTCTCATTGCACTTGTATGCCTGACGATAATCCTTCAACAATGGAGAGTCTTGTAAGCCAAACATCCTATACATTGAAGCCTTTGTAATAGCCTTGTTTTTTCTCTTTTTAAGAAAGAGTTCTTTAGGTGTTTTTCTACTTTTTACCTGTTTAGTTCCTATAGTATCAAGTTCATGTACTTTTCTCGGTTTTGTGGCATTCATCTATTCGTTACAATTTGATGATGCATAAGCTGAGACCTCTCTGTTTGTCAGATCGTCGTACTTGCTTCCAGATACTTGTATTGATTCTTCCTTTTTGAGTTCATTCAATGGAAGACAGATACTAGATGCAATTAGTATGTCTAGGAAGTATAAAAGCTCTCTTGAAGTGTATGAGTTAGGACAGTTCTCTGATAGGAATCTGACTATCCTTTTTTTGATAGAATCAGACCTTCCAGAAGAAATAAATTCTTTTTTGGATTTGAGGCTTAGAGAATTATCTCTTTTGCCGTAATTTTGAGTCATAGATTAAGAAATTTTAGGGTGTTTAGGATTGCAGTCCTTGCACCCTTTCTTTCTTTTAAGAAGTAGGCGCACACCTGTTATTCAATGCTTACAAATATACATAATAAAAGGTAGTACTAATTCAAAATAAGCCCTTCTGAGCGACTTTATTTTTATGTATTTGTATCTTTCTTCATTTTCTATTTGTACGTCTTTGTACTTCTTACACAGTCTTTTACATATATGCCTATCTAAATAGATCAATCCAAAGTGGAATGAGTTTTCTCAGAGATTGCATACCTAGCATTTCCAAATTCATGTGTGCGTATATGATCTCAAGAAATGCAACTGAATGAAGCCTCTGATTTATGAAAATAGATTAGCATTTGAATTGTAAAAAAAATGTCTGGATGGTTGTTTTCTCTCTGTATATCATTTCGGTTAACCACGAGTTAACGCAAAAAAAAGGACCACCCAATTGTCTTGAACCACTTAATCATTTTTGATATAAGTAAGATGTAGTTGGAATTTTAAAGCAGGAGCAGACCCAAGAGAATCCCAGACATAGACATCCATACTGTTTTCTTCAAAATTCCTAAATGCCGTGGTAAATTGTCTATTTATGGTTTCGCCTACACCGTAAATCTCCCATATGCTTCTCATATCAGCTCTCCAATCTATAGCTATATTTTTAGTTTGATTCTGAGGAAGATTAAAGTTATGATTTACTTGCTCCCACCTGCCTGTATCTCTGGTATTAAATTCAATAAAATAAGATTGAATAGAAGATGATTGAACAACATCAAAGCATAAAGTATCTACAACAATTTTAGAAGTACTTACTTCTGTTTGTGCAAACAGATAAAAGGGGAAAATAAAAAAATGTAAAAGGGCTTTATATCTCATAATTATAAAGATAAAAAGGATCACCCAAACTAATGAATGATCCCTTATGCTTAGCATGATACGGTTATCTCTGGTAGGTTTCTACTCCTAGATGTCCTACTTCCTTTTCACCGTACTTCTTCAAGATTAATTAGGTCATTTTAAATGCAATTTATGCCAAAGATTCTACCCATTTAGACAAGAGAAGCTCCTGTTGTCTTAAAGGCAGCTCTTTATTGGCTTTTGTAGCCGTTTTAAGCGTTCCTAAAGGCTTTTCTCTTATAAGTTGTCTAATAGCATGGCTTATTGAATAACGTCCTTTAATGGCTTCTAAATGACTTCTTTCTTCATCACTAATTCGTATTGATATGTATTGATTTTTCTTACTCATTTGTTATGATGGTTAAAGGTGTTTCATCTAATGCCTTTTCTATTAAATTTTCAATGTCTTCTGTAGTTAAATTCATAGCCTCAAAATAGGATTTGTCGGTCTGTCCTATATCTGATTCTGGTGTAGTCTTGGGGATGGTATTC
>DKPS01000269.1 GCA_002471345.1 Saprospiraceae bacterium UBA7328
TTGGAAATAGTTGTAAATAGTACCTTTTGCTTGGGCAGGTCTATTTACAATATTATCAATGACAGTTTCGCCTACACCACTTTCAATAAATAGCTTAGAAGCAGCATGATAATGTCACGATGATTTCTTTCTATAATCTCCTGTCTCAACTACTTTATAATTGGATTATTTAATAAAACTTTTGCCTACAGTTTTTTAAATACACTTTTTGCCGCCCAGTATCCACACATCCCATGTACACCACCGCCGGGAGGTGTAGATGCAGAGCACATAAAGATTTTGGGATTAGGAGTAGAATAAGGATTAAGTCTGGCAACTGGCCGAGTGAATAATTGAGTAATATCTGCGGCGCCACCAGTAACTGCACCACCCACATAGTTGAGATTATATTTAGAAAATGAATGAGCGGTCATGCTACTCTTTGCTAAAATAACATCTCTAAAACCGGGCGCAAATCGTTCAATTTGATTTTCAATTTCTAAAGACATATCTCTTTCAGATCCTAAAGGAACATGACAATATGCCCAGCAAGTATGTTGCCCTTTCGGGCTTCTAGTTTTATCAAATTGACTTTGTTGAGCAAGAATGACAAAGGGACTGTCAGAGTGCTTGTCATGCCATGCTGCCCTTTCACTTTCGGCTATTTCCTCATGACAACCTCCCAAATGTACTGTTGAAGCTTCCAAACACCGTTTGTCCCTCCATGGTATAGCTTCGCTGAGTGCATAATCGATTTTGAACGTTCCCATCCCATAATTATATTTACGCAATCGCTTCACATATCTATTTGGCAATTCGGTTTCTGCAATAGTAGCAACCTGTAAAGGATCTGTATCGAATAAATAAGCTTTAGATGGAGGTAATTTCTTAATGCTTTTTACGTGTTTGGAAAAAACAATTTCACCACCTTCTACTTGGAAACAATTTAATAAAGCATCGGTAATGGACTGCGAGCCTCCCTTCGCTACGGGCCAATCAACCGCATGACCACATGCTAAAAAGACCAATCCCAAGGCTGAGGTGAACCAGTTTTCTAAAGGCAAAACACTATGCCCTGCACACCCAGCAAACAATGCCTTGGCACGATTTTCTTTAAAAAAGAGTTTGTTAAAAATGGTCGATGGCAATCCTGCCTTCAAGCCAAAATTCGCTAAAAAAAAGGGATGTTTTGGAATACCTAGTGGCTTCAAACTATCTTCTAACAACCAATCTATACGACTGGCTAAAGGTTGAATCAAACGAGTATAGGCTTCGGCATCCTCCCCTAAATTGGAGGCCGTCTGTACAACTGATTTAGATAATATAACTGCATCTTCTTTATCCAAAGGATGGGCGACAGATACATTAGGATATACCCATTCCAATCCATATTGTTCTAAATCTAACTGTTGGAAATATGGCGATAAAACACCCATTGGATGTACAGCAGAACAGACATCATGATGAAATCCGGGTAAAGTCAACTCAGCAGTGCGTGTACCTCCTCCTACAGTTGCTGAAGCTTCTATTATTAAAACTTTAAGACCTTTTTGGACTAAGTATATTCCAGCACTTAGACCATTAGGACCTGACCCTATTATAACTACGTCATACTGCTTATTCATCCTTTTACCATTCTGTAGGCCAAGGCATTTTCTTCTTTAAATCCTTGATATATGCATATCCTTCATCTTTCAAACCATCATGAGCATCATGAATCCTCCAATGCAAACGACCATTGTGTAATTGTGGAGACTCGACCATGATCACCCTTAATTCACCTCTTTCAAAATTGCAACGTTTTTGAACAGAAGCCAATAGTTTTTCTTGATGTAGATGTCCATCTCCAAAATTCCAACCAATCACTTCTCCAGCGATATTTTCACCATCAAACCAATAATAATCGTCAATGTTGCCTACTGTTTTGGGGATAAGGTCCTGTAATGCTCTCCCAGGTAAGTGCATCATTCGAAAAGCAATCATACGAGAGAATACCGAATTGGTTGTTTTTTCATCGTAGAACATTCGCAGTTGAACCCGCATATCAGCGGAGGTTTTCTTAATGTTCGGTTCTAGCTTTTCCATTTTAGTTCCTTTTTTAAATAACCAAACAGAATAAGGCCAAGTCCCTGCATAATATCGCATGGATAATAAAAAGGAAATGTATTTAGGAAAGAAATTACCCAAGATGGTGAAAACAATAAACCAAATGAAAAACAAAGCGATAATCGAAAGGCTTGTGACATCGGTTGGAAGAAATTCAGGATTAAATCCAAATAAAACCCAACCGCCATAAACCATAATCACATTCCATTCCATTGGAACGCCCATTGGGAAATTGATAAAAATAAAGAAATGGAAAGCCGTCATTCCAATTAAGCAATAAAACATAGTCTCTAGTGACCAACCCAAGAAAGTTCCAGTAATCAGTAAAATAGGTAAAGAAAACTCGACAACTGTACCAAAATGAGCAACATAAGTGGCGGTTTTACTCATTCTTAAATCTTCTGGGTAGCTTTTGAACATCATTCTTTTTAACCACTTGAAATTTAAAAATGGACTATTGCTTATCATCACGGCTACTACTGAGGTGAATGTTGGTGTTAGTTTTGAAAATGCTGCCCAAAACCAAACAGAAAACCAAACAACTTTTAATGCTCCACCTATATCGTCAGGAAATAGGAAAACAAATAGAGCAGGATACCATACATCCGCTCTTGCTGCCAAGAAAATTTGGGTATCTAAGAGACCAATTAACGGTAATAAAATGATAATAGGTAAAACAACTTCAGGTGTTATAGCAGGTGCAATACAAGCCGTTACTAAAAAATATAGTAATGCTGCATAAAGCAAAATATCAATGACATTTCTTTTATCGCCCATGACACTAAATAGAGGTGATTTTATTGTTCCGGGTATAAGCCAATAGGTAATTCCTCCAAATGGTGGATTATAACGACCTGTCAAAGGACCACTTGCACCACCAAAACCAAGGACTTCTATTAAAATTGTCCAGGTCAAAGCTTTTCCAAGTGCTTCTAAGCTAATCCACCATTCGCCAATGGTATCTGTACTTCCCAACTCTGTAGAATAGGAACAGAATACAGTCCACAACCAAACGTAAAAAGCTATTTTTAAACTATAAAAGAGTACAGCGAAACGAGGTGCCCCAAAACCTTGCATCGCCCATGCTTGACAAACTTTTTTTGTTCTTTCGGAAAAAGGTAATTTTTCCCACTCCTCATAATCATATGGCAGATCAGTGGGTTTGAGTAATAGATCTTTAATGCTCATATTCATTAGTTTCACGGCGTACTATAATAAGGCATTGAACGCCCTTGTATGTAAAGAAAGAAAAAAAAGCACCGATTTATAACTAAATAATCAGAGTATCTCTTTTTGATCTAACCGATCGAAACAGAATAATTAGCAAAGGAGTAACAAATCGGTTCTATGAAGCAAAAGTTCATCTACGTTATTATATATCTAACTGTCATAGACAGAGAACAAGTCAAAATGAATCATAAGAAATGGAGTTAACAAACTGTGAGAACATCATAGGGAATCGCCTAAGCCTGGGTCACCAGCATTATGTTGAGGGTGCATATAAGCAATATTTAATATGCAATGGATAGAAATCAGATTAATTTAATTTAGACTATCCTGGTATATTCTGTAGTGTCAACAAATTGAAAGGTAGCTCCCTTATTAACTTCTATTCCTTTTTCGAGAATACAAGAGTGTAGCATTCCAATGTCAGCCTTGTAGATGCATAACATTCATTATACTTCTACTCCAAATGATTTGTTCATTTTTCAAACAACTTTGGTTATGACATTAAAACAAGAGTATAATATCCAAATATTATCTTCCCTGCACATCAGTTTTGAAGGTGGCTCTTCCATAGGTCAAAACCGAGGAATTAAAGAAAGCAAACAAATACTTTGTCTTATCGACAATGAATTGGAAAAATAATTTAAAAAGAGTTACCATTGTAAGGACTTGTTTATAAATCTAAGTCGGTTCAAAAAGATTAAAGTTCAAAAAATATGAGCCTATCGGTCATGAAAGTCACTTCTATCCTGATGATGTTATTCTGTAGTCAATTTTTATTGGCTCAAAGTCCAAATATTTTTACAGTTTCAGGTAGCACAATGTCTGATGGCAGCTATACCCACAATGGTATTTTCATATCAGGATGCAAATGCTATGAAAACGTAAATGGAATTATTCTATCTAATACAGGGGGCAATCCTTGGTCTTCTCTTGGAGGAACTTGTAATACTACTGGAGGATTTAAGGAACTTATAACCACAGGTGGAACTGGATGTAATACTATCACTGAAGGCCCTTTTGTTGGAGGCATTTAAGTAATTGAAAGCTCTCCTGTCCCTACTCTATCCCAATGGGGTCTCATCATTCTGGGAATGTTAATGTTGACTTTAGGAATTATAGCTATGAGAAATATAAGGCTCGCATAATTCAGTTTAAGCATCAATTCAAATGTGTGGCCAATCTAGTTAAAATTGACGGAGAATAAACCTCGCAGTGATGTATAAGATCGACCATTTATGAAATAGCAACCTTGAAGGTTATAAAATCGGATTTCAAAGAAGATGTATTATATTTTAGACCAAGTATAAAATTTTACAAACAGGAGTCAGAGTCCATAGATATCATTCTTGAAAGTTTAGAAAAAGAAGAACCTTATAATGTGGTGTGATTGCAGAATCAGGAGTTTATGTATGGCAGGTTGAGTTATTGTTAATTGATGGAAGTACTCGACAATTGATTGGTGATGTTACTTTAGTCAAGTAATATGACATCTCTGTGAGTTCTTATATAGCATAAACAATGGGTTTTACTGCTTGCTAATTTTCTTAGATAAATTCAACTTATTATACAATGGAAAACATCAAACTAGTTTAGTCTCTACTATCAATTTGGTTTCTATATTTAGAATAGAACAAGAACCTATAAAATTAAGAGATGAACACAAATTAGTTGCAGAAGAATCCAATAATTATCAGAAAATTCATAAAATCAATCCCACGTTAATTGAAGCCAAAAGATTCAAAATCTTAAAAGGCGATTGGCCAAATCATAAGATAATTGGATATATAAATAGTGGACAAATGAAGTATTGTCCTGAAACCAAGAGCTTTAACGTTTGGCCAGTGTCCGACCCTAATAATATTGATGAAAGAAGAGTCAAAAATTGATCTAGCGTGTATTACAGAGCATGTCAAAAATAGATTCGATTTTGGATGGAATTTAGAAGAACAGATCAAAAGGTCTAAGCAATCTGAAATCCGTAGAAAGAACAAAATGAAATAAGATTTACTCAAAAGCATAAGCTCTTTTTGTATTTATTGGGCTTTATTTTTTAGATTAACAGAAGTTTTTTTTCAACTAAGACACTTTTGTATGAGGCTTTCGCTATTTTCTTTCATTATCATGTCCAGCCTTTCTTGTACTTCTGACTATAGTGAAGACATAGGAGAAACTTGGACAACAGAAAAAGCATGGGAATGGCACAACAACAATCCGTGGCTAGTTGGAACAAATTTCAACCCAAGTACATCAATTAACCAATTGGAATTTTGGCAAGAAGAGACCTTTGATCTTGAGACTATAGATAAAGAGCTAGGATGGTCAGCTGACTTAGGAATGAATATGCATCGAGTGTATCTGCATAATCTCCTTTGGGATCAAGATTCTGTTGGATTTATAAATAGAATAGATCAGTATCTTGATTTATCAGAAAAACATGGAATAAAGACCATGTTAGTTTTACTAGATGATGTATGGCATCCTGTTCCAGAACTGGGAAATCAACCTACCCCTACACCTCATGTTCACAATAGTGGATGGGTGCAAGCTCCAGGAGCTGAAATATTAGGAGACAGTACACGACATAATGAACTAGAGAATTATATCATAGGGGTAATCAGTCATTTTAAAGAAGATAAAAGGGTGATATGTTGGGATCTCTACAATGAGCCTGATAACGTTACTAGAATTCCAGGAAGAGCTGAATATGAAGTAAAGAACAAACATACATTCTCCTTAGCACTATTGAAGAAGGTGTTTGGTTGGGCAAGAGAAGTAAATCCAAGTCAGCCAATGACTGTTGGGATTTGGAGAGGAGAAATAGCACATTGGGGTACTCCAGATAGCCTGCCAGCTTTAGATAGATATATGTTACAGCATTCTGATGTCATTTCCTTTCATGCTTATGATGGAGATATGGATATGGTGATTCAAAAAATCACAGAACTCAAAAAATATAATAGACCCCTCCTGTGCACTGAGTACATAGCTAGAGGTACAGGAAACACATTCAATACTGTGATGCCTATTCTAAAAGCAGATAAAATTGCTGCTGTAAATTGGGGATTTGTTGATGGTAAGACAAACACTAAATATCCGTGGTCTTCTTGGGTTAGAAAATTCACTGAGGAACCAGAAATGTGGCATCATGATATTTTGAGAAAGGATGGAACACCTTATTCTGAAGAGGAAGTAGAGTTTATCAGAGAAATGATAGAGTCTGAATAGGAAAATCAATTCTTATTCTCAATTGATTCTAATTTGTCATAAACTGATCATCATGGTTTTAAAACTGTCTCAACTATTCTTAATTGGTTTATTATCTACAATGATCTTGTCTTCTTGCTACAAATTTCCAACAGATAATATCGATTTTGATATAGCTAGATCTGAAATTTTAAATCTGCACAATTCACAAAGAGAATATCATTTTAAAAAAGACTCCATTGCCTTTGCTAATCAGTTATCAGACAATTTCATCTCTGTAAACAGAGGCGAAATATCCACCCCAGAAAGAGCAGCCACAATTTCTAGATATAACTCCTATTTCTCCTCTGTAGAATTTAATAGGTGGGATGATGTAACAGAACCCATTATTAATTTTTCTAATGATGGTAGTATGGCATACACCATTGTAAATAAAATCGTAGAGTTGAGCTATCAAGGTCAAGAAGGAGAGATAATAAATGACACCACTCACTTTGCATGGACAGCAATTTTCAAAAAATATGGAGAGGAATGGAAAATAGATTGCGTAACTTCTACTAATAAATCTTAAAGCTGACTCATGAAATACATTCTTTTTTTGCCTACCCTATTTCTTCTAATTCATTGTACTCCTAATGAAGATATCATTTCATATGAATCTAGAGATTACAATGTTTATATGAGAGGAAATCTGGCTGGGAAACAAACTAGTTCATTAGATTCTGATGGCAATTACAATTATACATTTAAGTATAATGACAGGGGAAGAGGCCCAGAAATAAAAGAGAAAATAAAGCTCAATTCAAATGGGACAATCTCATCATTAGAAATTTCTGGATTGAACTATTTGAAAGATTCTGTTTCGGAAATATTCAATGATAATGGCGCTACGGTGAACTGGAAAAGCAATAGCGAAAATGGAGAAAAAGATTCAAATGAGTCATCATTTTATGCAAGTGTAAATGGCACACTTGGCGATACAGAATTGCTAATAAGACTCTTACTTGATGCTCCAAATCAAAGCGCTACTCTATATCCTAGTGGTAAAGTTTCCATTTCTAAGATTGAGCAAATGGTAGTAGAAAACACTACTCTTCGTCTAGTAGAAATAAAAGGAATGGGCTTCACACCTTCCTATACATGGATTGATGATGACAACAGAATATTTGCATCCGTCTCTTCATGGCTTACTATTATTGAAGAAAAAAATGAAGGTCTTAAAGATCAACTCTTAGAGATACAAACTAAAAAAGAGAATGCATTCTTTTCTAACCTGGCAAAAGTACTTACCGAAATACCTAGAGGAAAGACTGTCATAAAAAACGTAAACCTATTTGACTCTCCTTCTGCATCCATTATTCCCAATAGATCTGTTGTGATAGAAGGCAACTCGATTGTCGCAGTGTTAAAAGAAGATGAATCCTTGCCCAATGCTGAGAAGATTATTGAAGGAAAAGGAAAAACACTTCTACCTGGGCTATTTGATAATCATTGTCATGTGGGAAGAGAGGATGGTATCTTACATCTTGCCGCTGGAGTAACCTCAGTCAGAGATATGGCAAACTCTAGAGAGCTTTTAGAAATAAGAAAAGAATTTGATAAGAATATAAATGTCGGTCCGCGAATAGTCACCATGGCAGGTTTCATTGACCAAAAAGGTCCTTTTGCTGGACCAGGACTTAAAATTACAAATGTAGAAGAAGGAATAAAGGCTATTGATGATTATAAAGCGGATGGCTATCATCAGATCAAATTATACAGCTCAATTGACCCTTCATGGGTAAAGCCTTTGGCAGCTCATGCTCATGAGCTTGGTCTCAAGTTAAGCGGACATATTCCTGCTCATATGTTGGCATCACAGGCCATAAAAGATGGTTTTGATGAAATCCAGCATGTGAATATGCTTGTTCTCAACTTTCTTTCTGATACCATAGACACAAGGACTCCTTTGCGATTTTCGGCTGTTGCAGAACATGCTCATATGCTCGATTTAGAAGGAAAGGAGTTTAAATCCTTTATCAAATTACTTAAAGAAAAAGACATTGAAATCGATCCAACTGTTTCAATTTTTGAAGGAATGTTTACAACAAAAGCAGGAGAACCAGACCCACAATTTGCGGCAATTCTAAATAGATTACCTCTACAAGTTAGTCGTGGTTTCTATTCTGGAGGTCTTCCAATCCCTGAAGGAAAAGAACAACAATACAAGGACTCATTTCAAAAGCTATTAGATATAATTTATAAACTCTATGTAAATGAAATAACAATTCTTCCAGGTACAGATGCGACGCCAGGTTTTTCTCTCCATAAAGAATTAGAGAATTATGTAAAAGCAGGAATACCCGCAAATGAAGTGTTGAAAATGGCTACAATTACTTCTGCAATCGAAACCTGGTCGGATGATAAGATAGGATCAATAACAGAAGGAAAATTAGCCGATATAATTCTAGTAGATGGTGATCCTACTAGAAATATCAGCGATATACGTAGAGTAGTATTGACAATAAAAGATGGTAAAATCTATAGTCCTAAATCCCTATATGCTTCATTGGGAATAAAACATTTTGAGTAAAATCATTAAAATGAAAGCTGCAATATGGACCAAATATGGATCTCCTGAGGTCTTAAAAGTTCAAGATATTGATACTCCTATTCCAAAAGAGGATGAAATCCTAATAAAAATCATGGCCACCTCAGTTTTTGCTGGAGATTGCGAAATGAGAAGATTTGATGTTGCAACTTGGGTATGGCTCCCTTTAAGATTGTACATAGGAATTTTCAAACCGAGAATTAAAATACTCGGTCAGGAATGCTCGGGAGTAATTATTTCAAAAGGTAAGGAGGTAAATGAATTCAATATAGGAGACGAAGTGATTGCCATGGCAGGTATGTCTTTTGGAACATATGCAGAGTACAAAACTCTTTCCCACAAAAAAGTAATCTGTCTCAAACCTCCAAATATTTCTTTTGAAAAAGCAACCACCATTCCTACTGGAGGTATCAATGCTCTGCATTTTATCAAAGTTGCTAAAATAAAAAAGGGAGAAAGATTATTGCTAAATGGGGCTGGTGGGAGCATTGGCACTTTTGCTCTTCAATTGGCCAAAATAGATGGCGCTCATGTCACCTGTGTGGATAGTGCTGACAAACTAGAAATGCTATCAAATCTGGGAGCAGATCAAGTAATTGATTACATAGTAAATGACTTTACTCTTTCAGATGAGAAATACGATATTATCATTGACATTGTAGGTAAAAGCTCCTTTTCCAGAAGTGTCAAATCACTTAATTCGTCCGGCCGATATATTTTAGGCAACCCATCATTCTCTGGAATGATTAGAGCAATATGGACTTCAAAATTTACTAATAAATCAGTCATTCCAGCCTTAGCAGGTGAATCGAAAAAAGACTTAGAATACCTTGTAAGCCTTGTTCAATCAAATAAACTTAAAATAGTCATTGATAAAATATACAGCTTAGAAGATATAGCTCAGGCACATGAATATGTAGAGAAAGGATTGAAGAAAGGGCATCTTGTTATCAAAATGCCTCATTTATAACATCTTTTTCTTAATCCTTCATTGAAGCAATCTTTTGATCACTCATGTATTGCATTCCAGCCATATTTTCTAAAAACTTCATAAAATCTGTACCTGATCCCAATTCATGGGCTGTATACAATATGAAACTTCTGATGTCATCTAATTCATCCTCTGATAACCTGCCTTCGAAATTGGGCATTCCATTTTGAACTAAAGCTCCTTCTAAGACAATGCTTTTATAATTATTTAAGACTCCATCTGTAGAACTTACTAAATCTGGAACAACTCCTCCTCCTAGTCCAAATCCATCGCCATGACATTGACCACAATATTTAAAATAAAGATCAAATCCATGCCCTATTTGTTCTGGAGTAGCTTCAGGTTTTATACTAGTAAAGGCTCTTTCAATTGGTGAAATTTTCTCCGGATGGGCAGCCTTTCCTCCAATTTTAAACGTATAAATCGTACCAGGGTGAAGCTGTGGTACGGCTTTATATTGCAATCCAACAATGCCACCCCATCCAACTGCCAGAGTAATATATTGTTCTCCATCAACCAAGTAGGTCATAGGAGAACCAATAATACCAGATCTCAGGTCCTGGTTCCATAAATCTTCACCTGTAGATGCATCATAAGCTCGAAATATACCTTCTGAATCCCCTTGAAAAACCAAACCAGTTGAAGTACTTAACACTCCTCCATTCCAATGCATTGCTTGTCTTGCAGCCCAGACTTCTTCCTGTTTAACAGGATCATAAGCCACCAGACGGCCAAAAGGAGCGTATGGGTTAGGGCCATCAGGATCAAAACGTGTAGGCTTGTATAATTTTATGGCATAACTAGAATTCCATCCAGAACCACTTGCTAACCCTCCTATTTCATTAAACTCATACGATGGATCATGGTCATAGGCGGCTGCAACCATTGAAGTCGGTATGTAAACCAATCCTGTTTTTTTATTATAGGACATCGGTTGCCAACTGTGACCTCCAAATGGACCTGGAGATATTATTACGGCTTGTCCATCAGCATATCTTGCATAATCTTCTTCTATTGGTCGACCATTATCATCCAAATCTTTCGCCCAGTTTTGATATGTAAATGGCTTTGCTGATATGAATTCTCCATTTGTTCTATCCAATACATAGAAGAATCCATTTTTAGGTGCCTGCATTAGCACTTTTCTTTGTTTTCCTTCTATCTCCAAATCCGCTAAAACTATGGGCTGTGTAGCTGTAAAGTCCCATGTGTCTCCAGGAGTTGTTTGAAAGTGCCATTCATATTTACCATTGTCTGCATTTACAGCGACAATACTTGATATATAAAGGTTATCTCCACCTTCAGGGCTTCTTTTAATCTGGTCCCAAGGTGTACCATTTCCTACTCCTATATAGATTAGATTGAGCTCAGGATCATATACTAATGCATCCCATGCTGTTCCTCCACCTCCTTGCTTCCACCATTCCCCTGTCCATGTTTTAGCTGCTTCTTCAAGGTCTTCATGCTCGTATGGCTTATTAGGATCACCAGGAACAGTATAAAATCTCCAGTCTAAATTCCCAGTAGTCGCACTATATGCAGACACATATCCTCTAGCATCATATTCTGCACCACCATTCCCTATAATTACTCTTCCTTTTGCTATTCTTGGTGCTCCGGTTATAGAGTATTTACTCTCTTGATTTACGGTTACTTTTTCCCAATTTAATGATCCGGTTGCTGCATCAAGACTAATTAATCTTCCATCTATTGTACCAGCAAAGACAGCACCTTTATACAGTGCTACACCTCTATTTACAACATCGCAGCAAGCATATTCAGCGTAATCCCTAGGGACTTCAGGGTCATATTTCCATATGAGGCTTCCCTTTCTTGCATCTATAGCAAAAACGACACTCCATGGTCCAGTAACATACATAATTCCATCTACAACTACAGGAGTGCATTCTATTCCTCTTTTCGTACCAATATCAAGAGACCATGCTAATCCCAGATCACTAATATTTCCTTTAGTTATTTGATCCAATTCTGAATAATGATCTTCAGAATAATCTCCACCATAAGACAACCAATTTCCATCCGCTTCATTGTGATTAATCAAAGCATCATCATCAATGGCTGTAGTTACTTTAGCAATATGAGCTTCACTACCTGGCTCTGTATCTGGAACACAAGAAGTCATTAATAAAATCGAACCCAGAAAAAGTGGAAATAAATATTTCATTTCGAATGATTTTTACTTACTACGAATAAAAAAGAGATAAATTTATTTAGAGTCTAACATTGAATATTCTGTGTCACAGGCAATCAGCCCCCCAAATTCTAAAGCAATTGTACGATCTTCAGAAATAGCCGCATACTCTTTAGTAGAAACCATATCATCAAAGTGTTGCACAGAAGGATATTGTACCATTAAAATTTCATTTGGAGAATCATCATGATTAGCTGACAATGTCTTGAAGACTTTTACCTTATAAAGCATCTTCTCATTTGCTTTTTTCACATGCTCAAATGCATTCTCCCCATATCTCTTACATGCCTCCTCTCCTGTCTCTGTTCCTTCCAAGGCTTTATCTCTAAATCTCAATAAATTGAGCATTACGGCTGGTTTATCCTTTGGATAGCTTTTTAACAATGAAACAATAGCATCTCTATCAGGATGAATCTTTGGATTAAATTTCATTTAAATCAATTTAGTCTTTACAGAGTATAACATGGTCGATAAACCAACAAAGGAAAACCGATGCCTTGAACATCTGTGAATCTAAACATCATCACTGATTAAATTAATAAAGGTGGATAATTATAAAAAATTAAAGAGAATTTTAAAATCAAACAAATTGAACCCATAAAAGTCTTATTCCATAGTGCTACCTTTATCATTGATTATATACTTCAACAGATTCTGAATGACAAAAAAAATCCTCGCACTACTCTTTATGCTGTTATTGCTATTCATTGCCGCTTTTTTATTCTATGACGGAGGAAAAGACTATGATGATGTAAAAATAAGCACTGGACATGGTCCAGAAGATCTGGCATTGGATATAAGTAACCCATCACAACCTCGAATATTCATTTCATGCAGCAAGAGAAAAGGTGATCATAAGTATGGAAAAATTCAGGCATTTGATATAAATACAGCTGAAGTCTATGACATGAATCTAATCGACTATGATCCTGCACCATTTAGACCACACGGCATATATTTAGTCGAAGAGGACAGCACCCAATATCTATATGTCATTACTCATGAAAAAGAAAGTGAAGAATCAGAAATAATCGAGGATAAAATCATCAAATTCAGTGTAAATGATAAGAATTTACAATTTGTAAGCACGGTTGGATCTTCAAAGAGCAATCCACTTCTAGATAGGACAAATGACCTTCATGTTACTGATAATGGCACTGTATTTTGTACCAATCCAACTGATGTAGGCTTCTCTGAAGTACCTGCTAATGTAGTGGTAATAAGACCAAATGGAAGTTCTGACATTGTCACTGGAGGACTGCTTTATCCCAATGGACTTTATGTAGAAGGGAATAATCTTTATGTAGCTACAGCTCAAGAAAATATTTTATATCAATACGAATTAAATCAAAATGGTATTGCTGTAGATGGAAGTAAAAAAGAAGTGGCACATATAGCAGGTGGAGATAATATAACAAGGTATGGGAATCAACTTGTCGTAGCCCACCATCCAAATATTTATAAGTTTGTAACTCATAGTATGTGGGATTTTGATTCTCCATCTGGGGTAACGTCTTATGACATTATAACAGGTACGTCAAAAATGATATACGGCCCATCTGCTAAAGATATCTCAGCCTCATCCACTGGTTTGATTTACAATGGACAACTTTACATTGCTCAAGTATTTGAAGATTACATTGTGAAAGTTCCATTATCTGATTTAAACTAAAAGATGAGAGTACTATTAATTACAGCACTAATTCTTATCGGAATTGGAGCTCATTCGCAAAATTGTAAAAATCTAACTGGGGGCTGGCAAAATGAACTGGGATCTATCTTACAAATAGATTCTATTAGTAATAAAGGAGAAATTCTAGGTGTATATAAATCCTCAACTGGTGTAGATGGGAAGACTTTTGATTTGCAAGGATTTCTCAATTATTCTGCTGATCATCCCGATCAAAAGAATCTATCTTTCTCAGTGAGATGGAAAGGATATGGAAGTATTACTTCTTGGACAGGATATTGCTACCAATTAGAGAATAGAGATCAAATCAAGACTGTATGGCATTTAGTGAGATCTGGAAAGGAATTTGACTGGGAAAGGGTAATTACAAACAGCTCTACATTTAAACCACTGCATCCAAGTCGTTAGTCCACCACACTTCCAAATAAATCATATTCTTCTGCATCGTCTATTTTGATCTGGGCGAAATCCCCTACTCTCAAATATTGATTAGTAGCATCTATCAAAACCTCATTGTCCACTTCTGGTGAATCATATTCTGTGCGACCAATAAAATGGTCACTTTCTTTTCTATCTATGAGCACTTTAAATTCCTTGCCTATTTTAGCCTGATTGTGGTCAAATGAGATCTCACTTTGGATCTCCATTATTCGATTGGATCGCTCTTGCTTAATTTCAGCTAGGATGTCATCTTCTACTTCATGGGCTTTTGTATCTTCCTCATGACTATAAAGGAATACTCCCAGCCTATCAAACCTTTGTCCTTGTACAAAATCACATAAGTCATTAAATTCTTGATCTGTCTCTCCTGGATATCCTACTAAAAAAGTAGTCCTTATTGCGATATTAGGAACTCGTTCTCTAGCATATCCTATGAGATCCTCCATCTCAGCTTTTGTAATTTGCCTCCTCATTCTTTCTAATACAGGATCACTGGCATGCTGCAAAGGCATGTCTAGATAATTACATACTTCAGGAGTATCCGCCATTACATCAAAAATTTCTCTAGGAAACTTAGAAGGATATGCATAGTGCAACCTGATCCATTCAATACCTTCCACTTTTGCTAACTTCTGTAACAGTTCTCCCAAAGCTCTCTTTTTATATAGGTCCAAGCCATAATAAGTGAGCTCCTGCGCAATGAGCATAAGCTCCTTCACACCTCTTCTAGCCAGCTGCTGTGCTTCATATACTAATTCCTCTATAGGTCTAGAAACATGTCCACCACGCATGAGTGGAATAGCACAAAAGCTACAGGTCCGATTACATCCTTCTGATATTTTCATATATGCATAATGCATAGGAGTACTTGTGCGTCTCTCTCCTATCAATTCATGCTTATAGTCTGCATTAAATTTTGCCAAAAGACCAGGCAGTTCAAATGTGCCGAAATAAGCATCAACCTCTGGAATTTCCTTTTCTAAATCATTCTTGTACCGTTCTGATAAGCACCCTGTGACATATAATTTTTCTATGTCACCATGATTTTTTTTATCCGCATACATCAGTATTGTATCGATTGATTCCTGCTTAGCCAAATCTATGAATCCACAAGTATTCACTATCACTACATTCTCTTCTTGAGGCTTTTCGTCCTCATGAAATGCATTGATTTCATTGCCCTGTAGTTGTGTCAAGATGTTCTCAGAGTCTACAGTATTTTTACTGCAACCCATAGTTACTATTTTGACCTTATCTGTTTTGTTACGTACTTTCATAAAAGAGCACAAATGTAAGCTTATCAAATTTGTATTGGTACATTATAAACTGATTACATAAAAGCGAATAATGAATGATCTTCTTAGGCCAATTATTCTATTCCTACTCTTGATCCAGAATTTAAGTGTTTTAATTTGTCAAGATTCCAACTTGTTTGAAAGCGCAACTAAAGTAGTTTTGTTAGAAGAAGGTAAAGAAGAATTCTTTTATTGGGAATTAAAAAATGAGAGTCATTTGTGGAATGAGGAGATAGGCAATCTATCAGCCTTAAACCATTATAGAGATTCTTTGAAGCTTGAACTAGGATCTAAAACCTATCTCTCTGCAATTGCAAAAGAAGCCAGACAAAATCTAGAAGTTTCATTGATTGAAAAAGCAGATAGGATAAATGCCCTTTTAGTGCATACTGGAAGTATTGGCTCATTAAGACAAATAAATAACCTTGAAGCTCATATTTTAAACTATCAGATCAATAGATTTCCTATGCTTGGCCATCCGACAGAATTTCATGGATTCATATTAAAAAATGACGTCGAAGGTTTGATCAGAATATACTTTGGATCCAGTGATAAAGGATGGCCTCCTCAACCGACGATAATTATTAAAGAATTAGAAAAATTAGTGCTCCATGATTGGAAACTGATTGGTCATCTACACAATCATTATTGCGAAAAGAATGAGAACTACATCGGAATCCTAGCTCCTAGTTTAGCAGATGCGCAATATTATAAAATGCTTAAAGAAAGATTTAATATTGAAAAGGCATTAATCACTAATGGATTCCATTCTGTAGAAATAGAAAATAAAGACTTTGAAAAATTTGAGTCTCATTAATAAGGTGAATTTCCTTCAGAATATAATCACCAATCAAATACAACATCTGAAATTGACTCCCACTTTAGATATCACATCTTTATAAAATAGAATGCTCAATTAATTTTTGTAAAGAGGATAAGAACCTCAAACTACTATATTATAAAAAGTCAAATACTTAGTTAAGTCCACTTGTCCCATTTGTGCACCAGACACACATCATGTTTTCTTTACCTCATAAATTTTATATTAGCACTATACATTAACCAAATGAATAAAACACCTCAAAATTTTTCACCATTAAAAAACAACAACCAATGAAACAGATCATCATCGTAGGAGCACTTAGTGGCATTAAAAGAAATGCTGGAGGCTGGGCATAAAGCGATTGCCGTAGATAAGGGACCAGGTATTGGCGGTGTTTTCTGCCGCTCCCATGACACACAATACGAGAATCTCTATCTCACGATTTCTAATATGTTCATGGCCTATTCGGACTTCGCTCCGAGCGAAAGCAATATCAAGTACTCGTCCAAAGAGGAGTACGGAAAATACCTCGAGGACTACGCGGACCACTTTGGACTTCGGGAGCATATTAGACTGAACACAACCGTAACACAGGCTACTTTTCGGGATGACCGTTGGAAGGTTACTACAAAGACGGGCCCCTCCGGCGAAGAATCAGTGCAGGAAGTAGATGCTCTCATCGTAGCAAGTGGGTCCAGCCATGTGGCCAATCGGGTAGAACCAGAAGGGTTCACTGGTCGCGTTCTTCATTCCAGCGATTACAACAGTCCATCGGACTTTGCTGGTCAGAAAGTATTACTTGTCGGCAGTGGTGAAAGTGCTGCTGACATTGCCTCAGATATCGCGGGAGAGGCTGCAGGAGTGACTATTTGGTCACGTTCTCCGGTTTCTGTTGCACCAAGATTCCCTGGAATATTTTCTACCGATCCCGACCATGATGAGCAGGTTTTCATGAAGGATGAAACCAAGTGGGGAAATGCCAAAGTATCTGACTTCCTCGAAGTCATGACAACCAGCCGAATGGCCAATGCTGCTCCTATGTGGGCTTATTCTGCAGTGCGTCATGCCATTTGGGGGACGGGAAAGGTTGCAAGCCCAGCAGCACGCCGACTTTCGGCATGGTGTCGGCAGAGCGTTAAGGAAGATGGCCTCCGTGGTGACCAAGCCTCAGTACCGACCAAGAATGCTCGAATGTGCACGGAAGCAGCTCGAGGAAATCTTAATGTTGTTGTAGCTAAAACCGCTACATTTTCGGGAACTGTTGTAACATTTCCGGATGCTATCTACGAAGGAAATAGCGATCAAGTTTACGATAGTCCAAAAGAGGCGAAGGTGACGGGCATTGACACGGTCCTACTCTGTACCGGATACAAAACAGACTTTTCCTGGCTCGATGCACCTGGGCTTGATTGGAATCCTCGCAGCTGGTTTAAACAGTGCTTTCCACCGGGCCTAGGCAATCATTTGATGTTTCTTGGGTGGGCAAGGCCTCATCAAGGGGGTATTCCTTCCTGCGCCGAAATACTTTCGCGGTATATTGCGATGATACTTAACGGAACTCGCACTTTGCCTGCAGACAACGCTGAGCAGGCTAAGCAGGACGAGGCCAATGCCAACAAGTTCTACAGACGCGCTCAACACTCTGTAAATCTGGTAGACTACCCTGCTTTCATAGACTCGGTTTCTAAACTGATCGGTTGCCATCCAAATACTCCCAAGGTTACGGAACCTAAAAAGCTCTTGAAGTATTGGATCTACCCGAATTGGTCATTCTGGTATAGGCAGAATGGTCCTGGTGCTACACCTAAAGTGTTAGAGGGAGTGTTGGCAAAGTTTCCATTGCGAAAGTCGTTCGCTCTTGATCCCTTCATCATACTTGCATTCTTATTTTCTATGATACAGCTGCCTATTGGGGCGATAATAGGACGACGGCCGGGAATGCAAGGCCTGTGGGCATTTAAGTCGAAGAAGCATCTGTTACACAACAATAAGTGATCAGCGTACAATAATAGATCAAGAGAACGCACTCTTGAGATTAGTGACCAATTCTGGAGAAAGCTGTAGCCCATGCTTCAAGCGTGGGCTGCACTGCTGAATGCTGTTGATAAACGGAGTACAACGCTTTGATACTCTAAGAGGATTCTTTCCATAGTTTCTAAATATCAGGTTCAGCAAAAGTCTAGGGCCTGGCTATTATTGATCGGATTGCTTTAACTGATTGACGGCTTTATCACTGCAATTCATTTGACAGCAAAAAGTATAAAAAGAAATGAAACTATCCATTTCTACAATCTGTATGCAACAGGGCGTTTCAAAACCTCTATTGAATTGCTAAATGAAAATGAGAAAGTTTAATTTGGGAATGTAATCCACAAAATAATCTATGAAAACTGAACCGATAATTATATTAAATACATTTTCTTTTAACGACTAAGAGCATTCAACAATTGAGAAAGTATATTAGCTTCATTTGACTATAGTAAAAGGACTTGTTCTCATTCCATTAATAGTTGTAAAGGCTGTAGTATTAACATCTTCAGTTACTTAAAATGTCTAATACCCATAGCATTGTACAATTCCTTGCTATAATATAGATTACCACCTTTCAATACACATTCTACCTTCCTAATATCGCTAATATTCGATACAGGATTACCATCTATCAAAATAAGGTCAGCATGTTTGCCTACAGTAACAGAACCAAAAGAATTATCCATTCCAGTAATTTGGGCAGAGGTAATTGTGGCGAGTTTCAACACTTCATGAGCCGGAATTCCAGCTCGTTCATAAAGTTCAAGTTCTCGATGATAAAGGAAGCCTGGTAAGCCATCCGTTCCCGGAACTATAGCAATTCCTTTTTCATACAAATCAAAAATCACATCCAACATTTTACTAAAACTGTCTTTATAGCGCTGTACCTTTTCTCCATCCTTCGGTAGTCCTCCAGCATAAAAGCTACGCTGATTCATCAAAGGAAATCGATCTGCAATCATACTATAGGTAGGGCTAGGTTCTCCCTTCTTAGCGATATACATGTTTTCAAAAATGGCCATCGTCAAATCCACCAAAATATCTTTGGATTTGAGGAGTTCTACAAAATCTAAATATTCACGGGAATTGAGATCCAGATCAGCTCCATGTTGAGCAGGCATGGTATGTCGAAGGGGCGTACGGGTATCTATCGTGTCCGATAAGAAATTAAGAAAAAGCATATTAATGTGCTGAATCTCATTATAACCCTGATTAATGGCTTGTGTGGCAGTCATATATGCAGGTATATGCCCACTGACTCTCATATTGAGCTCATGCGCTTTTTTAGTTAAGGGAAGGACCCAGTCAGGCAGGATAGAACTATATAATTTTATTTGATGGTACCCTCGGTCTTTATAATCTTGAATTTCTTCAAGTGCTTCTTCTAAATTCTCTACAACATTTCTTTGATTAGCAAATTCTCCAGGGCCATCAATAATTCCGCAATAAGTAACAATTCTTGGGCCCAGAATTGCGTTAGTATTAAATTGCTCTCCTAGCTCATGGAGTTGTTTATTATTAGCTAAATCTCTAACTGATGTCACGCCTCCAGCTAGGTGTAATATTCCTCTAAATTTGGAATTATGCGTATGCATGTCAAACATGCCTGGTAAAAGTGTTTTACCATTTCCATTAATTACTTTTGCCTTTTCATCTATTGGCATCTGGCCATTAGGATAAATACCGGTAATCATCTCCCCTGTTACAAACACATCTTGATTATCATGTATATCACCTTCAGCAGTAAATACATTTACGTTTTGGATGACTACTTTATCTATTTGATGTGTAAGCTTCTTGGCAATTTCTATAAGATTATGATCTTCGATATCATCCTGTATTCCTTTCATCTCTATACGGAATTTCGAAAATTCCTTTTTTACGATATGAAGATTACCTGAGATTTTACAAACCATCTGATCGCCATCCATCCATAAGTAGGTCGGGTCTAAATTCAAACCATTTATCATCAGAAGGTCTAGCGAAGAACCGTCAGAAAGTTGTAAAGGAATCTTTTTCACTAATTCCACTTCGCCTTCTGGAAATAAATCAACCTTTCCGTTATCGGATTTTAATAATAACTGGCCGAGGATCTCATAAATAGCAGGTGACCCTGCATATCTGAAATACAATTTATCACCAGCAAAGGTTCCACTAGATTTACCCATCAGATTATTCCAAGAGGCAGATTCGTTTTTGCTCGAAAAACTTTCGTCGACGTCTACTTTACGATAATTATTTCCTTTTATCTTTTGCGCAGTAATAAAGTTATTTTCATTGAGCGTAATCTGCTCAATGTAATTAGGTCCGCGACCTCTATCAGCATATTCATAGCTGTACTCAAAACTATTATCCCCAATCTTCGTTTTTTCATAATCACCGGATACGTTTTCTCTAAAAACAACTTCATATGTCGTCGTTTCCCCAACATCTTCAACAATCGTTTCGCCCTGGTTACAACTGGTTAACAAATAAATTATAATAAACGATGTAGCTATAAAAAATCTCATGGAGTGGGAAGGAATATGTTTGATCATTTCAATTTAAAATTTCTAAGGTTTTAAAACTTCTCGGTAATACCGCAACCAGTTTAAACCAAGTATTTTCTCAATATCACCTGTGCTATAACCTCTCTTATCCAGCAGTCTAGTCACATTTCGATAACGGTCGGTAGTGTCTAGCTCAGGAATCCATGGGGGCCATTGCACCTTATACGATGGCTTGAATCGAGTTAAGCGTGGGACATACCAGTTTTCACGAGTGGCACCAGTTGCTTCAAGGCCCTGTACAGCAAAATCCGCAGCTAATCCCACATGATCTATTCCCCCCACTTTCACAGCATGATCTATATGATCCACATATGTCTCCAAGGTTGTTTCCTTACCCAAGTTCGGGCCTATCATATATCCAAGAGAGATAATTCCTATTACACCACCTTTATCTGCCATAGCTCGAATCTGTTCATCAGTTTTGGCTCGTGGATGATCCTTATGGAGGGCTTCACACATAGAGTGGTTGATCATTGCACCAGACTTGCTGAATTTAATACCATCATTGGTAGTCTGACGGCCACAATGAGATAGGTCTATAATTATTCCGAGCTCGTTCATTCGCTCTACTGCTTCTACCCCAAAGTCAGAAAGGCCGGCATTTGTGCGTTCTGTGCAACCATCGCCTAACAAATTACGCGGATTATAAGTCAACTGCATCCACCTTGTACCAGCATGGTATAGAATATCCAGATTGTCAATTGATTTTTCGATCATGCTGGTATTCTGAAATCCTAACATGATAGCAACTTTACCTTCTTTTTTAGCTAGAATAAAGTCATCAGCACTTGTAGCTCGAATAAACCGATCTGGGTTTTTCTTTATTCTGCTTTGCCATTCCGATAAAGAAAAGAGCGCCCTTCTCAAACTTCCTGAGTCCAATGAAGCATTGAATCCTGTATATCCAGACTTTTTCAAAGCTTTATTTGAATCTTGATTCCAATTACGGGTGATTACTATTCCATCAACGACAATAGCATTATCGTAGATATGGTCAATATTTTTGAGTATAGAACGGGAGATTAATTCAGAATTATTGGAATTTAGTTCATGACTAATTTTTGGAGCAAAACTGTTGGCAATCTGTATAGGGAACAATGCGCCCAATGGTAATAACTTGATAAGACTTCTTCGTTTAGATTGCATGGTTTAATATTAAAATGATAAATCTCTTGAAAACAACCAAAATAGCATTTTCAACATTCAAGAAGAAAACAGTTGTTCTTGTACGCATTTTCTAAAGATACAGAATGACTGTGAATCGTAAATCATATGGTGGGAGAATGATATGATAGATTGTTTTTTGATACTGTATAGAAATTCTAATTGTACAACAATATTAAGCTGTCAAAATGCTAAGTCTACTAATCAACGAAACGTGATTTAACCCACTACATTCAATACTTTATCACCACTCTAACAGTCTATCGACTTTACAGATTAAAAAGGCTATTCTCAAAGCATTTAGTATTGTCTCAAAATCTTAATTATAAAGGGTGTTTGACCTAATTTATGAGACTTTGATTAATATTATGAGTTGACTGACAATGTATATTAGATGTATTGCAAAACCACCCTTTGATCATAGGTGCTGAAACATAAAATGAGAATCCAATCTAATACATTTGACTACATTTCCTTTAGAACAGACTTTGGGTGTATAAATTGATAAAACGAAATTATCAATGTTCATAAAATCCATTACCTTAACCGATATATGAAGAAGCTATTTCCTGTTATTTTTTTCCTTTTGTTATTTGCACTTTCAGCCGGAGCTCAGACTCAGGTTTACGAATTAAAAGTATATGAAACAAAAGTTTTCCGATCTGCAGACCTATTGCACACCTATTTTGAAAAAGCCCTCATACCAGCATTAAATAGACAAGGCGCAAAAAATGTTGGAGTATTCGAAGAAGAGGGTGAGTCATTACCAAAAAAAATCTATCTGCTCATTCCTCACAAGGATATTCTCACTTTTCAAAATAGTGACAGGAATTTATTTGCTGATGCAGAATACGTGACAGCTGCCAATCCCTACCTATCTTCTGATCAGGCAACTATCCCATTTATAAGAATTAATTCTAGTCTTATCCAAAGCACCAAAGAGTTCCCTGAATTGAAAGTTCCAAATGCTGCAAAAATCTATGAACTGAGAACTTATGAAAGTCATAATGAAGGTGCCCTTAAAAGTAAATTAAGAATGTTTGAAGACGAGTTTGACATTTTTGCCGATGCTGGGCTACCGATGGTATTCTATGGTAAAAACATTTCTGGTGACCAAATGCCTTGCCTAACTTATATGCTGGCAAATACGACCTTAGAAGAAAACAAAGTTGGTTGGTCAAATTTCATTAATCTTCCGGCTTGGAAGAAATTAGTTTCTATGGATGAATACAAAGGCAACATGAGCAATATCACTCGTGTGTTTCTGAAACCCATGGATTACTCTCAGATTTAATTTTCAACTCATCTAAGGGTACTTGAAAACCCACCAACGTCTCATACACATGATATGCCAAGCAAGTATATGCATCAACACATAGTTGGTACCATTGTCCACATATGGCACGTACCTCTGGACTTATTTAATATTTATATAATAGAGCATTTGTGCGTCAGTTTCAAGTAGCTCGATAGCAGTATGTGTAATATCAATTGTTAGACTCAGCTTGTTGATTTATTTCAGTTCTCTAAGAACATCATTAAAATTCGGTAAATTCAGCAGTTTACTAACCTCTTAACCAATGGACATCTTTAAAAATCAACATTTAGATTTGAAGCGTTTTCCGATTCTAATTATCAGTTTAGTAAACATCTCGTGTAATCCGCCAACGACCAATAAGGAGATACCTGATTCAAGACCTAACGTCCTTTTGATCGTGGCTGATGATTTGGGTTATACGGACTTGGGCGTTTTTGGGGGAGAAATTTCCACACCTAACATTGACGCTCTTGCAAAACAGGGTATGCTATTCACAAACTTTCACACGGCACCATTATGTGCTCCGACTAGAGCAATGTTATTATCAGGAAATGATAATCATATAGCTGGAATGGGAAGACAGGGTGCTGATTCAATATTGAGTTCAAATTGGGATTATGAAACACATTTGAGCGATAGAATAGTCCCTCTACCACAATTGATGCAAGATGAAGGATATAATACCTACACTGCGGGGAAATGGCATCTTGGATATGAAATCGAAAACAGCCCCCTTTCAAAAGGATTTGAGCGATCCTGGAATCTTCTGGGTGGAGCTGGAAACCACTATAACAAGGTCGGTTTATCAAATAGTCATCCAGTTTCTAAATACAGGAAAAATGGTGAATTCGTCGAGTACCCTGAAGGCAAATACAGTACAGAATTCTATGCTTCTACGCTGATTGATTTCTTCAAACAAGACAAAGATAATGGAAACCCCTTTTTTGCTTTTGCAGCATTCACGTCTCCTCACTGGCCGCTTCAAGCACCACATGAATTCACTCAAAAATACAAGGGAAGATACGATGAAGGTTATGACAAATTGAGAGTCAAGCGGTTTGAATCTACCAAGATTAAAGGCATTATTCCTGAACATTCAAAACTTCCTCCAAGATTAGAAACCGTGATTGACTAGGATCAATTAGGTCCTGATGAAAAAAGGGTTGAATCCAAAAAAATGGAACTGTACGCTGCAATGGTTGATAATCTTGATTTTCATGTCGGAAGGATGATCGATTCTCTAAAGGCTTTTGGTCTCTATGAAAATACGCTCATCATTTTCATGTCTGATAATGGCGCCAATGGAGGAGATTTTTATAATAATAGCAATCCTAATTACCGAGAATTCCTTCATTCTACTTATCAGAACACATACGAAAACATGGGTTCCGATAGTTCCTTTGTTGTTTACGGCACACCCTGGGCTCATGCAGGAAGTGCCCCATTCAATAGGTATAAGGTATTTACTACCGAAGGAGGGATACGGGCTCCTCTTATTATTTCTGGAAAAGGTGTTGGTAGAACAAATGATATTAATCATTCGTATCTCACTTTGCTAGATCTGGCACCTACATTCTATGAAATCGCAGGAGTAAATTATCCTGGAAAATATAATTCCGACAAAATCCTTCCTCTTTTAGGAGAATCAATGGTTTCTTAAATTTCTGGGGACGCACAACAGGTACACAGTGATGAATATGTTCTAGTCCTTGAACACAATGACAGGGCATACGTAAAAAAAGGACCTTGGAAATTAGTACACATTAACGGCCCTTTCAGTGAAGATAATTTCGTCCTGTTCAATTTAGACAATGATTTAGGAGAAACCACAGATCTAAAGGATGAATTTCAAGAGAAATATCAAGATCTTTTGAAGATTTACAAAGATTATGCAGAACGTGTACAGGTGATACCTGGCTAGGAATAGTAAAATCTTAAGTTATTCTGTTTCCATCTTGAGTCTATGGGCAAATCAGAGTGACTAAAATCCTGTAAGATTTATTCACATTGTTAGCTTTTCGGTAGTTAGTATCAGTTAATCTTTTTTCAATAACATGAACTAGATCAATTGTCAACTTTTACATATCTCTGTCCGCCTTGAGAGATTGCTTTCTTTTGTTTGAAGAAAGTTTTAAGCATATCAAAAACTCATTGTGTCATCATCAATTTGGTAAGCACACCATTCAACAATTGAAGCAAAGTTGGTATTTAGCGCTTCAATATAACGTTGATTATGCTGTATATGATCAATAATTAGGTAAAAACTTTCGACTGCTGAACTGTCATAACTAATGCAATTTCCAATGGCCATTGCATTTGATTTTAGATCTTCTTGAATTTCTCTTAAGACAGTTAATTCCTTTTTTTGTATTAATAGCTTTCATTCCAATTATTAATTGATAAAGCAATGAGAATCCCAATAATCACGAGTATAATTTCACCTACAGCATAAATTAGATATTTGCTGATTTTGTTATCAGAAAGTAGCTACTATCTGATCGTTCTAAAGAATTTTATCATTACTTATTGGTAGGTTATCATTCTGATTAACAGTCAGTGTATATACCATATTAATGGCTTATACATATGGTTAGGCTTTCGTTATTTTTTCTAATTCCTCTTGAATATGTAATGTTAATGCATCTGAATCTCTGATCATCCCTTCTAAGCGCCCTACTAAGGCAAGTTTTACATTTCTTCTTGTACCTAACATACTGATAAACTCTTTACTTTCAAGAAGTTGCTGATAATTGTTCGGTATTGGCCTAGACCCTTCGCCATTTGTGAAATGCTTAAGCATAATAGGAATAACCAGTGATTCATGATGCATACGACCAAGGTCATGAAATAAACTTTGATTATTCGGAAATTTATGATCAAATAATAACACGATCTCAGACCGTAAACTATCTGACCTAATATTATCCATACCAAAAGCACTAAGGGTATTGAATCCAGTGGTAATGATCTCAATTTCTTCAATTCCTTTGACAGACCGCAAATTCGTGCTAAAATCAAGGGTATAAGGCCTTTTTTCCTCAAGAACTTTCAATAGGAAATCAATCTTTTCCATATTTTCACTTTGTGAATCTATTGATTTTCTAAATATTTTGACATTTTCTTTTAAATCACTTTCTATCCCCGAAAGATGTTTTATTTCTTTCTCAATTAATAAATTTTCGGCATTCCAACTATTAATTTGAAATGCTATTAGAATTCCAATTACAACAAGAATTATTTCCCCAAAAGCATAAATTAGGTATTTGCTGAACTTATTTTCTGTCAGTAATTGTTGTCTAATTTTTCTAAAGAATTTTATCATGTTTTTTTTGTTCTAATGTAAGCTAACTGTTTATAATACCTGAAGCCTCTGCCAATAGGCGAGATTCTATGGTATCTCTTGTCATCTGGGGTTATTTTTCAGGAAAGACTAATTGAAAGCTCTACTTTTCCACCGAAACCTAGTTCAACTATTTTCTACAATGTTGAAAGCCTAGTCTCCTTGATTTTATTTTCGATTATTGAAATATAGGATTTCATGTGTCTTCTCAGTCTTCTTTTGAACCCCAATCTTAAGGATTATTAATTCCCATTATCCCAGAAGCAGAAAATTCAATATACATCATTAATATGCTCAACATTGACTTCATATAATCCATTCGTATTTGTCAGATGTTTCGGTATTTCTCAGGCACTCACTCCATATCTTCGATCATGTCAAAAGTTCAGATTATTTTTTGCTAAACCTTAGTTGGTTAAGATTAAAAGATTTCATTGAAATACTCTTGTATCGTTTAAACTTTCGATATTTTTTAGGCGCAATCAATTAGCAAAGACAAGATTTAAAAAAGTTTCATTTTAGGGCAACATTGTATTTATAACTTGTTTCGCACTCTCAGATTCCACTAAATATATGCAATGTGCTTATTTCCGTTTATAGGAAATCAATTAGATCAGATGAATAGAAACTAGTTATAAGAATCGTCCGATTTTCAAAAATCTGACATATTTATATGAAGTTCCACTTCCACTAGTACCAACTCTATCAGAAAGTCGCCATTGACATCAAATACTAATCAATTTTTTATTACATGGAATAATCCCTATCCTCCATTCAACTCACTTAATACATCTACTACCATTTCCATATCAGCCATAGTATTGTAAATATTTGGTGAAAATCTAATTCCTCCAGAGGGTGCAGAAGCAATGCCATAGTTTTCATATAATTTCTGGAAAATATGGATTGAATCCCTATCCTTCATTTTGAAGATTACAATACCTCCGCTAATTTCCTCTTGCTTGGGTGTGACAAAACTAGATCCAGGTATTCTATCTTGAATTTGTTCCTTTAAAAAATTGGTCAATGCTCTCACTCTCTTTTGAATGTTTATGTTGCCTATATCATTATGAAAGTTTATGGTTTCAACAAGTGCCGATGCGGCAGCAGGATTTCGTTGTCCCAGAACACAAAGCTTTTCATCAACGGTCTTCCAATCTTCCTTCCATCCAGCAGATATTACACTAGGCCACACTTCATCAATGCGTTCTCCTCTGACAAAGATGATTCCTGTCTCCTTTGGCCCCATAAGCCACTTATGAGCACTTCCAGTATAAAAATCACAACCAATTTGTTTCAGATTTACTTTTTCTATTCCGAATGATTGTGCCCCATCAATCAATGTTAGTATTCCTTTTGATTTTGCTAATTCGCAAATTTCAGCAGCTGGCATTGCAATCCCACTTACATTCGAAATATGTGAAAAAGCGATCAGCCTTGTTTTGTCAGATATGGAGTCTTTAATTGCATCCAATAAGTCTGACTTTGATTTTGGATTTTCGGGCATTTTAATGATCTTCACTGAAAAGCCTTCTCGCTTGGCTCTTTGTTGCCACGCAACATGATTAGTAGGATGATTCTGATTCCAGACGATGACTTCATCGCTTTTCTCAAAATCCAGGCCATTGACGATGATGTTATTACCTTCACTTGTATTACGAGTTATTCCAATCTCTGATGCTTCAGCGCCTAAATATTCTCCCATTAATTTGAGTGCCTCTGTACGAATATCGGAGAACTTATCTCTGTTCTGGAATGAAACATCTTTTTCAAGACTTCTCGTATGACGAATAACTGCATCAGTTACCACAAAAGGACTTGGACATAAATTGGCCGCATTAACCATAATCTTACCCTTCGGTATTGAAAATTGACTCTTCACCATTTCCCAATAGTGTTCGTCAAGTGCTTCAGTATTTATTTTTAAAGATTTTCCATAGTTCCCATCTGAGGTTCTTGAATATGAAGGAATAGCCATACTACTTGCCATTCCTACTAGAGCATGGCCAATAAATTTTCTTCTAGTTTTTAGTGGTATTTGTTTTTTCATCTTTTTTGAGATTTAGTATGTAAAATACTAATAGATCATTAAATCATCAGATTTTGAAAATTGGAAATAAGATTAAAAAACTGTCATTCAGATTCGATAACAAGAAATGTTGGATTTATTATTTATTGATCTTAGCATATTCACTCTTAAGTTCTCCGATTGACAAATGCCCTTTGTTTTGAAGAGGGAATAAATATTCTTAACTCATATAGTAACTCCAAAAATCTACAACAACTCATTGTCAATACCTATAAAGTCTGGTGGTCTAAATCTTCATTTCTGTTTTTGACGGTTTTACTTTTTGGATTTAATTCAGAATACAGATTTAGCTTAGGAGTCGATTGTGGTTTTTGATCTTTATCACTTATTTTGATTTTTGAACGCACTTCGGTCCTAATTTCAGCATTTCTATTAGGATTAGCTTTAACTTTTCAGCAAGAGATAAGAAAAGAAGTTTAAATTTAAAATCATAGGTATATAGCTATGGTTTATCACCACAATAAATCCAAAAAATAACTGACAAAAGGCAATTCCTCAAAAATTTTTTAACAGTATTATCTTCAAAGAGAGCAAGGGCTGGCAAACAGAATAACTAGTGTCCTAAAGATTTTATTCAATAGTAAAACTCTGGACATAATACACGGATCTTGTAGACAAGCAATGCATTTTAAACAGCCAGAAAACAAATTTGTATTCTTAACGCTAAGCCTTTTCCTAAATTGATTCTTTACATTAATAAACAAACTGAATTCCGTATATCCAGACTCTTTCTAAGCCGTATTTGAATCTTAACTCTCATTGATATGAGGAATTCAATACAGCAGAATCTCTAAACTGTTTTGTAACATAGTTGAAGTGAATTACAGAATTCTAAAAAAACAGAATTCATGCTTATGAGAGAGAAACAACGTGAATATTATAAGAAAAAAGGCTGGTATTTAAACATGACATCACTATTTTTAGTAATGAGTAAAGCATTTAATATTCCATGATGTCAACAAGCTTAATTTGAACATATTCAGTCAAGTTAGTCGATACATAATCGCAATAGTATTAATGATTCCCTTACTTAGTTTGGCAATAATTATTAATCCTATATCAAATAAAATGGCATGGAAGATCACACGTTTTTGGAAAAAAACTGCGTTAGCTTTGTTCGGAGTAAAAGTTAAAACTGAGTATAAAGAAGCCCCTTCCCAACTTGATAAAGGTGGAATTATAGTGGGATTAAATCAACAAAGTCTATTGGATCCTACAGCTGGATACTCTGCTTGGAATTATCATGTAAGGAGCATATGGAACATAGAATATGCATTGATTCCTTTTTTAGGATGGACATCTTTCATTTTAGGGTGGGTAATCATTCGACAAAATCCAAAACAATCCAAAGCCCAACTTAACAAAGCATCCAAACATGCTAAAAATGGAGGATTGGTTTTTTTATCTATAGAAGGACAAAGGAGCATAGATGGAAATCTATGTCCATACAAAAAGGGCCCCGTTGTCTTAGCCATCCAATCTCAAGCAACAATCCATCCTCTATATATATTAGGAAGCCGAGAATGTCTTCCTCCAGGAGGATGGAAAATTCGACCTGGTGAAATCACATTACATTTCTTGCCACCTATTCAAACAAGAGGGCTGACTTATCAAGATCGAAACATTCTACTCAAAAAGGTTCGAGCAATTGGAGAAAGAGAACATGAACTATGGAGACAAAAAAAGAATTAATAATGGCAAATAACAAAAGAGGAAAATACATGTTGAACAAATGGAATTACTTCTTTTGAAATAAAAATTAAGACTCAAGAATTATATCAAACCGCAATGAAATTTGCTGGAGAAAAACACTGTAATCAAAAGGTCCCTGGAACAAATTCAAACTATATTTTGCATATTTCAAATGTAGCAATGGAGGTTTTAATGGCATACAGTTTTAATAGTAATTTTGATATCGATTTTGCTATTCAAACGGCCATACTTCACGACACGATTGAAGATACAGATGCTGATTTTGAAGAGATTAAGAATAATTTTGGAGAGGCAATTGCAAAGGCTGTTCTAGCATTGACAAAAGACCAGAATCTAGAGTCAAAAGAAGAAAAAATGATGGACAGTTTAAATCGAATAAATCTATTGCAAAAGGAAGTAGGACTTGTCAAAATAGCCGATAGAATAACAAACTTACAAACACCGCCTAATCATTGGGGGCTTGACAAAACTTATAAATATTGTGAGGAAGCCAAATTGATCTCAAAGATCTTAAGAAATAAGAATTATTATTTGAATAATCGACTTGAATCAAAAATATTGGAATATGAAAAGAAAATTAATTGCACATAAATGTCTTCACACATACTATAAATGATACTCTATCAATGTTCATTTATATGTAATGCATTAACTAAAATTGCGAGTTAACCTATCAGAAATCTTCAAGATTTAGTTGGCTCCTGATTCTTATAATTGATATATTCCCTTCTTATTAATCAGCGTATGAATGAACCCTCATAATTTACATAATATTAAAGCATCTGATTTTCAACATCCCAAAGAAGCCATGTCCATGATGGCCTTAAAGAATACTAAGGGATTAGAGAAAGTTGTGAAGAAGTTTTATGATATGGGGATTGAAAAAATTATAAAGCTTCAATACACAGGAAGTAGCCTGAAATTATCTCCAAAATCTTTTCCAGATTTGATTCGTCTAACAGAAACAGCTTGTGATATTCTGAATGTAGACTATAAACCAGAATTGTATGTGCATCGGTCTGAACAATTCACAGCTACAACGCTTGGAGTGGAAAGGCCAATGATAGCTATATCTACAGAATGTCTAGACAAACTGTCCAAACAAGAATTGCTCTTCATGATTGGAAGGGAAGTTGCTCAAATTAAATGTCAACATATTCTATATCAGGAAATTGGATTCATATTTCCAGAATTAATGGATGCACTTTCTAATATTACTTTCGGATTAAGCGGTGTGCTGTCTTCTGGTCTAAAATATACCTTGTTTCAATGGGCACAAATGGCTGAATATACTGCAGATCGAGGTGGCCTTTTGGTTTGTCAAGATGTACATGTAACCAAACAATTGTTCACAAAACTAGCTGGACTACCTGAAAAGTACTGGGCGACATTTGATGTAGCAGAACTGGACAATCAAGCTCGTGCCTTCGAAGGATTTACAGAAAAAACATTTGACAGATTTATGCGATTTCTCCATGGCAATAATCTATGAGCCATTGCTCGGGCCCAGGAAATCATCAATTGGGTAGAATCTGGAGAATATAATAAGGTTCTAGTGAAGAAGGGCCGGTAACCATAGTTAGCTATTACTACTAGTACGCTCTGATCAACCTCTTTCAATCTTTTTTGTAAATTGTCTAAACTGTCACCTATGACGCACTGGAAAAAGACAAGTCTTCTGACCACAGTTGCACTTTTTATGCTCATAACAAGTATTTTTTACTTATTGAATATAAATATCTCAATTCCCTCATCTGACATTGATTTTTCTCCATGGCAAGAGCCTCAAAAGACCGCATCAGATTTTGAAAATGAAAAACCTGAAAACATTATAATTTTTATCGTTGACGGTTTAGGTTTTGGTCATTTGTCTATCGCCTTGCAAACACTCCAAGAAAAAGATCAACTTTCAGTATGGCAAGAATTTGAAATTAAAGGATGGCATGATGCAAAGTCAGCCTATGGTCCTCTTACAGATTCAGAAGCTTCTGCGACAGCATTTGCAACTGGAACGTCAAGTGGTTTTGGTCATATTGGAATCGATCAGGAACGTCGAAATCTAAAAAATATATTTGAAGTGGCCTCCGAGAATGAATATGCTACAGGTATTGTCACTGACTCATACATATGGGATGGCACACCTGCAGGGTTTCTAGTACACACCAGAGATGAAGACGATGCAAGGGAAATACTTACTCAAATATCAGCAAGTAATCTGGATTTGATATTTGGTGAGCTAGAAGATCTGGGCGAAGGCAAAGTTCCTGAAAGAGATGAAACCATAGAAATATTGAGTAGACGATTTCACCTTCTAGATGAGTCATTACAACTTCCGCAAGGCAAGAAAGCTTCAGATCCTGTAGCGGTAATTTTTGACGAAGATGAAATTCAAGATTTAAATTCCACACCAAATCTTTCGAAACTAACTGATGTGGCATTAGAATATATGACATCTCTTAATAAGCCTTTTGTCTTGCTAGTAGAAAGTGAAGAGATGGATGCGGCATCACATGAAAACGATTCAGATAGGGTCTTCAAGGGATTGCAGTCCATTCAACATGCACTTACTCAGGTATTAAATTTTTCGAAGATGAATGGCAAAACTCTAGTTCTATTCACATCAGATCATGAAACAGGGGGACTTGCAGCTGTTGCTGATTTCGACAGGTATCCAAAACTGCAAATGAGATGGACCACTAAAGACCACTCAGCTGTAGTGGTTCCTCTTTTTGCCGAAGGACCTGGGGCAGAATATTTTGCTGATGTAAATCGGAATTGGGAAATTGGCATTAGATTGAAAAAACTAATAAACCAAAAAAGACAACAAGAGGATAATTAAACAGTTGAAATTCCCTTAAATTAACTTTGTTATAATTCAAAACCAATATCATGACAGCTAAAGAAATTCTTAATCAACTTGAAGCATATGGTAATGAAAGAACCAAAACTACGCTTATGAAACATGGTGCTCAAGAACCTTTTTTCGGAGTCAAAGTAGCTGATTTAAAGAAAGTACTAAAAAAGACAAAAAAGAATCATAAACTCTCCCTTGAATTATACAAAACTGGAAATTCGGATGCAATGTATTTAGCTGGATTGATGGCGGATGAAACTCAAATTACTAAAGAGCAGCTTAATAATTGGGTCGAGAATGCTTATTGGTCATATCTCAGTGAATATACAGTGCCGTGGGTTGCCTCTGAAACTAAATATGGATTTGACTTGGGATTAGAATGGATTAAATCTAATAAGGAGAATGTTGCTTCTGCTGGATGGTCCACATTAGCAAATTATTCAGCAGTCAATCAAGATGAAGACTTAGATATTGATAGGTATAGAAAACTTCTAAAAAAAGCGGAGCAAGAAATTCATAGTGCTCAAAATAGAGTCAAATACACAATGAATGGCTTTGTAATAGCTATAGGAAGTCATATCAAAGAATTGACGTCCGAGGCCGCAAAAGTCTCAGAAATGATCGGAAAGATAAGTGTGGATATGAATGGTACAGCTTGTAAAGTTCCCTATGCAAAGGAATATATCCAGAAAATAATAGATAAACAACGTGTAGGGAGGAAGAAAAAAACAGCTCGATGTTGAACTATTATATTGAATAACACAGTACTTCTAAATCAATTTATTGGTCAACTATTCTCCATTCAAATAACCTCTCAGATATTCAAAACATGGACCTAAGTCTCCTCTTTGTGCTACGGTAGCTTTAGTGATCATTTCACTTTTATCTTTTTTAAGTTCAGGTATGACATACTCCATAAACATCTCTCCAAAAGCAGTAGAAGCATCTCGTGGCAGTTCATTTGGCAAGTTATCTACAGTCATCATATCTACAGCATCAATATCAAAAGGTTGGACCTCTGATTGAGTTTGTGGATCAAAACCAAATACTGGATCAGCAATGGTGCTTGCCTTAATAGTAGAAGGGATAGAACTAACTGGAGCAATATCACATGTCACATCTGCAATAACTTTAATCCCAAAATCAGGACTTTTCATTTGATCTATAGAAAAGAATGCCGGAGCATCATTATCCCAATAAATACCATTGATCATAATATCCGTCATGGGCAGAAAATGGTCAAAATCCGAATTATAATCAGAGGGATTTTGATAGAAGTCATTGACATCGTCAAATACTTTTCCATCTTTGCGCTCTGCATAATAGAAGCTATTTAGCTGAGTATAAACTGGCACATCGAAAGACTTCAAGACATAATCTATAGGTCTCACCTTCTTAAAGCCCATATCATCCAAAACCATTGCTGCACCCTGAGCTACTCTCCCGGTACCAGTTAGGACAACTTTGATATTTGGGAATTTGGTTTGTGAATACACAGCTTTGGCGGCGTTATAATCAAACATCTCATTCATTCGAGGAAGATCGAAAGCTTGAGTTCTCTTTCCATACGTCCAGAGTCCGTTATGTGCTCCAACCATTCCTGCAAATTTGCCAAAAGCAATGACCCGAGCTCCCTTATCATTAGTCAAAACCTCATAATCAATTAAAGAAATATTCTGATCCACAATAGATTTTAGAAGTTGCTGATTATAAGTTTGTTCTTTAATTGTATGAGAGAAGAAGAAGTAAGTCTTATCAGCTATTAGTGAAGATATGGGCACCTCTTTTACCCCAATAAGAATAGACCTATCATTCAAGTTTTCTGATAATGAAACTTCTGCATTGATGTAGTCTTGATCAGAGTAACATCTCACTTGAGAGGGCTGCACAACTATATCCCATCCTTTATCCATAAGCATTTTGCATTGCTCTGGATTCAGTGTAACCCTACTATCTGCTGGTTTTTTTTCTTCTCTTATGATACCAATTTTCATCTGACCTTTTTAGAATTGTAAAAGAGGAGTAAATTTACTACGATTAAAATCTAAATTATGGACAAGGCTCTAGAAACCATGATCAAAAATATGCCTGAAAAAACAGGAAAGTCATTAGATGAATGGAAAACTATCCTAAAATCTAAGGCATTTTCAAAACATTCTGAAGGCGTTAAATTTTTAAAAACTGAGCATGGAGTGACCCATGGGTTTGCAAATACTATTGTTACATTGTCAAAAGATGAGAACAATAGTCCCGATGATTTGGTCACCACACAATACAGCGGAAAAGAGTCTCTTATTCCAATTTACGATTCTCTTATTTCAGTAGTAAAAAAATTGGGTGATGATGTAACTATCACTCCTAAGAAAGCAAGTGTAAGCATCATTCGTAAAAAGCAATTTGTCCTTATAAAACCTGCTACAAAAACAAGGATTGATTTAGGTTTCAAGTTAAAAGAAAAGCCTATTGGGGACAGGTTGGAAAGTTCGGGACCATTCGGTTCAATGTGTACACACAGAGTAAAATTATCAACAACAGATGAAGTAGATGGTGAGCTAATTGGCTGGATTACTGAGGCTTATGAAAAGGCTGGATAAGAAGCCAAATCTAGAAAAGCATTATATCATATCATATTCTAATGTGCTTCATCGTTATGATTTCATGACTAAATGCATATTTCCTCTTATCGCTTTGTTTTTTGTTGTAGAGGCAAATGCTCAATTCGGCATAAGACTTTCAACTCAACAAAACGACTATTCTAATTGGAATACCATTGTGAGTTCAGCAGTATCTCCTGCCAATAATAATATTTTCGGATCATCATATGAGATAGGGGTAGATTATTGGTTTAGGCTAAAAAACGTTCGCTTAGAATTTTATCCTGAAGTTGGATTAGGATACTCCCAATCATCAAATTCTAACAGCGGCTCAGAAGCCTTTCCTAGCTCTTATAAACTTAAAAAAGTCTTTGGAGGCATCAACGCCCATCTTTACTTTTTAGATCTTAAAAATGACTGCATGTGCCCTACCTTTTCCAAGCAGAATGACTTCATTAAGAAAGGGCTATTTTTAATACTCTCCTCCAAAGCTCATTTTCAAAACAAAGAAACTTTATACCCTATAGATATAATTAAGAATAACGATTTAGCAATTGAAGTTGCGGCAGGTCTGGGATTGGATATTGGAATCAGTGACCTGATTACTGTTTCTCCATTTGGAATGGTTTCGTATTTTCCTTCCTCAGAATGGGACGGAATAAGTATAAATCATGGAATTGTGCATGTCCTTCCTCCTGACGAGACCACTTCAAATATTGCCTTTAAGGTGGGAGTAAGAATAGGATTCAGACCCGATTACCTAACAAATAGATAAATTCACTTAACCTAGAACAAAATCATCATGAAAAACACAAGGAGAAATTTTATAGGGCTTTCTTCCATTGGTCTAATTGGAATAATCCCATCAGAAAAGAAAAGAATATTTTCTTTTGGGAAACAAGAAAATGAGGAATCTATTATTCATCCCAAGTATCCTTCTACTCTTTCTGATGATATAAGTGCTGTAGTAGGTGCCTCACATGCCAATTTTGAAAAAGTTAGAGAGATAGTAGATGCAAGGCCCGAATTATCAAAAGCTACATGGGATTGGGGATTTGGAGATGTAGAATCTGCCCTTGGGGCTGCTTCCCACATGGGAAGGAAAGACATAGCCGAATATCTGATGGGGCACGGAGCAAGAGCTAATATCTTTACTCTTGCAATGTTAGGTAAAGTGGATGCAGTAAAAAGTATAATAGATGCTATGCCTGGAATAGAGTCTAATTTAGGACCTCATGGATTCACACTCATGCATCATGCTAAAATCAGATTAAGAAGAAAGAATGTAGAAGGTACCGAAAAAGATACTCAAGAAGCACTTGTGGAATATTTAGAAGGAATAAAAGGAGCTAATACAGGAGCTCAGAGCATAGAAGTTACAGAAGCAGAAAAAGAAATCTATCTAGGTAAATATACTTTTGGATCTGGGGAAGATGAATTCTTCGAGGTAAAACTCAATATGAGAAAATTTTTAGCTCTGTCTAGAGGCTCTTATTTTGGAAGGACTCTTAATAAAGTAGGTGACCATACATTCGCTCCTGGAGGAGGGCCTTCAGTGAGAATAGTATTTGATGTGGAAGATAATAAAGCTACGGCAGTGACAATTCATGATCCAGAAGTGATAATTACAGCTAAAAGGGTCTAGTATCTATTCCAATTTTGTAATTCTATGATATTTCCATCGGGATCTCTGACGTATATGACAGTTATCGTTCCTATTCCTATGACTTCATTTTGAGAGATTTTCCCGAGTTTGGAACCTCCATGTTTGATTACATTTTCTAGGATTTCAGGTACATCTTCTACTTCAAATGCGATATGACCAAAACCACCTCTATTGGCAAAAGGAGTTGGTCGATCTTCATTAACAGTATACTGATATATTTCTAAAGTTGGGCCAAAATCTCCATATCCAGGCAATCTCAAATGAGCTCCAATTAGGGATATTCAGGAATTAAGGC
>DKPS01000089.1 GCA_002471345.1 Saprospiraceae bacterium UBA7328
ATCATTTTTGTTTTTTGGCAACGCGACATCACAACAATGAGTGAACAGGCTGGTTCGTCTCTTCTGACACCTGCGCCTTCACCTGCGGCTGAAAATGATGACAACGATGATGAAGCACCGGTCTGGCAACTCCCTGCTGCGTGGATGGCACAGGTTGATGAGATGGGACGAAACGAACTGGAAGACCTGGAGCGCGGTCTTGTTGCGAGACGTGAGGAACTGAAAGATACGTTGCTAGACGTGGAAGCGTTTGATGATGCTGAAAAGGGTGCGTGGGCTGAACTACAGGAGATGTATGAGAAGCACGGAGAGAGGGCAGTCAAAAAGATATGCGCTGGCATCTTCGCAGAAGTACAGATGCTGGATATCAAAGAACGTCGCCAGTTTGCTGATGCGTGTATGACAGAACTTTTGGAAGAAGAACAAAAAAAAGAGGAAGAGGAGGCACTGGCAAAAATTCGGCAAAAGTATGGGAAAAATCCAGACAATACAGGTGGGCTTCGTCTGGCGAAAATTGTGAAGGAAAATGAGAACAAGAGAAAAAACTTGGGTTCAGCAGAAAAAAGTTTTTCTGCCAAGAAACAGAAAAGTGGAGAAAAAATACCTACTCCTCAACTCAAAACATTGGCTGCTCTTGGTTTGATTCCATCTTTGGACAAAAGTGAGGAAGAATACTACCAGATTATGAAGCAATTTTTGGAAACGTGTGTTTCAGAAAATGAGAAAAAAAACAAGGTCAAGAAAGAGGAGTTTTTCCGTAATTTTGTGGAAGAAATACCTTGGTTGGCATCAAAAAGTTCTGAGGAGAAAAACTTGTTTATTTCTCAGAACCATCCAGAAATTCATCTGAAATGGAGCGATGAAACAGAAAAATGGGAGGTTCTTAAATAAATTTCAGGTGAATTTTTTTTATGAAATTATTATATGTATGTATAATAATTTCGTGATTTTTCTTCACCGGAGATTGTCAGTCCTATCAGGTTTTGGAGTCCAATCTAAACGATTGTCACGAATATACTGTTTAGTTGTTTCTCCGAAATCTTTTAACCCCATAATCCATGAAACATATCTCAGATTTGCAGGGTCTTTGAGAACTTCATGAGGTTTGCCTTTATACTTACCGAACATAATTGGAGTGGAATCATAGGCTATAAATGGTTTATCATATTTTGGTTGAGCACTTGAGTTTGACATTTTGGATTAATACTTTTATTTATAGCCAAGATATTTTTTTTTATTTTTTTTCTCAATTTTTTTGACAACTTTTTTCATACGTTTTTGTAAATTAGTTTTTGGGATGAAAGTATCCCAATCTTTATCTGCTTGTCTCATACTCAGACAAAAATCACATTGACAAACAAAGTTCATTTATTATAATAGAAAAATTAATTTATCGTCTTTGCATTCTTCTGAATTCTGGTCTTCTTCTCATGGCTGGATTAATTGTAACAGGTTGACCATCTTCATATATGAAAGTTTCAGGATATAATGGTCTATTGAATGTTCTTGTTCTAAGAACTTGATCAAAATTTTCACGAACTTCATTTCTTTCTCTCACTTCAAGAAGTCTAGCTTCGTCTAAAATTCTTGATTGTATTTCTTTAGGTAAATCATAGAAAGAAGGAACAAGTGGATTTGCTCGTACAATAGGAACACTAGGGTTCTCTAATCTTTCAATACCAGTTGCATTAGCAATGCCTACAACTTCTTCAATACTAGAATAGTCAATATTATCACTCATTTACTATTAATAAATATTTTAATCCAAAATGTAAATAAACTTATTTAATACTCTTTGTAAAGTTCAGGATGAGAGTTAATTGTTCTTGTTTGCCTGTGAGCAGTAATTTTCATTACACCATAAAAATTCTTATTGAGCACAGCAAATTCTTTAACAACATTTTTACCTGAATATACAGTCTTGTATAGTTCTTCATCAACAAGTACTACTTTAGAACCTTTTTCATCAATAGTAGATTTAGGAATACCTTTTACTTTAAAAACTTTACCATTATTAATACAATCTAAGTGATAGAACTTTTTACCAAGGAAATATGAATCACCTTGACTAACATGTTCTGCCTTGACAGAACCTAAACAATCACTAATAATAACAGGATAGTCACCATCATAGTTATCTACATTTTCAATAAACTTTTTAGTATGCTTAGTATGGAAATAGATACTGTCTGTTTCTACATGAATAATATCGTTACTATCATTAGGTAAGCATCTAATATATTCAAATAGCAATCTTTTGGAGTAGGAATATACCATTACTCCAGCAATAACATAAAGATTTTGAACATCATCGTCAGTCTTTTTATTAAAGGCTACATTATTAACTAAATCTTTTTGTTTATCATCATCAGACTTATTCTTGTATTCAATTTGAAAGTATTTACTTGGGTCTTCTACAAGCTTGCCAGTGAGAGAGTTAAGAAAGAGTTTAATAACACTTCTTAGAGCAGCATTATACTTTTCATCCTTTGTTTCTTTGAACATATCTTGTTCTGCTTTACTCTTGAATAAAACATCAACATATGTACCAAATAGTTGCTTAGAATTTAAATAAGATTTACTTACTAATCCAACTTTAACATTGAATGATTTTAGTCCATAATGCTCAATGAGGTATTTAACCATCTCAGAATCAACATAAGCTTCTGAGATAGACTTATTATCCCATTTCAAAGACCCTCCACTCATTAATCCACAAACAGGCTTAAAATCATAGTCAGTTTGAAATTCCATATCAGTTAGGTGGTAGAACCCATGATTGTTTTTATCATATGTATGAGTCCAAAAACTTTTGCCAGATGGGATTTTCATATGCATCATAGCTGTAGGATATTGACTAGTAATATCAAATGAACTGACACTCTGAGTATGTTTTCCAGGCATATTACAATGACTAATACCTCCTCGCTTAAATTTACAGATAAAATCATAAGGAGTTAAGTCACTTTGTGGCCCGTCTCCGACGGCTAAGCCACTTTGTGTATATGGTTTTGTATCATAAAACTTTGTTAGGTTTTTCATATTATGAAACTTATCTTGTTTATGAATTGCCTTGACAATCTTCATAGATAATCCTCCAATAGTTGTTGCAGAATTTAGAGAGCAAGTTTTTAGTAGATATCCACCCATTTTACCTATGATTGAAGTAGTTTCATGTTTGAACTTAGTCCAAATATGATATAGAGAAGTAGTATCACTTTCACAATATTGGACATATAATTTCCAAAAGTCAGGTTCAATTTTTTCAAGATTCATAAACTGTTCAAAAGTTAATTCAGGCTTATAAAAGCATAATTCCATATTAGTTAATTCTTTACCTTGGTATTCAAATGACTTAAGTTTTGCTTCTTTAATCTTGAAGGCTTTACATAAATTATCAAGACTATCAGTCATAAAACAACAACTATCTCTAAATACGTGTCCAAGGAATTGGATATCAATAATACTCGTTCCTCTTACTTTAATATCTGTATGTAGCATCTCGCTCTCTGTTAAATTCATCATAATAAAATAAAAATCAAACTTAGCACCATTATGTGCGATACAAGTATAGTGTTTGTTTTGTTTGTGCTCATTAATTAAAAAGTCAATGAATTGACGAGCACTGGATTTATCTTTGTTAGAAACTAATGTACTTGTACATAATTCCTTTGACCTGATTTTATTAACAGTCATAGAGCAAATAGTATCTTGGATATAATAAGACTTATTATCACCAACCATATCATACTTTTCTTTTTTTCGAGTTTCAAAATCAAATGTGATGAGGCCTCTTTGAACTCTTTTTGATTTATCATTCTTAGTAAAATTATCAACAATCATGTAATGATCTTTATGGATAAGAATATAGTAATAATTCTCCATAACATGACTACTAAATGTAGTATCAATGATTGACAGAATTTTGTCATTTGATTCAGTATAATGTTTATAAATTTTACCTAAATCATTTGCACTGATTTCACCTGAGGGTAATTTAAATAATTCTCTTACTTTGGTACATGAAGATAAATTAACACCTAACTTAATTAAACACTCTAGACCACAATTATTATAGTTAGACTTGGGATTAATGCAATTAAATTCATACCAGTCACCTTTTACTTTTACATTTTTTTTCTCTTCTTGATTTCTATAACCTCCTGTTATTTTATTAACACTTAAGTAAGATGAGCCAAAAACATCACGATCATTTTTTGACATAGCATTCTGGCTTACAGTGTGGCTTTGAATAGTCCCATCATAGTTATTTCTTGATTTTCCATCATTCATCATAATACCTTCAAACCAATTAGCAAAGTGTTTGGTATCATTAAATTTGAATTCTCTTTCTAATCCTTTGACTAATGCAGATTTAATCTTGAATTTAAATGCCTTATTGTTTGCAATATTCTTCTTCTTAAGAAGTTTAGCAACTTCTCTATCCCAAATTTCCTTAGCAAATGCTTGCTCTTTAATCTTTAGAATTCCTTTCTTTGTCTCATATTGTTTATACTTCTTCTTCAATACTTTACCTTTAGCCCTTTTATCAAAAATTTTACTTGCTTTGATAAATCTACCTGTTTCTTCATTAAGAATAAAATCAAATTCTAACGGAAATGTCAAAACATATCCTGCTTTTACATCCCTTAAAAAACTTGTTGTTGGTTTACCGTTTTTGTAAACTTGCTTGCCTCTCTTATTTTGAGAAATTCTGTAGAGTAGTTCTCCAAATTTGTTGTATGTATATTTGATTTCTTCATCAACCATTTTATTATCACCAAGATAATTTTTATTTTTTTTAATTTTTTCATTCATTGAATTCATTAATCTGTTTTATATATACAACTATTTCTTTAAATCATTTTTATAATTTAAAGAATTTAAGTCCCGCAGGGACCCACGAAGTGGCTAAATTTCGTCATCTTCCGACGGACTCGGTGGTGTTACCACCGGTGGTTGGAATAACTCATAAAATGGTTGGACTAATTTTCGTTCTTTCTTAGTCACAAAGGTTGATTTATATCTATACCATAAATCATCAGGAACTAATAGACCTTCTTTACAACAAGCAATAATTTTGTTATATAATTTTTTTCTAAAAACTTTACCACTCTCTTTTGATGCTATTTTAATAAGAGCATCCATATGTTCTTCTAAGCATAAACGTCTTGCATTAAGCAAATCTTCATCCTCTTCTTTTGGTGGAGGTGGAGGAGGTGGAGGTGGTGGAGGAGGTGGTGGTTTTGGTGGTTTTTCTTTTTTCTTTCTTTGCACTTTAGGTTTAGGTGGTTTAAATTCTTTAGGTCTTCCCATAGTTAATAATCTAGTATCTTCTTCTAATTCTTTTTCTTTCACAAAATCTTCAGGTAGTTC
>DKPS01000060.1 GCA_002471345.1 Saprospiraceae bacterium UBA7328
TCTTGAATTTTTGAAGTGACTTCTTTTCTGTATACATCATATGACCGGCTTCATAATAAGTCATGGTGATATTATCCTTAATCTTCGGTGTTAATCCTAAATGATTTATACTATGTTCTACCCCATAAAAGACAGTAGCAATGTCATAAATACCATTCATGATAAGGACTTTCATATTAGGATCTCTAGATAATGCTCTTGCCATATCAGGACCTGTATTAATTGCTGTTTGAGTTCCCCATCCAGTATTGCCTTGATGGCTCCAGTCCCATTTGAATCCTGGTCTTCTTCCTGCAGTTGTACTGTACATTAATCCCTTATCTACTTTCAGGTCTTTGTGGAAATAATCCAAAAAACCTTGAATGTAAGCTGGAGAGATCGCCAAACTTTGAGGGTCATAAAATGCATTTTGACTTAATAAATCTTGATTGATACCGGAATACCTAGAATCTAATCGTCCTACTATTTCACCTTCATCTCGAAGTAATTCAGCAAAGTACTCAGATGCTTTTACTTTTAAATCAGCTCTTAACCAATAGTCCTTTGATAACCCAGTGTAATTGGAAAGTTGAGTGGCAATTGAGTTTCTTGTATCATCAGAAAGTTGATCACCTTGAAATAGAGCAGAGACATAATCATTAGCAGTAAAGCTTCGGACCTCATCTAAGAATTCATAAACATCGGTATGCTTTTTCTCAATTTTATTATGGTACCAAGAAGTAGCTGCATATGTTGGGAAATGCGCAATGTAAGGCATATCATCATCTGGAGGAAACATCAACGTTCTTAAATCAAATACCGCAGAAACCATGATAATTCCATTTAGCGCTATCCCTTGACTCAGCAGCTTATTCATTACCCCAGCATTTCTAAATGTACCATAACTTTCACCTAAAAGAAATTTTGGTGAATTCATCCTATTGTGATGAATCAGAAACTGAGTGATAAAAAGACTAATGCTTCTAATATCTTGGTCTACTCCCCAAAAGTCTTTAAACTCAGCTTCGCCTATAGGTATGCTTAATCCTGTACCTACTGGGTCAATCATTACAAGGTCAGCCTTGTCGAGGATAGAATATTCGTTATTGACAATTTGATAAGGAGCAGCTTTATTATAATTGGGATCGTCTACAACTATTCTCTTTGGCCCCATGACACCCATATGTAGCCAGAATGAAGAAGAACCAGGACCTCCGTTGTATGCAAACATTATAGGTCTATTTGAAGGGGCTCCTTCTTTGAAATACCCTGTAAATCCCATCAATGCAATTCCTTTATTATTCTCGTCTCTTACTCTAAATGTGCCGGCATGTGCATTGAGGTTTATGGTTTGTCCCTTGATAGTTACTCTTTGCTTGGTTGTGGAAACTTTTGCTTCTGGGTCTGATGCGTTTTTCTTTGGAGCATCTTTTTGAGCTATAAGGCCAATTGAAAGGAAGAGGAATAAAATGAAGGCCATTCTGGATTTGTTTCCCATTGTTGTAATTATATCAGGTGTAAAAATTATACTAGAATTAAATATAACTTTTTATGCAGAAAAGTCCATCAATGAAATTCAAGATGCTCATTGAAATAAAAGATGCAGATAATTTGATTTTCAATTTATCTGCATTAAATGAGGCTTAAAGGCTCTTCGGGTTCTTTTTTAAGTTTTCGTGCGGAATATTATTCTACTTTGATCATTTTCTTAGTAATCACATTGTCATCAAAAACTAATTCGTACAACAATACACCCACTATAGAAACCTCCTCTTTTCTTACTACAATGGTATTTTGACCTGTACGGAGAATAATTTTTCGACTTAGAATTTTTCTCCCCTGGACATCGTAGATATTAAAGTCAGCATCTCCGTCACTTTGTGCAATGACGGTAATCGCCGTACTTTCTTTCCATGGATTAGGTTCATTTTGACTAAGGTCAAATTGATTGTCGTCATTTCTTATCTTTTCCAATGTGTATTTTCTCGCATCGAGATCAGTATAAATTTCTGGCATGGTTGCATTCAACCCTAATGCCAAAAGCTTCTTTTCTATATCTATCGCACCATCAATCTCAATTGAAAACAGTGGCTCATTGGCTTTAATCTTCATTGGAGACAATGTAGAAAAACTGAATGCCAATCTATCGTTTTCATTATCCATATGAATGTTTTCAGAAGTCATATTAATCTGACCATTGCTGATTCTTTTAATATTTATAGAGTTTGGCAAAAAGAATTCTCCTTGTATTCCATTGAAGTTTGATAGGGTAGGAGGGAAAAGGGACAATTGCTTCTGTCCTTCTTGAATCTTGAGTTCCCAGCTCAACGTTAGTAGTTCATTAGATCTTGATTCTGATTTTTCAATTCCATTGGCGACAGCATTGCCAGATAAGTCTCCCACTTTGATACCTGTCCAATCAATTTTCATATTCTTGGAAAGAGCATCCAAATTGTATTCTTCTACAATTGGGGATGAGAGATTTAGCCTTGATTTTATATCATCTCCATTCCAAACAAATCTCCAACTCGTATTATTCTTGACTTGATGATCTATACCTAGAATAATTTTTCTTAAATGGACTAAATCAATAGCCGAAATATTGGCATCGTTATTCACATCAGCGGCTATCATGTTATATCCATCATTAATGATTGATTTTCCTAAAATGTGATTTTGTATTTGAATCAAATCTAATGTGGATACTCCATTGCTCCAGTTGTCATCTTTGAACGGAATTATATTATATTTTCCACCACTTGCCATGCTCCCAAAGGCATATTGGCCTGAGTTATCGGTTTCAGAATGATTTAAAATAGAGCTAAGGGATTCTAGCCCTACGGCTACTTTTGAGACGGCTTCATTATGTATGCTTGTTACTGTACCTTCTATTATCAGATTATTGCCTTGAACTTTCTCTAGATATATCATTTGGCTATCTATGTCGATCACTTTAATTGGACTTACACAAGCCTCAAATGCTGTCCATGTTCTTATGATCTTCAGACATCTTACTGTTGTGTCCTGGGGATTGACTAGAAGGTCTTGATGACTAAATCCTATCATGTTACATCTACCCTCAGCAGCACTAGGAGAACCTGTTATAGCAGTTGTAGCATCTCCTTCATCACATGTGATTAATGTTGTGTCTGATGGATAAGTTATTGCTCGTTTATTTGTATTCCCGTCATGGATTATTGTAATGATTTGTATACAACTGGATTCGATACCAGACATAGTACGAGCAGTAAAGGTTCTACTTATTGAACCCAATCCACATTTATCTAAGCTTTGAGAATTATTCACTAATACGGTGTCCATACAATTACCAAAGATTACTCCGTCGGTAAGAGGTCCTGAAGCTGTTATCACATCGTTTGGATCTATTTCTAATATTTTTTGATTGCCTTGCTCTACTACAGATCCAAATTCTGAATTATCAACTGTTATAAAATTGCAATCAACTGTCAAATTTGGCGGACAATGAATGCTTGGGATGTCCTTATCCTGAATCTCTACACTTATCATGCAAATACTGCTGTGCCCAGATTCATCAGTGGCTGTCAGTTCGACCATTACTTCAGATCCAACATCAGCACAGCAGAATTGAACCTCTGGGCCAGGTGTGATCGTCTGCACATCACATGAAGATGACATTCTCCTGGCTGAGAGTGTAACATTGCCACAAGCATCATATGACCCATCGTCAAATTTTTCAGCAGGTACGGTCGCTACCCCATTATTATTCAGTGAGATGACCAATTGCGATAAGCAGAAAGAAACCGGTGGGGTATCATCCTGAAGAATAACTACAAATGTATCATTGCTTATGTTATGACAACCATCATATGCTTGTACATATAAAGTGTGAGTGTCTATTGGAAGTCTTAATGTAGTTCCGTCGTAGAATGTAGGTAACAAACCTTGGAATATGCTAATAGTGACGTCCTCATCACATGCATCTTCTGCTGTAAGACTAGGAAGAGAGAATGTGACTAAACAGTCACCAGATGTATTTCCTGAGGCTATTATGGTGTCTGGCACAGTAATAACTGGAGGAACGGTATCTATCAAAGTGATTAATTGAGGGCTTTCTATTATAGTATCTCTATAAGTACAGAAAGTCTGTCTTACAGTCCACATTCTCAATATTTGTTTTTTACAAGGTGTATTGACTATCACTCTATCCACAAATTCTGAGCTTATCAAACATACTCCTAGGGTATCCGTGGAAAGATCAAAGCCCATAAACATTGGACCACCAAAGTTTACAATTTGGAGTTTATTTAAATCATTGAATGCTTCGCTGCACGCCACTATTGTGTCAGTAGGAAAGGATATATTATTGATTTTTGGAGTTTTAATATATACATCTGTAGTACATGTATCTGATATATTGCCAGCAGCATCTATAGCTCTAAATGTGCGTCTACTTACACCTATGATGGTGTCTCCTTCGCAGAGTGATTGAAACTCCTGATTTACCAGTTCTATTGTTACATCATTATCACAAAAATCAAAAGTAGATGGATAACGGATAGAATCCATTTCATAGCACATGATTGTATCTCGTTCAGCGCAATCTATTACAGGGGGCAATTTATCTTCTATAAGGACTTCAGTCCAGCATGTTGATCCCCATTGTTCGCATCCTGCAATACTGATCATCACGTTTATTCTTTCATTAACCTTAAATTCGTCAATTGGATTTCCAGAAAGATCTAAATAATTAATATTAAAAGAGTCAGCGCTTAGTCCTGTTGTATCTGTTAAAAGCATTTGTGGAGTCACCTGAACACCGCAAGAGTTATCAATACTGACATTTATTCGACCATAACAGGCAATGACCCTACACCTACACGAAGCATCTGCTTGAATTTCAGCCATTGTATTGCATCCCGTTGCATTTTTGGCATCATTTATAAATAACATTGGATTAATCGCATCCACTATTGCACAACATTGACTAAGCAGCGGGTTTGTACTAATAGTAATAAATCCAGTAACAACATTTAATCCAGCAAGTGCATTAATATTTGTGAGGTTAGGATTGTTCTCAATCATTAATTGATTGGCTTCCTGTAAGCCGTCTAACCCATTGAGTGTTGTAAGCGGAGGAACGTCACGAATCATCAGGATACCTGTAACTACTGATACTTTAAATAAAGGAGAAAGGTCGGTAATATCGCTACTTCCCATAACCATAGAAGTAATCTCAAGATTCCCGTCTATGGTATCACACGAGACAAAAGCATTTACATCTGCCTGTGTAAAAAGTACCACATTACCTAGACAAGTAGTAGCTATTGCTTTTTGGGAAAAAGAATAAATGAAAAGAAGAATGAAGAGTCCCTTTTTCATATTGTAGTTTCATTATTAAAAGAATAAGAGCCTATTCTTCTGAGGTGGTGGCATTTAAAATACTAAGCAAATATAACATATTATAAAAATATTTAATATGTTTTATTTTGTTTATTTTATATGTATCATTTTGTGACTGTATTTCTTATCACCTAGTGAAACTTCATAAAGGAAGACTCCTTCTTGCAGAAGATCTTTTTTCTGAATTGTAAGAATATTTGGACCCATAACTGGCAAATAATTTTTAGAATAAATAACATTACCTGAAATGTCATAGATCTTGAAAATAATTTCATGATTATCAGTGCTGAAGAATGTGATCTTAGTCTCCTCCGTCCAAGGGTTTGGCTCATTTTGTATTAAGGAGGAGTTTGTTTGCTCAGACTTTCTTTTTGATAAAGCAAATGTCATAGCCTTACCAGAAGAATAAATTTCAGGATCTAATCTTCTGCGATTTATAGTGATATCTTCTTCGGATGAAGAGATACCTTTCAGTATGATACTGAATAATGGTAATTCGGGATCCATTGAAGATTCGAATTCATTATTTAGACTTAAAGCAATTGCATTTGATTTATTATCAAGGTATAAATTTTGTGTTGTCAAAGCCAACTGACCACTTATAAGGTCATTAACATACAGCCCAAGTGGGATGGAAAATTCCATCTGCAGACCTTGTAATTTAATCTCATTATTGGTGTAAAAATTGAGGATAGTTTGATTTTTACCCTGGTTGATATCCCATTCAATTGTTTCATTTACTCCTGTTCTGGACTCGGATGTAAGAAGTGCATTTGATGAAGCATTGCCAGAGAGATCTCCTATTTTGATACCTTTCCAGTTGACTTCCATGTCCCTATTCAATGTAGGAATGTCATAGACCTCGATCAATGGTTCGTTCAAACTAAATTCATTAGGTAATTTCTGATCATCCCAGATGAACCGCCAACTGGTGTTGGTTTGCACTTCATCAGAAATACCAATTATTAATTTCCTCAGTTGTACTATATCTATTGCCGAAATTGACCCATCATTATTGATATCTGCTGCGATTAAGTTGTATGGATCTGCAATCGAATTATTTCCAAGAATGTGGCCTTGTATCAATATTAAGTCTAAAGTCGACACACCATTGAGCCAATCATCATTTTTATATGGAGATAGACTATAATGACCACCCGTAGGCATGTCAATAAAATGATAATCACCATTACTACCTGTTCTAATGGCTATCTCTTCTAAACTGTTGACATTAGTTAAATTGACTTTAGTAGACTCGATCACCTCATTTTCTTTATTAAATATTTCGCCTTCAATAGTTACTAATTGGCCCAAGTTCGTATTGCACCCAGGATTTGGACTGGTGTCTTCCACATTTACTGTAATCATACAAATGCTAAAATTTCCTGCAGCATCAGTAACACGGAGAGCTACCATAACATCTTGATTCAAGTCATCACAGCAGAAACTTACATCATCTCTAAAGACTAGATCACTTCCAATACAAGTAGTGGACATTCTTCTTACATCCATAGATACATTCGAACATCCATCAATAGATGCTAAATCAAAATCCATTGCATCAAGAATTGCCGAACCATTACTTAAATTGACCACTTTATTACTCAGACAAAGAGTAAGAGGTGGAGTATTGTCCTCAATGATGATGATGACTGAATCTCTACTTATATTTTGACAATTGTCTGTGGCCTGTACGAACAGCTTGTGAGTTCCAACCGGCATGGTGAGAGTCATTAATGAATGGACGAAGTTCGTGGCTAAGGAATCTGAGTAAACCTGTAAGTCAACCTCTTGATCACATACATCATCGGTAGTTAATCCTGTTAATTCGAATGTTGCCATGCATTCTGCATTCGATGCATTTGTTATGATCAAAGTATCAGCTAAAGTTATAATCGGAGCCGTTGTATCTACAAATGTGATAAGCTGAGGACTTCTGATTTCTCTGTCTCTTGAGAAACAAGACCAATGAGTTATAGTCCACATTCTCACAATTTGCTTTTTGCAATCAGTGTCGACTAAAACTTGATCTTCATGGAAAGCCGAGATATTACATATAGGCATGGTGTCCATTGTAAGGTCGAATCCATTTAGCATTGGAACTCCGAATACTGCATCTTTCAGATATGTTACAGAGCTGTTTAGACCATCGCAGGATATCACTGAATCTGAAGGAAAAATTGTGTTGTTGAAATCAGGAGATTGGACAAAAATAATAGATGAACAAGTGTCGGAAGTGTTTCCTTGATTGTCCACAGCTCTGTAAGTCCTTGTGATTTTTGCTAGAATAGAATCATTAGAACAAAGCTCTTCATATTCATCTCTGAGAAGCTGTATAGTGATATTTGTATTGCAGAGATCATTGACCTGTGGTGTGGGCAGATGGTTGAGATTATCACAAGTCACAGTATCTCTTGGTGTACAAATGATGTTTGGACCTATTTTATCTTCAATTAGGACTTCAGTTTCACAGGAACTACTTGGACAAGATGGTACACTTGTTACCACTCTTATTTTTTCATTTACCTTGACCGATGTAATTGGGTTTCCGAAGAGGTCTAAGTATTCAATTTGGAATTGATTAGAAGAAAATGGAAGTGTGTCAATAAGTAATATTGAAGGTGTCAATGAAAAAATACAATTATTGTCCAAGCTCACATTAATGCTTCCTTTACATGCCAAAGGCCCACATAGATTTAATTGTGTTGGATCTGCATCATCTTCGTCAGCTATGCCAATATCATTGATCTGATTGTCACTATTTGATCCGGGTACACCACCTAAATCATTACCAAAATCTGAATCTGGTTGTGAGTCCAAATCATAATCTGAAAGGTTAATTCCACCAAGCCCACGAGTCAATATGATTTCTGCTTGATTGAGAATATTGTTATTGGATGCTGTATTCTTGATTCTGAATGAAATAAAAATATCCGACGTTTCTCCTCTACCCACATCGATTGTAGGTATGTATTCGAAGTGATCTCCTTTAGTTTTCCAATCTATATTTAAGTCAGGCAAAAATTCTAACCCGTTTTGAGCCTTATCAGCTACCTCTACACCCGTGGCGTCCATAGTGCCTTGATTAATCACTTCTATTTTATAGGTTACAATATCGCCAAAGTAGAATTCTGATTGGTTAGAATGAATTGTCTTTCTTAAAGCAAGATCATAGATTGGAACTAATGCGATGTCATGATCATCTTCATCATCATTTTCATTTGCTATTTGATCATCGTCTACATCCCCATCATTTTCATCCAAATTGTCAGGATTACTATCTATATCAGGGCCCTTATTTCCATTTTCATCCGAAAAATCACTAATCTCGGCATAATTGATCAGGTTGCTCAACTGTGTGGTGCTGTCTACACTTAAGAATAAGGATATGTCAAAAGAGCTGTCAATTTTTAAAATGTCATTATATAAAAACTCCGGATTTCCTAAACTATTGATTTTCCATTCTGGTTCGTTTTCAGGTAAAAATGTCATGCCATGTGGGATATAATCCGTGACTAATATGTCTTTAGTATTATTGTTTCCTTGATTGATCAAATTGATTACAAATTCTACAGTATCGCCCCATTGAATTGGAAATTCAGATCCCGCATATGACTTTCTCAATGCTAAGTCTAAGAAATTTACAGATGCGGGATCATGATCATCTTCATCTCCTCCAGTTTTACCGTTTTGACCAATTTCGTCATCCGAAGGAGAAAAAAGGACTCCTCCATCATCATTCTTATTGTCGGCATCAGCATAAGAATCTACATCAAAAGAGGTTGCTTCATCTCCATTAATAAAGAAAAATCTGCTAATCTCTGCGTAGTTGGTGACAGACTTATTTGTGAAAAGTAGAGTAGGGGACAATGTGATTTCTATAGATGTAGAGTCTCCAGGTGCAATTTCTTCTGTGATTAGGTATTAAGCAATCGTGTCATTTATAGAAACCCAATCTTCATCTTTTAGAACAAGTCCTAGTGGTATATAATCGGTTATCGTGATGTCTGTGATTACAACATTACCTTGATTGTATATAGATATAGCAAAAGAGATTTTATCAGTTTCTGTAATATACTCCTGAGTGACCAATGTCTTTTTTAAAGCCAAATCTACATATTGAATAGAAGCCACATCGTGGTCGTCCTGATCACTATTTTTATCATCAATACTAAGTGATCCCGTGCCATCTCCAAACAAATAATTGTCACTTTCCCCTTTCACAATGCCACCTTGATCGTTTGCGATTAATGTATCAGGAGAGCTGTCTTTGTCAATTAAAGTGTTATTGATAGAATTATTCCCAAAAGTGTCAGCCATAAAGCTGATTTCCGCGGTATTGATATGTTCTTTTTGACCAAATGCTTCCTTGAAAATGCCATTTAAAGAAATGATTGTAGAGTCTCCAGGAAGGAGTATGTTTTTAAATTCATAAGTGGCTGTAGTATTATTTGTAAGTGCCCACCCTGTATTACCTGAGGCTGATAGCAAATCTAAAGAAGGTGGGATGTGTTCTGTAATGTGAAATTCAGAGGCAACTATATTTCCTTGATTATAGACATGGATATCAAAGGTTACCTCGTCTCCGTGCAAGTAAATACTATCAGGATATCGAAGCTTTTTTAATAAGGCTAAATCAAATTCTTTTAAAATGAAACCGAAGTCTACTGTGCTATTTCCATTTTTGTCTAATGTTTCTTGTGAGCCAGGTGGATCTTCATTAGTAGGTTCATCTCCAAACAAGAATACAGTGTCACTGCTCACAGCTTGTGGGATTTTGCTGTGTAGTCCATACACACCATTGTCATCACCATCTACGTCGTTTTCTGGTGATATTGGGTTGTCTGGATCCTCATTTGGACCTACACCCAGGCTGTTAACTCCACCACCACTTGAACTCGAATAGTCATGAAGTTGCCCGTTGATTTCAAAATTAGATGCAGAAACGGCAGTGATATATTTCCCATCTGCCAAATTTTCAAACAGAAATACTCCTTCTGCATCAGTAGTATCAGATTCGACATATTCACAGATGCCAGATATTGAATTAATATAATACAGATCAATAATTACATCGCCTATTCCAGTTTCATTGTCTTCTCTAAATCCGCTGTTGTCTTGGTCCCACCATACTTGATTTCCTAGACTTTTACGTGCTAAAACTACTGCTGCGGGGTCAGCATCATCTTCATCAGTTAATGGGTTGTTGTCAAAGGGTGAGCCATGTCCACTACCAAAAATGGAGTTGTCAGAATTTGAATATACTTGACCACCCGCATCATTGAATTCATTTTGATCATAAATTCCATCATAATCACCGAAAACAAATAGCCTATCAATTGATTCAAGATAGCTGCCATGGCCATCATTGATTAAAGTAGATTTAAGAACTCGAGATCCGCTTATTTCAGCCCTATTTACATGGTCATTATCATTTCCCTCGCCTCTTTCTACAAGTAATGATATCTCTATACATATGGAATCCATAGATTGAAGTGCTGTTCCATTCGAGAATCCAGATGTAATAGAATATGTTGCTATTCTAGAGGTGGAATCATATTTCCATCCATTTGCAATGTTAGAAGTTGAATAGGCATAGCCCACGGGTATATAGTCAGATATTATGATAGAATCACTTTGGACTATTCCTTGATTATAGATACAAATTTCAAATACAGCGACCTCGCCAGGAATATAGTTACCTGAATGTGAGGACAAGGTCATCTTAAGTGCCAAGTCATGTACGCATAGTAGAGCTGGATCAACATTGTCTTGATCAGTGCTGTCCACAGGCCCTAAGGAGGTGGCAGAACCATCACCGTACCATTCATCATCTGAAGGAGTAAGAACAGTACTTCCTCCATTATCGGTTTTTATACTATTTAACTCGCTATCACAATCATTAATCCATGACCCATTAATATCTTTTGCTCCACTTATTTCAGCATAATTGATAAAATCTAATATTTCACCATTCTGAGGGTTTTCTATTTTGAGAAAGAGAGAAATTGAATCCTTTTCATTTTTTTCTAGTGTGCTTTTGTCCCAGAGATAATTCAATTGATCATTAGAATGAAGAGACCATCCTTCATTAATCTCTCCAATTTCATTTTTTTCTATAAATGAAAAACCAGTACGAATGTAATCCTCAATTATCAAAGTGTTTATAGGCCTGTTTCCTTGATTTTGAAGTGTAATTTGAAACTCAACTGTATCGCCATATTTTATTGAAAATGGATCATTTACAATAGTTTTTATTAGGGCAACGTCACTACTGAGTATTATTACGGAATCCACAGCTCTACACCCATTAATGTCTTCTACAGTTACTCTATACATTCCTTCATCAAGCCCTGTTATATCTTCTGTATCATTGCTATCATTGATACCGTCATTTTCCCACTGATATGTTACAATATCTTCACCCTCTACTGTTAGGTCTATGGCTCCTTTCTTGTTACTGCCTTCTATATGTGAAATTGTAAATGACAGTATGGGGGCTATGGTCTGACTCACTTGAACTGAGGCATTAGCTGTACATCCTGCAGCACCTATATCAGTCACAACGACTTCATAGAAACCAGAGTCTAAATTTGTTATTATGGAATCAGTACTAAAATCGGGTATGCCATTTTTAGACCAGGCATATGTGAAAGGTCCGATACCGTTTATTTCGATATCAACTTGTCCATTTGCATTGTCACAGGCATTATGACTCGCTATGGCAGATACTGTTAATACAGAAGATGGTTGTAATTCAATCATCAATGCTTGAGAACAATTCAATCCATTTGAAACGGTTACTTCATATTGACCTGGTGCAAGACCTGAACGATTTTGAGGTTGATTATTTCCATTCAGATCAGCCCAGTCAAATGTGTATGGATTGATTAAACTGTCTTCTTCAAGGAGAATAAAGATTTCTCCATCATCCATATTGCATGAAGGCATGATTGAAGAATCAGAAACCATTGGATGAGGCAGTTCTGAGATTTTCACAGGTTGTCCTTGATGAATACACCCAAAATTATCTGTTACAAATACTTGATAGGTACCAGCTTCGAGACTGTCCAAATCTTCTGATGAATTATATCCAGGTGTGCCATTTTTGCTCCAATTAAAACTAAATGGGGGTGCCCCATTTGAAACTGAAACGTAGATATTATTTTCTTCATTACAGCTGTTTTTTGAAATTGGAATCACTACTATATCGGGAATATTGTTCTGTATTATGTCAAAAGTATCCGAAACTGTACATCCGTTTGCATCAGTAAGAGTAACACTGTATTCAGCAGGTTCTAAGTTGTTTTGATCTTCTTGATTGCTATTTGAAATAAGCACACCACCTTTAGACCATATGAATGTGAATGGCTGAGTTCCCTCTGCTATAGTTAAATCAATAGCTCCGTCATCACTATTACAATGAGTGGAATGAGAAATATTCGGTTGAATGGAAGGTTCAATAATTGAATTCAATATTACAAAAGTAGAATCAGAACATCCAGCAGCATCAGTAATAGTAACAGAGTAGGCTCCATCATCGAGCCCAAATCTATTCAGAGAATCATCATTAATATGAACTTGAGGCTCAGACCATTGAATATCAAAAGGAGCAGTCCCGTTAATAATGGTTAAAGAGATGGATCCATTAGGATCATCACAAGTAGGATCAGCGTGAGATTCAGAAAAAGAAAGAATAGGTGTGGTATTGATCACCACGGCAATAGAATCGGTACATCCATTAGCATCAGATACAGTCACTGCATAAGTGCCTTCACCGATATTTCCTATATCTTGACCATCATCTGTTCCTGCAATATGTTCCCAATCATATGTAAAAGGTGCAGTACCATTGCTAATGGAAAGGTCTATACTTCCATTATCAAGATTACAAGTAGCATGAGTCGAAGTGGCGGATAAAGTAGGACTTATGATATCAATAATGGTAAAGGAATCGATTACCTCACAGATGTTATTAGTAGCTGTGACATAGTATGTCCCGGCAGAAAGTCCATTGATGTCTTCTGTATTAGCTCCATTGCTCCAAGTGATGGAGGAGTCACCAGAGATGGAGATATTGATGCTTCCGTTATCGGCCGAACAAGTTTCATTAGTTGAGTTATCAAATGTGAGACTAGGGCCACTGATGTTAGAAAGTATAACAGAAGTAGAATCAGAACATCCGACAGCATCAGTGATAGTGACAGCGTAAGCTCCATCATCGAGACCAAACCGATTGAGTGAATCATCATTAATATGAGCTTCTGAAACTGACCATTGGATATCAAAAGGAGCAGTCCCCGTATTTATTGTCAAAGAGATAGACCCTTTAGCATCATCACAAGTAGGATCAGAATGAGATTCGGAAAAAGAAAGAATCGGAGCGGAATTGATCATCACAGCAACAGAATCAGTACATCCATTAGCATCAGATACTGTCACTGAGTATGATCCAGCACTAAGATCAGAGACATCTTGGCCATTATCAGAACCCACAATGTGGGCCCAGTCATAGGTGAAAGGGCTGATTCCTCCATTTATAGTAAGATTTATGCTGCCATTTGACTCTTCACAACTAGAATTGTTTTGGATTGAAGAAAGGGTGGGAGGGAGTATTTCATCTATTGTAAATATTGCAAAAGTCTCACAAACACCATTTCCAACTGTCACAGTATATTGTCCAGTTGAAAGGCCAGTGACATCTTCAGATGTAGGTCCGTGAGACCATGATATTGTAGATTCATCGGTAATATTTAAATCTATACTTCCATTTGAATTGCCACATTCTTCATTAATAAGATTCACTAGGGTTACACTAGGACCGTTTATAACATCTACTGTGAAGTTGTGCAAACCTATACATCCATTAGCGTCAGTCACAGTTAAATTGTAATCACCTCCTTCAAGATTTGAAAGATCTTCAGCATTATCATTTCCAGAAATATGAGCCCAATCAAATTGATATGGTTCAAAACCAACTACACTCACATCTATACTTCCATTTGAATTTCCACATGTATTGTCACTCACCACTCCTTCACTTGAAAAAGTGTGAACATATACGTCCATTCTTAAAGTGTCAAAACATCCTGTATCATCTGTGACAGTCACAATATAGGTGCCTTGATTATTAGACGATGCAGGAAATATGTATGGATGAGGTTGATTATCACTAAACCCATTTGGGCCAGCCCAATTATAGGTAAATGGAGGATTTAATCCAGTCACATCGGATGTGATTAGGAGTGAGTCTCCTTCACATGGAACATTAGACCTTAGAGTAATTTGTGGTTTGTTACAATTATACTCACCAGTGAATCCAAAGTCTATGCTGTGATCATTTTTGCCCCAATCCGATGTTTCTAAAGTAGCAACAATATCATTTATTACAAGTCGGCCATTGTTATCTCTCCTAGTACCTGAAATACCTTGATTTTCAGCAGAAGTTGGTAAATGGGTAACAATATTAAATGAATTTTTGAAAGCCAAAATACCTGGATCAGACAAGTAACTGGGAATTTTCACTTGATACACCATATTGGCTTCTACTTTATTAGCAGAATTCACCCATGTTTCTGTGTTCAGACTATTATCATTGCCATCAAAACTGAAGGCATATCTTCCATAACCATCAGTCGTTGTACTTGCTACTTTAAATTCGTCACCATCAGGATTTGAGCCATCTGTTGTATTGCCATTAGGATCCTTGTAGAGTTCTATTAAAACATTTGATATACTACTTTCACCAGGATCCATGAGACCATCTTTGTCCTCGTCCCACCAGACGTAATTACCTACCTCAATTGGTGCTGGGTCACAGAGCAGTTCTAAATCACCTACTCCTGATCCTTTACTAAAAGAAGAAGAAAAACTAAATGGGTCTCCTCTATAGATTTCCATTGTTCGGTTAGCTCGACCTGTGAAGTTATCCATCCAAACCAGTCCATTTGAGAATGAATTAATTGGATCTGCAGTAGGAAACATTACTTCTTGAGAACCCCACTTGATGGCTAGGCCACCAATTCCAGAATTATGATTTCCATTGTACCAAAAATCTCCCCAATAGAATGACTTGCCCCCTAAGCCAGTAGAGTTATGAGGATTTGTACTTGTACGATTACCTGCAATTCCATTATTCTCTATTTCGAAGCTATCTGTATCTGAATTGAAATAAGCCCTCAAAATATCACCATGGACAAATGCTTTGTCACCTGTGCCATCAGAATTTTGATCTGGTGCAGGAGAATCATATCCAAGTTGGATAGTAGTTCGATCTGCAAACCCCATTATCAAGGCTCCATCATCATCAAATTCTATATCAGCAAAGATGGGACTACCAAGTTGTGCATCTGTAATGTTTTTTACATATGGTTCTATCGTGCTATAGTCATCAGACCATTTTACCCAATATGGAGATCCTTCTACAAAAACATCCCGGTAATAATTCAGAGAAAATTCTAATTCTTGATTCCAAACCCTAGTAGTGAAGTTGTATGAGTAGACTAATGCCGTGAGATCATTACAGGCTGCATCATTAGCACAGTTGCTACTACTGGCATCACAAACAACTCCTACATAAAGTTTATTACGTCTCACCTTAAGTCCCCATGGCCTAGCTATTCCATTCGTGCATGGAGCATTATTTAACCATGGTTGATTAGGAATTTCTTGTGCACTACCTGCATTAGTGCTATTCGTCGCAATGCCATAGACTTTTCGATCAAAAAGATTTACAGCAAAAAGTGTGTCCTCATCAGTAGAAATATCTATATCTCCAAACCCTACCTTTCCTACTTGAGGGAATGTGGATGCATCTATATTGTCACATGTTCCACAAGGCCCTTCTTCTCCAAATCCATCACCATCTCCAGGAAATCGGGAAGCATCGCTTTGTACGATTCCTGCATTATTCCCGAAGTCATAAAAAAGGTCTGCACTTGCATTACTCGCCCCAATCACATGGGAATAAATAGCACCAATTCCATATGGTCCCATTCCGGTATGCCTTTTTAAAAGCGCAGATAGAAAAACTTCTTTTGTTGATCTTTTATAAGCTAATCCCCAAGTGGAACCAATTTGTTGGGTTTGTATTTCATTTTTGTAAGATGATACAGGGGCGTCACCATTGGCACTATAATCGAATGTAGCCAATCCCGTATTTGTAGCGTTTGAAGAGTGTGCACTTGCTCCATTAACGTAGCATGGAATCATCCATATTGGGTCATTTGCGCTACAGTAATTTGCAGGGTCATAAACTCCTAGATTTACATCACATAAATTGCCTCTGGCAAATTGAATCAAAGAGGATGACTCGATTCCATGACTTCCTACTTCTAATCCTGATGGTACAGCGAACTCAATTCTATACATGGAATCCTTATTGAGTCCACTAAACTCATATTCTCCAATATCATTAGTTGTTGTGGATTGAAGAAATCCAGTATTGGTAAAAAGAGAAACATTCACAGAGGATACACCAGGATCATTCATATCCTGTGATCCATCATTGTCAATGTCATTAAAGACAATTCCACCAATTTGAGCTACTGAACATGTGTCATCATATGGNNACTATAATCGAATGTAGCCAATCCTGTATTTGTAGCGTTTGAAGAATGTGCACTTGCCCCATTAACATAGCATGGAATCATCCATTTTGGATCATTTGCGCCACAGAAGTTTGCAGGATCATAAACTCCTAGATTTACATCGCATAAATTGCCCCTGGCAAATTGAATCAAAGAGGACGACT
>DKPS01000094.1 GCA_002471345.1 Saprospiraceae bacterium UBA7328
AATGGATTATCGCCATATTCCGGATAAATTTTAGCTGAAACTAACTGACTGAAAGACGCATTGCTAATTGTAGCCAATGCTAATACTAATAATAACTTTTTCATAAATTAATTTTTTAAAATCTATTTAACTGTAGTTTGAATTAATTCCTAGATAAAACGTACGTCTTTTTTTCTGGGTTAGGATTAAATGGAAGAACTTCGTATTCAAAGTCTTTCGATTGCCCGTTTTGCAAGATGACATTTTTCACAAAAACCTTGATGACATCACCAGCATTGAATGGAGCGTATAGTCCTGTTAATTGGAGACCTTGATTGTTCATATCCTTAGTTAATTCTTCTCTATCAAATTGCATGCTGAAGTACGAAGCATCTCCATAAAACCCTTGATTATTTTTGTATAGTTTAACAGGAACTTCTTTTCCATTGATTGTTACATTGACTGCGATATTATCAAAGTTTGCATCTTCCATCGTGAAGGTCCAAACATCTAATATTTCAATGAACTCTAAAGGAACATATCCTTCAGGTGGCCAAAGAACGGGTGAATCTTTATGGAGATTCTTAAAATGATAATTTCGATCTGCCGTGATAACCAGAAGGCAATTCGAACCTGCATAACCTAGATGTCGATTGTTGAATGGAACTGATCCCGAACCCATATGATTGGCAGTAGGCGACAAGATCCATTGACGATGACCTGCAGAATTGAGCCCGCTATCATCAATATATCCATCTATTGAACTTGACAAAAATGATCCCAAACACAAATTACCATGTGATGCCCCTTGATAACCTATATCTGTGTAGCACTGCCAACTTTTCTTTGGATGATGTGAAAGGGAGCCTCGTACAGACATCATAAGCGCAGCGTGTTGTGCCTGTTCATTGTATTCTTCTTTGAAGGAGATGTCATCATTTACTCCAACCCATCTTCGGAAAAAGTTGATCCTTTCCAGCATTTTATCATAGTATATTTGACCTAATGAACCTGGGTCACAGTTATTATGGTCTCCGGTCCATTGAACTTCCTCTACAGTCATACTACTCGGATCATGACTAATATTGTAATCAAGCATCATGAAGTCTCGCTTCAGATCAACTATTTCTTTATTGGACTCAAATACGTGATTGAGCGCCATCATTTCTTTCCCCATACTCTTTGTGTTTTGCGCTTTCAACTTATTTTTAAAATGCTCTAAGAACCAATTGCAGTGTGATTCATAGGAATCATATGGGAATGTTATAGCAAGGTCAATCAACGCATTCGTTGCATACTCTTTGTCTGATAATGCAATACCATGAATGTATTCGTTTGCCAATTCCTTGAAAAAGTTCAGAAACATGGAGGATTCAAGTTCACCAAACTTATTATGATACCTTAGGAGCTCAATAATACCTGTATAATCAACCTTGATCCATTCATTTATAATCTCCTTGATCTCATCAGTATGATTTTTGAACAGCAATTCATTGTCTTTAATGAGATCTGCAATAGCCCTTTGATCATATTTTAAGTGCGAATCGCGAAGTATATCTTTAAAGATTTGAGTTGATAGCTGATCGTTAATAGTATAAGACCTTATTATTATACTATCCATTACTTTGACGGTGACCGTTACAGGAGATTGGTCAAAACACATTTTTTCTTCGGTATAACAACCATTTTCAATTTCATGACCACTAAATTTGCGAACATTAAGGAGGCGACCGATCAATAGTTTTTTCATTATATTTTGATCAACAAGAGAAGGGTGAAGGTCATAATAGGGTTTGGCAAAATCCCAAATTCCATTCGTATAATATCCATCCCAGCTGAACATATCTATTGTATCTGTATATGGTTTTATCTTTTCCGCAACTTCAATGCGCAAAGAATTCATGAATGAATTTTCAAACGCTTCTATTCCCATCAGATCACCTAAAATTGATTTATGTTTCGTGTCTGCGATCATATGAAAGATCCTATCGGATTCTTTGGTTATTATCTGTTCTGTAGACTGGTTAATAATAATTCCCGAAGTGTATAAGTTTTTATACCCTTCAATAAAATCTGAGAAATCCACTAGGGTTAACTCCCTTTTTAAAATTGTATAATATAGAAGAAGTGAGAACTCATGGAAATCATTCGTTTTCATCGTCTGAACATTTGTCGCCAATCTCAGGTGTCTACGTTTGATGCTGCACATTTGAATAAGGTAATGAGCAGATGAATCAATGATCATTTTATTAAAGTCTGCTAGTTGAGAACCGGAGAGTTTATTTTTCTTTTCAAGTCTCTTAAGGTAATTGTGGGCTTTTACAATCTCTTTGGATCTCTCGTATGTGTCCTCATTCGTTTTGATCAAATTGATCTCCAAAATGAGTTTATATAATTCATACTTAAGTTCATTCGGAATGTTGTCTTCCGCCCGGTATAAACAATTCAGCGCTTTATCGTATTTTCCTTTTTCGTAATACTTTATGCCCAACTTGTAGGATGGACAAAACTGACTAAATAAGAGGAAAGGACATGAAAACAGTAAGATGAGAATTACTTTCATTTGTATTTGATTTAGAAATGATTTAAGTAAAACTTTGTCTATAGGCACGATAATTTTAGTGATTATATTGTCTATAATGCAAAGAATTTAAAATGTAACACTTTGTTTGAGTTGAAATGCATTAAAAAAACAGTTCAACTCAACCGTTATCAAGTAAGCACAATAATCGGGTTCTAGACTATCTTTCCATGCTTTCCAATATCATTGAAAAATC
>DKPS01000009.1 GCA_002471345.1 Saprospiraceae bacterium UBA7328
TCTTAAGAATAGCAAGGCTTCACTTAGAGTTGTCTGACCTTTGGTGGAAAGTAACAAGCAGATAAATAACCGAATTACCTCAATACGTTCTCTCGCTTCCTGTAACACTTCCTTTTTATCTTTTCGACTATTAGCTCGATAAATCAAGGTCAGAAGTTCTATCGTCTCCTTCTTCAGGCTCTCACCCAATGTATATTTATATTCTTTTTTAAAATGGCTACTAAATTCAAAAATCGAGATTAATAGATCATAGCTCGCCTTATATACCGGTAATTCTTGATGTAAACCCATCTGAAAAATTAAATTCGACCGCTTACGCGGTAATTAAAATAGTCAAACAAGTCCTGACCGCAAGCGTCAGGATAGCCAAATTGTCAATCCCTGAGACAACGAACAGAAAAACCAAACCCCTTAAAGTTATTGTACCTGCCTACAACGTCACTGTTATAGTCCAGATCGCGGAACCAGGCATTAGCTGTATTGAACTCAGTAGAACTCCACCAGTAGCCGAAGTTGCCAATGACGTCGAATGAGCCACTTGTAGTTACGGAAGCCGCCCGGAAGCCCTGCAAATCCACTTTCATTGGTGGCTCCTGTATTTGGTGAATTCCAATGTGCTAGTCCAGACTCTTTCATTTTACCTCCTGCCACACTTACCCCTCCTAAATAGGTCGTGAGCGTTGCCCACTCCGTGTCTGTGGGCACGTCCCAGCCCACAGGGCAAACATTCAGACTGTTTGTATCTGCAACTGTATAGTAATTATATAATGCCCCATAGTCAGAAGACCCATTATCATACCACGTATATGCGGGTGTTGATAGATTTGTCCAGGCTGTATTATCAATCACCTGTGGGATAGCTGTGCCATCGTTGTAACGGGTTACACGGAGATTCTCTGCCATCTAGGTTTGTGTCCCTATTGTCACTATCTCATATCTATTGTTGTCTATGTCTTTTACGCCTTGTAAAGCCTCCACTTCAGCCTCCAATGACGCTACTGTGCTCTCTAATAAATCTACATATGCCTTCGTAGCTGCATCCTGTGCAGATATTGGGTCTGCTACGTTCTTGATCAGCCCAGAGCTTACATCTATTGAGTCTGCTTTGAAGCCACCTTCCACTTCTCCATTTTGACTAAATGTAAGTAAGGGACTCAACAGGGCTAAGAAAATATAAAAGTGCTTTTTCATAATTTGATTTTTTAGTTTGTCGAAATATACTGATTTATAAATCCATTTTGATTATTGATACTAGGACCTATTCTCTGATTCAAAGAATTCACAAATTCAAAACTCTCTTCTGGAGACATGTTTTCACTCAGTGAAGTGAATCCTCTAATATCACTAAAAAACACAGTGACTTCTTTCTCAACACTATCTCCTAATGTTACATCAGTAATCTGATTATATCCTAGGTTTTTAATGAATTCGTTGGGCACAAAAAGGCTTGTCACTTCATGCAATGCCCGAATTGCTGCTTCTTTCTCACGGGCATCTCTTATATTTTGTTCAAATAAACGAGCACTTTCTATTGCCCCCGCAGTCTGTAGAGACAAGGTAGAAAGTAGTTTTAGGTCTGCAGCCATATATCTATTCCCACCTTTGGCAGTGAGTACAATTACTCCAAGATTATGTTTTTGAGCCTTAAGAGGTGAGTAAAGAATAGAAATGATCTTACCATTCTCCATTTTGTAATCATTAATGATTCCACCTCCTTCTTTCTCTGCTAATTTTTGGTAAAAGGCTTCAGGATTTAATGACTCATTATTTTCTATTTCTGTTCCATAAGATGCCAGAATATTTAGTTTTTGGTCTCCATTTGAATTGGAAATTACAAGTGCACCATCTGAAATTATTAGAGATATAGCTTCATCTATTGTCAATTTAGAAATCTCTTTTTGATCGATTACTTCTGCAAGTTTACTAGTGAAATTATACATTAAGTTCACCTCCTTATACAAGTCTAGAACCTCGGTCCCAAGCTTTCTTCTCTCGTCTTCTCGCCTTACTAGGAACTGTAAGAAATCAGCTACTGGCTTAGCTGCTTGACTACCATATAGTGTTCCAATATCTATCCCTTGGTGCTGAATTTTATGATAGATCTTATTAGCAGATTTTACATTGCCAATAATAGCCTTGTTTTGTTCATCAGTAATTACTATCTCTTCTCCTGATTGATCAATCATCTGAAGAAGAATATCAGAAATCTCTTGATCTCTTCCTATAATTTTTTTTATACTAATTTTTCTCAAAATATTTTCTAAAATTTACGCTAAGCTAAACCAAGAATAGTCATAGCTCTATTTTTGATTGTACCTGGGTCAAATGGTTTTGTCATATACTCATTCGCTCCAGCATTCAGTCCTTTTTCTCTATCTGCATCCTGGCCTTTAGCAGTAAGTAGAACAATATGTAATTTTTCCATATTCAATTCCTTTTTAACTTTTTCACAAACTTCAAAGCCATTCATTTTTGGCATCATCACATCGAGAAAAACAAGTTGAGGCTTTTCTTTGGAAATGATATCAAAAGCTTCTTGTCCATTTGTTGCCACTAATATTTCTACATCTTCATCCTCTAAATCTTCTAATGTCTGTTCTAAGAGCATACGTATATGTGGCTCGTCATCAACAATTAATAATTTCAAATCCTCCATTTAGTTTCTAAATTTTATAGCCACCGCCACTTCATTTGAAGGTGGTCATGATAAAAATTGGTTTTTATATTTAAGTATAGGATCATGCTCCAATTTGGGCGTCTTTTCCAATTAATTTTTCAATCTCTTTCATGAGCTTTTTAATATCTATAGGTTTGGTCAAGTATGCATCTATTCCAAGATTGGACACCCGTTGCTTATCATCTACAATCGATAAAACAATGATCGGCATATCTTTAGTTTTAGGATCACTTTTTAAAATTGCAGCAACATCGAATCCATTGATTTCAGGCATCATGACATCTAGTATTACCAAGTCAGGTTGATGAGTACGAACACTTTCTACAGCCTGTTTTCCATCTTCAACCTCTTTTATAATATATCCGAATTCTGAAATTTCTTGACGCAACAAGTTTCTAATTTCAGGTTCATCGTCAACTATTAATATGGTTTTTTGTCCGTTGTTCTTAGTTTCACTTTGTGTATTCGCTTCCTCAGCAGATCTTTGTCGACTAGCCTTCTTTGGATCATCAATAGGAAGATCAAATATGAATGTACTTCCTTTATCTAGTTCACTATCTACCCATATCTTTCCCCCATGGTATTCCACTATTTCTTTACAAATTGGTAGTCCTAAACCCGTTCCTTTTGGTTTGTCTGTTAAGGTGTCACCGACCTGTTTGAATTTCTCAAATACGTTATCTTGATCAGTTTTGGCAATTCCAATTCCTGAATCTTTGACACTTATCTGTATAGATCCATCTTTCGACATCACTTTAATCGTAATATCTCCTTCATCCGTGAATTTTACAGCGTTAGAAATTAAATTGATCATGACCTGAATTAATCTGTCATTGTCACCCAAAATTTTAGGCAAATTCTGTTCTATTTCTACATGAAGTGGTAATGACTTTTGTTCGAATAGAGATGAAGTAGCGTCTGTAGCTTGATTAATAACGGTGGAAATAGAAAGTTCCTGCATATTCCAATCCAATCGTCCAGCTTCTATTTTGACCAAATCCAAAACAGTATTAATCAATGTTGTCAATCTTTCACCTTCAGATATGACAATATCGAGATTCTGAATCACTTGTACTTTGGCTCTTTTGGTTTTTTTCTCATCGCTCACTACAAAAGGCAATACGCGTTCTTCTAACTTCTCCTTTATTATTTTAGCAAAGCCAATCACGGATGTCAATGGGGTACGTAATTCATGACTCACAGTGGATAAGAAGGTACTTTTTGCTTCACTGGCTTGTTCGGCTTGTGCTCTAGCTTTTTCTGCATCTTCAAATAACCATGCATTATGAATTGCAATACCGACATTTGCAGCTATAGTCTCTAATAAATGGGTGTCAGAATCTGAAAAACGTCCAACCTCTTTTGTACTTTGTACACTAAGTACTCCTAAAACCTCATCATTATAGAATACGGGCACACCCAGATATGATGTTGCTTCAATACCAATTCTCTTAATACCGAGCTTATCATTCCTAAGTTGAACATCTTTATTGATAAGTCGTGACTCTTTTGTCTCAATAATTTTTGAAGTTAGTCCTTCTCCATATTTCATTGGAGCCATATCGTCGCCATATTGATAGGGAAAACTGATGATATTAGTAACTTTGTCAATCATAGCTATGTATACAATATCTGCCCTAAACAATTCCTGTAGATTGTCTCCAATTCTTTTAAATAGCGTTTCTAGATCAAGGTTAGAAGTCATTGCCTGACTGACACTATTCACAATACTCATTTGATTTGCCTGTTGCTTGGTTTCTTCAAAAAGGCGTGTGTTTTCAATCGCAATGCTTAAGCTGTTCACCAATGTTTCTAAGAGTTCCACATCGGATTCGTTATATGCATTTTCTTTATCCAAATTTTGAAGACTTACATTGCCAATTAACTTTGTGCCTGTGATAATAGGCATGAAGATCGCAGATTTTGGATATTTCCACTTGAGTTCATCTTCATTCAAGAAATCATGAATATAGTCTTTGAAGTTTTTGTTTATTAATATTGGAGCTTTATGCTCAATTACATGTTTTGTAAAATTGTCAAAAGGCCTTGGTTTAATAGAAAAAGTTTGGCCTCCACGACTTGAATAATTGAAATGTTCAATATTTTCCGTGTGGTCAAAAGTGCTGATTACTATGGTCTGGGCATCTACATTATCTTGTAAACTATCTCCAAGAAATTCAAATATTGCTTGAATGTTGGATTGCTTGACTAGTCCTTCTTGAATCTTATTAAAATGGCTAAATCTTCTGCTTTTTGCTTTGTTTCTGTGAGTAAGAGTTTAGCTTGATCAAAAAGCCTCGCATTTTCCAAAGCAATACTCATGCTATTAGTAAGAGTGACCAACAGGTTCATGTCATTTTCATTAAATGCTTCTTCATGGTCGACATCTTGAAGACTTACATTTCCAATAACTTTATCATCTACTATCATTGGAGAAAACACAGCTGATTTTGGTATGTCACCTTCCAAAGATTCGTCATTACTATATTTTTTAATAAAATCTTTGAATGCAGTTCCTATTAGAATTGGGTCTCTGCTCTGCATCAGATGTTTTGAAAAATCATCTAAAGGCCGATTGGGAATATTTAATTTTTCTCCCTTTTCAATAGCGTAATTAATTATTTCAGCTTCATTAGTTGCATCAAAACTTCGAATAACTAATGTCTGAGCATCAAACAAATCCCGAAGCTGATCACCTACTAACTCATATATGGAATTCATGTCCATCTTCTCTACCAGCCCTTGTTGGACATTATTTATTACCCCAAGTTCTTCTATTCTCTCCTGAATCTCTTTTGTACGTAACGCAACCTCTTTTTCAAGGCTTAGACTACGCTCCTTTAACTGAGATGTTCTCCATCTTATGATGGCGTAAATTACGCAAAGGCCAATAATTGAATAAAGTAAATAGGCCCACCATGTAAACCACCATGGTGTAGAAATACTGAAAGCAAATGTTGCCTCTTCACTTTCATGACCATATAGATTTTTTCCTTTTACTTTAAATATGTAATCACCACCAGGTAGATTGGTGTAGTCTCTTTTATTTTCAGTACTCCAAGAAGACCAATTGTGATCAAAGCCTTCCAATTTATATTGGTACATGTTATTCTCAGGCTT
>DKPS01000083.1 GCA_002471345.1 Saprospiraceae bacterium UBA7328
GTCTTAAGAATAGCAAGGCTTCATGACCATTGAGAGAAATATAAAAAAGAAAGAAAAATAGAGTAAAGAATATTTCAAATGCCCTCATTTTAATATTTGTTTTTCTAACAAAATAGAAGTCAAGTTAACTTATTCTTTATTATGTGGGCGAGGAGATTTAACCTCCTACAAAAAAACGTTCCTTTCTTTTAACTCCAGCCGCCTATAACGCTTATAGCGTCACATGTTCCGAGAAATCAATTCTTGGTTTACGGTCTATCAAGGCTTGAGCTTTTTGATTCCTAATAGAGTGCCTACAATCCCATCTTACCAGAAATTAAAAAGTAATATATTTTGAATAAATGAACTTGTTAAGTTATTCAAATCGAAATATTATTCAAATAGATCAGATGCTTTTACAATTGAAAACCAACTCAACAAATACTAGCTAATCTCAATATCTATGCACCAGAGAAAAATAATAACTCCCTTTTTTCAGTTTGTTCATCAATGGTATCTCCTCACCTCAAAACGAAAACGTACCTGATTGGCATTTGCTTTTTCATATTGATGAATAATGCAGTTGCACAATCTAAAACCTATGAATTGTCATGGGAAACTGACGGCTACCTTCTCGGTGCAGCAATGACATTTTCTTCCATAGCAATTGCCAAAGAACAAAGGATTCTTAGTACAGATGATCTCAGGAAACTCAACAGACTAGATATTAACTCTTTTGACCGGCAAGCCACCTATAATAACAGTACAACGGCTGCTAGCTTGAGTGATGTATGTCGTGATGCCATAGTACTGGTTCCACTAAGTCTAATGGCATTTAAGAAAGCCAGAAGTGAAGCAGGCATTATTGGCTTAATGTTCTTAGAGACCTTTGCAGTTACCACCAGTTCGACCCTAGCGGTAAAAACGACGGTGAGAAGAGTCAGGCCATTGGCCTATAATGAAGATTTTTCTTTGAGTGAAAAACTCAAAACTAGCACATCTAGATCTTTTTTCAGTGGCCACACAGCACATGTCAGTTCATTGGCATTTTTCTCCGCCAAAATTATCAATGACCTTTATCCCAATTCAAAATATAGAGGTTTAGCATGGGCTGGAGCTATTACCATTCCTGCATTTGCAGGATATTTAAGGTATAGAGCAGGCAAGCACTTCCCTTCTGATATTTTTGTAGGATATGGAGTTGGAGCTGCACTAGGAGTGCTTGTTCCTCAATTTCATAAAATTAAGAATGACAAAGTCAGCCTCCAAGCTATTCCATTAAGCGATGGTGCAATGGTCAACCTTTCTTTAAGATTTTAAATTATTACAACCTATTTAGACTAGCTATGCCTATTCCCGATTCACCACCACCGGCATAGAGCAGATAGACTTTCCCATCAGTATTGACAAATATATCTGGGTCTCTAAGTTGATTAACCACACTCCCTACTTCACCTCTCAAAGATGGTACAGGCAGTTTTAGAGAGCCTTCCCACCCTATTCCAGGTTCTAGTAGACTATAGGTCTCTCCTACTGCCCATGTATTCCAATCAGGGTCACTTAGATCAATTGTAGTATACACGATTTTCTCTGGAGCATCACCCACCCTAGTAAAAAAGACATATAAGAGATTGCCTATTTGATGAAGTCCACTATGTCTGGTGTTTGCGGGCAAAAACCATCTTTCTCTCACTTCCCAATTTTTGAGCCCATCTTTCGATCTGTACATCAGTCCCGGCATAGCAAATCCATAATGGAACCCGTCATGCTTAAACACTCTCATATATGGAGCTCCAATAAGGCCATCAATGGCAGTAAAATCTAATCCATTGAGAGAAGCAGAAACTTTAGTCATCTGTAATGTACCTTCCACTAAGCCATGGTAGTACATTCTGATCTGTTTGTTTTCATTATCAACAATTACTTCTGGACTTGCTACATGAGGCGTAGTAGGACCCTGAGTAGGCAATGTTCCTTGAGTTCTTTTCTTGTAGGCTTTTTTTGCATCTTCTCCTACCTGAACTAATGCGGCAACCTCACTGACTGACATGTACTTTCTTAAATCAGAAAGACCGGAAGCTTTACTCGAGGCAGTTTGAGCAAAACCTGATTTTTCCAATGGCATAATTGGATAAGGATACATCCTCCACGGACCTGCTATATCATCAGCATATGCCATTCTAATGAATGTTCCTTTATGGTGTGCAAAATAAATATAGTATTGACCTAATGGATTTTCTAACCACTCGGGCACTTTGATCATAGATGGACCATTAATATTATTGTAGCCGTACAGGTCAGCTTCTTGTATAAGCCTTGAATGCATCTCAGGATGAATGATTGGGCGGATCATAATCCTATTGGCTTTGTACCTTATAGGAATAGGTTCATGAGATTCTACTTTGGGTTCAAATTTAGAAGGCAGATACCAAAACATGTAGGCTGCACCTACACCAACAAATAATAGAATAGCTATCAGGACATACTTCAAGTACTTCATTTGTTTTATTATTCACTTAGATTAATGACTTTTTATAGATCTTCTTTGTGAATACAAAAGAAGCATAAAACTGAGATAAGTATTATGAAATGAGATAAAAAGTAAAAGGTTCAATACCTTAACTTGTCGTAATATGACCTCCCTAAACGAAAAGTCAAAGTGAAGAAAGTTCCAAATTCTATTAAGGCCTTATATGGATTAGGCTTTACGGCCAAAGGAGTAAAGGATGGCCTGTTTCAGGTTTTTCTCTTCTTTTTCTATAATCAAATATTAGGATTAGACCCATTCATCACTGGAATAGCACTGACTGTTGCATTAGTCTTTGATTCTATCACGGACCCATTTGTAGGAGCATGGTCTGATCATTTCAGATCCGAAAAATGGGGGCGTAGACATCCTTTTATGATGGCATCTGCTATTCCTCTTGGAATAACTTTATATCTACTCTTTATTCCTCCCTCAGGAATAGGAGAAACAGGATTGTTCCTTTGGCTTACATGTTTTGCTATTTTAGTCAGGCTATCACTTACATTATTTCTTGTCCCGGCCATGTCATTAGGGGCAGAGATGTCCACTAATTATGAAGAACGAACATCTATTACCTCCTTTCGAGTAAATACTGCAACATTCATATCACCATTCATAATTTTCATTGGGTTCACCACCTTTTTCGCTTCTACTCCTGAATTTTCAAACGGTATGTTCCGAGCTTCCTCTTATCCAAAATTTGCTTTGTTTGCAGGAGTAATTGCGACATTGACAATATTGATAAGTACCTATTGTACAAGGAGTTTGATAACTACGATCCCTCAAAGTACTCAACATGGCAGATTTTCATTCTTATCCATATGGAAGGGGATGAAAGAGGCGGCAACATTGTCATCATATCGTAAATTAGTCATTTACATTTTGATCCTATATATAGCCATAGGTATTGGCGTTATTTTTTCTCCTTACTATATCACATATTTTTTCACTTTATCAGAAAAAGAGTTTGGCTTGATTCTATTAGCTCCTGCTCCCGCTGGAGTCTTGGCCTTTATTCTCGCTCCACTTTTAAATAAATTTTGGGACAAAAAAGTCATACTTATCGCTACAACAGTCCTAACAGGCCTATCCTTTTCTGCACCTTATAATTTGAGATTTTTAGGGTTCTTCCCAGAAAACTCTTCCACTCTTCTTTTTCCACTTTTCTTCTTCTTTACATGCCTTGGATATATGTTTTTATGGATCTCAATTAGTATTTCACATTCTATGATGGCCGATACTATAGATGAATATGAATTAAAATATGGTGAGAGGAAGGAAGGATTATTTTTTGCAAGTCTCACATTGGCTTACAAAGCTACAGTAGGATTAGGATCATTTTTTGCCGGAATTCTTCTCAAGATGATAGAATTTCCTGAACAAACAAATATCGATGATGTACCAATTGAGGCAGTTAATGGTATAGGATATGTTGGTGGCCCATTAGTCTTATTCATATATTTGCTTTCCGTTGCTACCATATTTTCATATCCATTGTCCAGAGAGCGGTATGAAATAATAAGGCAGAAATTAGAAGGAAAATAAACGAAAAATATCTATTTGAAAAGACCATTCACTATAGAAGCATGTGTTGACTCGTTAGAGGCAGCAAAGGCCGCTGAAAAAAATGGGGCGGATCAAATTGAGCTCTGTTCACGACTTGATGTTGGTGGCCTCACTCCGGATTTCACATTAATCAAACAGGTAAAAGAATCTCTTAATATTCCTATACGAGTAATGATTCGTCCTCGAGAAGGTGATTTTTACTACAGCGATGATGAGGTAGAAGATATGATTGATTCAATATCCAAATGTAGATATATCAATGTTGAAGGAGTAGTGTTAGGTGCGACCACTTCTAGTATGAAGAAATTAGATATGGAGCTTTTAGAAGAACTTGCCGCGGTGGCTTACCCTTTACCCGTAACCATACACAAAGCTATAGATGAGTGTACCTCTCCAGTACAAGAAGTCACAAGACTCAAAAAAATAAAAAATATTGATGCGGTTCTCACTTCGGGGAAAGCTGAGACAGCATTAGAGGGTCAAAATATTTTAGTGGAAATGATAAATGAAGCAGGAGCCAGAATAAACATTATTTCAGCTGGAAAAATCACTTCTGAAAATCTTGAGGATGTTCATGAAGCGATAGGAGGTAAATTTTATCATGGTCGAAAAATTATCTAAATCAGACATTTCAATTACAAAACAAGAGACAAATAAATAGCTAATTCATTGAACACAATGCTTATAATTGCTATCGCTTAAAATTTACATCATGAGATACATCAGTACAATTTCTTTCATCTTTTTATACTCATTCATTATTGCTCAAGTGGATCTCACCCCTGATCGATTTGAATTTGAACCAGATTTAGAATATAATCCAGCCATCACATCTCCCGCTGACTTCTTAGGTTATGAGCTTGGAGAGTCATTTACACTTTATGCTAATTCAGTACAATATTTTAAACTATTGGCTGAGCAATCTCCACGAATTACAATTAACGAATACGGAGAAACCTATGAGGGACGAAAGCTGTATAATCTGACTATCACATCAGAATCAAATCACGCTTCACTTCCGGAGATAAAAGGTCAAAATAATAAATTGTCAGATCCAAGATCTGTCTCGTCCTCAGAGGCTCAACAGATTATTGATAACAAGCCTGTATTTGTAAGTTATAGTTATAACATTCATGGCAACGAGGCATCTAGTACAGAAGCCGCTATGCAAGTAGCATATAGGCTGGCTGCGGTCGATGACGAACAAACAAAAAACATACTCAATGATGCAGTCATGATTTTTTATATCTGTATCAACCCTGACGGTAGAGATAGATACGTTTATTGGTATGAAGGTGCTAAAAGAATGATTACTGCCACCACTCCTGCTGATCTTGATCATCATGCTCCTTGGCCGAATGGCCGGACTAATCATTATTGGTTTGATCTGAATAGAGACTGGATATGGGGCGTTCATCCTGAATCCAGAGGGCACACAGGAGAGTACCAAAAGTGGCTTCCTCAACTTCATGTAGATTATCATGAACAAGGATATAACAACAATTACTTTACAGTACCTGGCACTACACCAAGAAATCTACTTCTTCCTGATGATTACGAACCATTAGCAGATACTATTGGTATGGCTAATGTAAAAGCATTTGATAAACACAAAGTGAATTACTTTACAAGAGAAGCTTTTGATTTTTTCTATCCAGGATATGGTTCAAGCTATCCTACTGTTATGGGTGCCATAGGCATGCTCACAGAACAAGGAGGAATAGGTGCAGGAGTTGCCATTGATAATAATGATGGTTATGTACTTACACTTAGACAAAGAGTTTTCGATCACTATACTACTTCAATAGCAACCATAGAAAAAGCAGCTGAACAAAAGGAACTATTCAATCGATATTTCCATAACGCCATGAATCCTAAAAACTCCAAATCAAATACAAAAGCTTATATCATCAAGAATGAAGAAGGAGGGCACATTAAAGAATTTCTTAATGTGTTGTCAAGAAATAAAATTGAATTTTCAAAAGCAAATGGTCCCTTTTCAGCTTCTTCGGCTTATGACTACAGAACGGGTCGAACTGAAAACAAACAATTCAATTCAGGAGACATCATAATCAAGACTGATCAACCTAGACATCTGCTGATTAATACTATTATGACACATCAGATGGGAATAGAAGATTCTGTAATGTATGATATGTCGACATGGTCTGCACCCATGGCTTATAATTTAGAAGCCTATAGTACCACTAAAAACATATCTCTTGATGCTACGATGGTCTCCACAATATTGTCTGAAAAAGCTGGATTTACTGCAGATCTTACTAACGCATACGCATACCTATTGGACTACAATCAAAAAAATGCTCCTAAGGCTTTATCAATGCTTTGGAACAAAGGCTACAGAGTCAGAATGGCAACTGATGAAATAGTAAATGAAGGTAAAAAGTATGGACGGGGCACCTTAATTATTTTGGTGGGCAGAAACCTAGAAAAAGCAGACATGATCGCTGAAGACATGGCTTACATAAGCGCAAAAGCAAAGGTTATTATTTCTAGTACTCGTACAGGAAGAGCCGACAGTGGTCTCGATTTAGCATCTAGAGATTCAGAAGTACTAAGCAACCCTAAAGTTGCAATGTTAGTAGATCAGCCATTTAGTACTTACACCTGTGGCCAGATTTATTTTTTGTTTGATCAGGAGACTCATTTTGGAGTGGATAGAATAAGAGCTAGTCAATTGAAACAAAACTCACTGCCAAAATTAGGTAGCAGATATGGCTATGCAGATTTAGACGACTATGATGTGTTAATTCTTGCAGGTGGTGGATCTGGACTCAGGCATGTATTTGATGCAGAGGCATCCAAAACTTTACAAAAGTGGATACAAAATGGAGGGACTTTGGTAACAACAGAATCTGCATCTAACTACTTTAGTGAAGGAAAAGAAAAACCGTGGAATGCTCAAGTGACTTCTCCTGAGGCTGATACGTCTCATGAGGCAAAAACTTTGTCCTATTCTGAGAGAAGTGAGTATTATGGTAAAAAGAGAATTCCTGGAGCAGCACTAAATGCTACTATTGATATTTCTCACCCTCTTGCTTACGGTATGAAACCTCAACTGTACAATCTTAAATTCGGAAATAGTGCGATAGAGCCTTCTACGGATTTAGAATCAGTAGGGAGATATGCGATTGATTCGGATCAGTTATTGGCATCTGGTTATGCATCTAAAGAAAATCTCGACCATCTTGCGGGCAAAACTTTTGCGGCTGTGGATAATATGGGCCAAGGAAAAATCATCTATTTATTAGATAATACGCAATACAGAATGTTTTGGAAAGGGCCATCTAGAATGATGCAAAATGCTGTGATGATCATGCCTTCAATGTAGGAATTCACAATACATACTTGTTATATATAAACATAATTAAAATGTATATTTATTTGATAATCATATAGATATATATTCAAAACAAACAAAGCATGGCTTTCACGAGGATTTGGAATCCTATAGGAATTTGAGAGGAATAAGTCTTGTAGATTTGATTCAATTCCAACAAGTTCTAAGCCTTAAGAATACTTATGATTATAAGATCGACCCTTTGAATCACTTGATGTACATGTCAAATCGATAATGATTCTTTGATTTATTTTTTGACTTCTGAATTTATAGGATGTCAAACCACTAATTCATTATCAACTAGTTTTCTTCCTCAAAAAATATCTTATAATATTTCCTTCCATTTTCATCCATACCCTTCTCTATCATTTCTCTATTGCCGTGGATATACACGTGAAAATTTTTATCTAATTTGAGAACACTTTTATAGATCTTAGTTTGCTTCTTCACAGCTTTCTCTGAAATATAAAAAGACTTTTGAGGTTTTTGCTGGTCACTCAACCCTTCTTCAAAGTCTCTAAAAGAAGAGATCAGTTTTTCACTTTGAAACACTTCCTTTTCAAAGTCATCTTTTTCAAATGATTCATTTCCCTTAAAGTAATCCATTGTACGGTTAAGCAAGTCTATTTGATCTGTCTTTTCAATAGGTTGAACACTAGGAAGCTGATCCGTCACAAAATCTTTTGCAACACTTAAAAACTCTTTGGTCACATTGTATTCATCCGCTACAGGGGAAAGTCGCAAAAAGTCATCCACCCAATATTGGGCATCAGACTTATTCTTTTTATCAATAACTAAAACTCTAAAGCCCTCCTCTTCATTTGTTTCTAAAACAAGGCATCCTTTATCTAGGCTTTTCAATCCAAAGCCAAATTCATGGTCAATGAAGTACCCAGAATTTTGAGTTCTCATCCTCAAAAAAGGGGCATTACTTTCAGATTTAAAAATTCCAATTGCACTTACTATACCTTCATTATATTCTATATTTTCAAAATACACCACATTTAGTTCTCCTGACTTAATCTGAGGGTGATCAGCATGTTCATAAAGCATCTTGGCCAAATTCTTTGATTCATCTATGAACTTTTCTTCTTCAATAAATATATTTCTCACACAACTATATACCTCATTCATATCTAAATCTATTGAATGTGTAAAATGTTGTATATCAACAGGTTGAAATTGATTCAGGAAATATGTCATTAAATAATCCATAGTAATCACTTCAGAGAGCGATGATGTTTCATCAGATAGTACAAGAGGATCTTCATACAATCTGTTACCAACATGGTGAGTGATAAGGCTAGAAATTTTGGCGGTTTTGAAATCTAATGTTGTAGTCATATGAATATTGAAAAGTGTAGTTTTCAAAAAGGCCTAAATGTAAGAGATTGCATTCAGATAAATGCGCTTATAGAATTTCTTAAGTCTTAGGGATTCAACTTCCCAATCTTTACTCCAAAGCCAACTCCAAACCATAATGCAGCCGTCAATTCATCTGAAACCAATGGATTGAGGCCTATTCTAAAAATCATCCTTTTATCAGGGTGATCATATCGGTAATAGACATTAGTAAAAGCTCCAAATGAGGAGTGATATTCATAATCTCCAACAATATATAGTTTACCATCGTAATAGACTCCTCCAACACCCAATTCCAATTTGTGTGGTCCTCTTCCAATAATGTAGTTCAAACTCGCTGGGATAGTTATAAAATTTGAGCCGTCGAAAGGAGTATAGCCTGCTCCTAACCTAAAAGCAATAGCATTTGTTTTTAGAGGATGAACATGTTCATAATTAAAAGAATAGAGTATTCCATTTCCTAGACCTTCAAATTGGAAACTATTCGTCTGACTACAAGCCAATTTAATCATTGAACAGCAAGAGAGAAGACCTATAATGACCTTACGAAACATCCACTACATTTTAATTAATTTTTGACCTCTCACAATGGACCCATCCATTATTTGAAGATAAAACACACCACTTGATTCAGATTCGAACCAATCAGAAATATCAATATTCCCTCCTACGCTTTTCTCTGAAATCAATAATTCTCCAGAGATATTATATAAGGAAATCAGATAATTATTCCCACTCACAGGATCATAACTTAATTTGATCTGATTTGTAAATGGATTAGGATAAACTTGGAAAGCTCCTTCTGTTTTTAAATTTTTAGAGAAGGCTATTAGTTTTTTACTTTTTCCACAGTCAGCAGCGTAACACACATCATTTCTAAATGAAAACGTGGCTCTTGATCCATTCCAGCCATCCACAACCATGTAATACTCCCCTGCCTTAAGATCAACACTAATATTTTCGTCTTCAGCACCTCTATTTCTAGAAGAGGCCACAACTCTTTTATCATCTGAACATATATTTTCTACTAAGAACAAATCTAAGTCTCCGGAGTACCCATCAATAGCTTTCAAACCATATATATCAACATCTATAGAAGCAGCGCTATCCAGACAGAAACTATAAATATTCTCCCCTCCTGTGTAACCCACATATATTTCTTGGTCTCCATAGTACATACTCTCTCCATTAAATGAGTTTTCAGTACTCTCTGCAACTAAACTTTCACCACATGGCAATCCTACAATCGAATCGCAATCAATAAAAGAACATGATGTTGTCAAAGAAAAATCAGAAGCCACACGACTATTATATCCATCAAGCACGGCATAATAAGTGCCTGCTGGAAGTGGGTTGTCTTTATCCGTGTAGTACTCTCCAATTACACTACCATTTCCTATAGTCTTATCCCCTCTAAAATTCAAACCTTTGCAATTACCTACTTCATTCATTGTAGAATCCATGATGAACATTGACAAATTCTCTAAGGACTTTTGTCCATGAAACATGTGGACGACCAATAAATCATTGTCGTCTTCTTTTTGAAATCTGACCAACTCCTCACCTCCCTTGAAATCTAAGGAAGAAATGAAGCAAGTATAATCTCCTTTTCTATACACCGAATTTTTATCTACAGTAGTTCCATTAAAAGTTTCGCCACAGCCTATAGTTGGGATAATATCTTCTGAAGGTTCTTCCTCATCAGAAGGATCATCTTCATCCGGTTCGGTATCTTCACCTGTACAGATCACCTCAATAAAAAAATCTGAATTCCTAGCATCGATCAATCCATCTACGAGAGCGAAAACCTGCTCTCCCTTATTCATTTGAATATTCACGATATCTGCATTGATACCTATTCTAGTAGAACTTCCTAAACAGTGGGCAGGATCTTTACAGTCATCAGTCAAAAAGAGATCCATTGCATGATCCATACCATAGAGCATAAATGAATAATACCCATCTTCTTTGGCAATAAAGGAATAAATCAAATCTTCACTTGGCAAGTCTAGTTTATATAGAAAACAATCCCCATCCAAGGTGGTGAAGTTATTAGTCCCATTTTTCAATGTCCCTTCCATTGGTTCACCACAAACAAGAGCATTTTCAATAATGCATCCACACCCTGTTACACTTAAAGTAAAATCAGAAGATGCACCTCTATATCCTTCTACCACGATATAGTACCGACCTTTGCTTAATGTTTCTTTGATTTGTTCAACTCCTCCACCGTAGTTTCTTTTACTACTTCTTATGCACGATCCGGGATCACAATGACTTTCTAACAAATAAAGATTGAGATCTTCGCTACCGTATATATCCAATCTAATATCTATTTCATAAGTATCATCAAGATTTATCTCATATACTTCTTCTGGGCCCCAGTTTTGACCTTTATTACCATATGGATCTGAGCTATAATAGCTCGCATTATTTGATTTTCCTTTTGTAGTAGAATGTATAAGAGCATTGCAACTTATCTTAATGGGCCGTGTATCACATGGACTTCCACAGGTCACAGCGATATCATAATTTCCAGATTGAGACTTACCGTCTACTACTGGATATATATAATCTCCATTTCCTCCTGAAGCTAAGTAAACACTTTCACCCCAAGGTGAACTTGCACTTTTACCCAAACAATTAGACAACTTACCTCCACAATCATCATATACAAATAGGTCCAAGTCTATTGAATGGTGAGGTGCCAAATCTATAGTAATTGGTGAATTACCATAAGTCTTCACAGAATATCCAACATCAGGTTGAGAATAAGAACCTTCTCCACAGTCGGGATGAGAATTAATATGATTACTTGTACTGTAGCTGTAATTAGAATGCCTTCTTGCGGAGCCGCAAGAAATAGATCTCAGATCATCGCAAAACCCTTCACAAGTAATTTGAAGTGAAAAGTCCGCTGAACTCACGAATTTTCCATCTATTACTATATATACATTCTCTCCATCTTCAAGATCAATTGAAGAACTCTCTACCGCACCTGAACTACCCTGGGCACCTTCACTTGTAAGGCACATATTTTCATCACATCCGGAGAGAATAAAAAGGTCCAAATCCGTCGCAAACCCTTCAATTTTAAAAGTATAACGTCCTTTTACTACATCTTTGAAGTAAAATATTGACTCCCCTCCAATCCAAGAGTTGCCTGAGCCACAATTGTAAGTATCAGTATAACTAACTACTCCTTCAACTGATCCCCAAAAATATTTTCCACAAGACGTGAGCGCAGATATAGTTTTAGTGTTGGTATCGGCACCAGAGGTAAAACACCTCATATCCTGACTATAAAGCAATTGATTTATAATGAAAAATGTGACAAGAATTAGGGTATTTCTCATGATGGCGTTTTTTGACTTTTGGAAGTGAAAAATTAGTAATATTTACTTTAATTCTAATCTAATTGAAGATAAATGTGTTTATATATATGAATTACCAAATAACTTCAATACTTGTCGCTGATTATAGCGTAATTTGCAGCACAATTTTCAACTACTAAAATGACCACATCTACAAAAGACTTTACCTACAGCGATTCTCCCGAACCGCATATCGCAAGATGTAAGGAAATCCTTACAAAACACCCAGAGATAAAAGACCTAATGGGTAGAAATTCCAATACTATCTTTTACATAATTGGATTGGTAGCATTGCAACTTGGAGTTGCATACCTACTTAAAGATCAAGCATGGTGGATAATCCTGCTTGCTGCCTATGGTATTGGAGCTTTCGCAAATCACGGATTGTTTGTTTTAATCCATGAGTGTACTCATAACATGGTATTTAAGAATAGAGTAGCGAATATGTGGGCTGGTATCCTCTGTGATATTCCAAATGCCTTTCCTACTTCAACAGAATTTAGAAGATATCATTTGAAGCACCATGCATTCCAAGGTCATCATGATTTAGATGCTGACCTTCCTAGTCGTTGGGAAGCTAAACTCATTGGTAACAGTGTCATTGGAAAGGCCTTTTGGCTGTTGATGTTTCCAATATTTCAGATTGTAAGAAAATTTAGATTAAAAGAAATCAAATTCACTGACAAATGGACATTTGTGAATTTAGCGACTGTACTGTTATGTGATATTGCTGTGGTTTACTTCTTTGGTTGGACATCGTTGCTATATTTGGTTGCTTCATTATTCTTCTCTGTAGGACTCCATCCACTTGGAGCAAGATGGATACAAGAACACTACCTTGTAGCACCTCCACAAGAGACATATAGTTACTATGGACCTTTAAATAAGTTAGCATTCAATGTAGGATATCATAATGAACATCATGACTTCTCATATGTGCCATGGAATAATCTTCCTAAAGTAAGGGCCATCGCTCCAGAATTCTATGATACACTTGTATATCATAAGTCATGGACAAAGTTATTTTTCACTTGGTTATGGGAAGGAGATTTGTCTTTATTTTCAAGGGTACTCAGAGACGATAGAGGTGGAGTAAATCTGACTAAAAATGAGTCTGACTTCCACAAAGCTCGAGAGGTCAAAGAAACTCTTATAGGAGTATAAAACAATAGAAATGCGTGTATTTCTGATTGCCATCACTTGCATTATTTTACCAAATATTGTTTTCTGTGATGATGATTTAATTACCCTTAACAAACTCCAAAACCCTATAATTTTTGATGGCAAAGTAGACGATGCTGAGTGGGGAGCTATAGAGCCTGTACCTCTTATCATGGGTTATCCTGAATTTAGAGGAGAGATGACTGAGGAGACAGTGATCCGCATCACTTATGATGAAGATTACGTCTACCTGTCCGGTAAAAATTTCGATAGCGCACCTGATAAAATCATGGCAAATACAAAAAAAAGGGATGCCATGAGCCCGAGTACTGCATACTTTGGAATCATCATAGATTCATTCAATGATAAGGAGAATGCATGTGCATTTTTCACTACTCCTACAGGACTGAGAATGGATGCTCAAGTTATAAATGATGGATTAGGACGTAACCCAGTGAATGTAAGTTGGAATAATTACTGGGATGTAAAGACGAGTCGAGATGATAAAGGATGGTATGTGGAAATGAGAATACCTTTTACCTCTCTTCCATTCAGCCCCAAAGGCGATAAGGTGACAATGGGAATGACAGTATGGCGATATATAGCTCGTAAAGGTGAAGTGCATATCTTCCCTGAGGTATCCCCTGACTATGGAGATTGGAGCACATGGAGACCTTCCTTGACACAGGAAGTGGGAATGACAGGAGTAAAGACAAGTAAGCCACTTTATATCACTCCATATGTATTGGGAGGCTTAAATCAAAAAAACGACCTGAATGCATCAAGAAATGGTTACATTTTAGACAATAATTTCAAAAAAGAAGTAGGGCTAGATATCAAATACGGTATCAATAATAATTGGAATTTAGATTTGAGCCTTAATACTGACTTTGCTCAGGTAGAAGTCGATGATCAGCAAGTAAACCTTTCTCGTTTTAGTCTTTTCTTTCCAGAAAAGAGATTGTTCTTTCAAGAAAGATCAGGAGTGTTCAACTTTGGAATGGATCGTTCAAATCAACTATTTTATAGCCGTAGAATAGGTCTCGATAACGATGGAAACCAACAAAGAATTTTAGGAGGAGCGCGATTAGTAGGTAGATCAGGAGGATGGGATTTTGGAATGATCAATATGCAGACTCATGACAATGATGTACAGAATGGAGAAAACTTCACTGTATTAAGAGCAAAATCTCGGATATTCAATCCTACCTCAGATGCTGGAATACTTATAACCAATCGCGTAGGAATTGACGGTTCATATAACACAGCTTATGGCCTGGATGCCAGTATAAATCTTTTTGGACAGGATTTTTTGAATATCAGATGGGCACAGACTTTTGATGGAGATATAGAAGACAACAGTTTATTTTCACTAGATCCTTCATTCCTCAAAATATGGTTGACTCGTAACACAAACAGAGGTTTTAGTTATGGGCTTTCAGGGTCTTTTGCAGGTAAAAATTTCAACCCCGGATTAGGATTCCAACAACGAGAAAATTATTTGCGATTTGGGAATAGGACTCAATATACATTTGCTCCTGCTGCTTCAAAAATATTCAGACATGGCTTTGATTCTGGGGGAGTAGCTCATTGGAATAAAGAGACAAAAGAAATAGAGTCATTATTCTGGAGAATGGGATGGAATGTAATCTGGAATAACAACATGAGCATCAAAGCAAGCTATAGACCTCGAATAGAAAATTTACAGGAGTCTTTTGATCTTTCTGATGACGTGACCATCCCTGCAGGCAGACATGATTTCGGATCCACAGAGATTGAATTTACCTCTCCAGGTACTAATGCTTTTTTTACTTCTGTAGGTATAGAAATAGGAACGCTTTATGACGGAGATTATACAAAAATCGAACTTGCTCCAAACTGGGCCGTGAACTCCTCTCTTGAACTCACCGCTTCATACGAATATAACAATGCAGACTATGATCAGCGTAATCAATATTTCAGGGCACATCTATTAGGCTTGAAAGCATTATATATGTTCTCTACCAAGGCTTCTGTAGCAGCTTTTATTCAATACAATAGTCTAGATGCTACTTATGGTGGAAACTTTAGGTTCAGATACAATCCTAGTGAAGGCAATGACCTATACATTGTTTATAACGATGATCTAAACATTAGACGGAGTCGATTTGATCCTGAACTACCATTTAGTAATCAGAGACAGATGATTGTTAAGTATAGTTACACTTTTAGGAGGTAAATGTAAACTCAATAGGATAATATGATCTCAAAGCCAAATGTTCATTTCTAAAAACTTTTGAATTACCCACCTAAGGACCTATTCTAAAATAAAGAAATCAAAATTGCAAGTAAATCGCAGTTTTACCAATTGTAGATAAATATTACTCCACTACATCTCCAGTCACCACAATAGAAAGTCGTAGAGCACTCATATCTTCTGTGAGCTTAATAGTTCTTGCTGATAGACCTGAATCTATATCTATCAGTTTATTCCCTAAAACATCATCAAATCGAGTAATTCCTAAAAGATATCCTCTGAGTATCTTCACATCTTCTAAGGAAACATCTCCATCGCCATTAATATCAGCTGCAGCATATTTGTACATATCAGAAATCATTTCAGCTTTCATTACATGCTTTTGTATAGCAACAAGGTCAAATGTGGATATCTTACCAGTCATCACTTCACTATTAAGAGAAATGGACGCCTCTGATGTCAAAGGTATGCCCTGATCAATACTGAACATTCCATAACCATCTGTATGTATCACCTTATTTCCATAGCCGGAGATTTGAAAAAGGAGACTTTTATTTGTAAGTGCATTTCCATTTTGATCTAACAATTGACCCGAGGCACTGATATTTCTTTTACAATTAGGGTCGCTAGAACTGAATTTACTTTTGACTATACAATAACTCTGATTGCCCTCACGATCTGTGGCATAAATAGGTATTTCAGCCTCTCCCAAATGACTTTCACATGTAAGATCCAAGGTGCTCGTTATACTGTCTTTATCAAATGACAACAATATTTCTTCGGGAGAACTACAATTATCAGATACCGACTTGACAAAATCCCTGGCCCATGTTGTAATAGGCTCCCCAGGAGACCCTACACCTACACTAAAGCTACCTCTACAGATGATACTAGGTGCTTTATAATCATCTACATTAATAATTTGTCTTACTTCTTGCAGATTGTTACACCCATCCTTTACTCTCCAGTAGATCTTATATGATCCGGGAGTAAGGTTTTCAAGATTCACTTCTACGGAGTCTTCCTCTATAGAGGTATACTCCAATATCTCTGATTTCTCGTCTTCTTGGTAAAGAGTAACCGTCCAAGTAAAATTCTCAGAAGGACAGACTCCTGCATCCACAGCCCTGTTTCCTAACGTAAGTACCTCTATCTTACATGCATTCCCTACTTCCAAATGCATTTCTTCAGAATGTATGATTTCAGGTTGCTCTACATCTCCAACTTTTATTATTTGCTGATAGTGGTATGTCCCATCTTTATCTAAACTGCCGTATTCACTATTATATGAATAGTACGAATAGCCATTAACCAGGTCTTTGACCAAAAATAGATCATCATTATCAGGACTATTATCTTCCTTTGGATCGTAAGCACACCAGTCGATAATAGTCCAATCTATTATTTTCTTAAAGCAAGAGCCTACACCTAATTTGATCTCTCGTTCTTTATGACTTACTCCCACCATGCTGCAAGAAGCTTTGATAAAGCTTGGTTTACCTGAGTACCCATACTCACAACCAAAAGGATCATGAAGAGCTACTCCGTCTTCGCAATATTCCTGATCGTCTATTATATTCCTGTATTTCCTTAAGGATGTTATATCCACTTGGTTATGGTGCTCATACTTTATATGTATCCAATCTTCATTTTTCACAGTTTCTCCAGTGAAATGAAGAGGCCATTTAATGGTAGCAGGATCAAATCTAAGCGATTCTATTACATTTCCTTCTTTGTCATAACACCATTCTTCAGTACAAGTGCTAAGGTTTTGAGAAAACATGGAGGATATAGACAGAGAAACACCAATGAATAAAAGAAATCTTTTCACGACGGTCGATTTTGGTAATGTGAATATAGTTAGGGCAGTTAAAATCATCTAAAAGAATTGATTATAATTCCTGAATAAAATGAGTTTTTATCATCAGCTCTGTAGTAAATATTATATTTATCGGCTATATGAAACTTCTGTAGTCAAATAAGTATTAATCTCAGCGTATTTACTTATTTGATCTTGGACTTGTTACATAATGGGTACAAAAAACAACTGCTAGGATAGGAACCTAAATGTGTGAATGAAAAATGATTTTCCATATGACTTTATTTGTATTGAAGGCAACATAGGAGCTGGTAAAACTTCTTTCTGTCACCTCCTCCAGAAAGAATACAGCTGTTCTTTAGTTCTAGAAGAATTTGATCAAAATCCTTTTCTACCTTATTTCTATCAAGATAAAGATCGCTATGCCTTCCCTGTGGAATTATTTTTCCTTACAGAAAGATATAAACAGCTTGAAAACACCTTACTTAAACCCGATCTTTTTGCATCATTTACTGCTGCTGATTATTTTTTCACTAAGTCATTGCTTTTCGCTCAAAATAATTTAGTCCCATCAGAATTTAGATTGTTTCAGAAGATGTTCAAAGCTTTGGAACCTTCATTCCCTAATCCTGAAATCTTAGTCTATTTCCATCGCGATGTAGACATACTTACCGATCATATCCAAAAACGCGGCAGAGATTACGAAAAATTTATAAAAAGAGAATACCTCCTAGAAATTCAAAATACATATTTCGACTATTTTAGGAATATTGTTTCTTTTCCAGTTTTGATCATTGATTTAAACAAAATAGACTTTCTTGATGATCAAAGAAACTATGAGGCAGTTAAGCATATAATCAAAGGCAAATATCTTCCAGGAGTACATAGAATAAGTCTCATTGTCTGAGAATAAACAATCCTTCTCCTTCACTCAGGTGCCAACACGTCTTCGATCTAGTAAAATCAATAATCATCTTTATCGATCTCTGTTGAAATGTATAGAACAAATTCATTGTTCTATAATTTGTGAAGAAGTAAACAATTAATTTTCTTAAATAGAATAAGATAGTGTTTCAAAAAAATGAGGAGTGAAATCAGCGTAAATACTCCTCATCTTTGCTCAGAATTGCATTTGTATATTAATATGAAACCTTTAATAGGCAGGTACCGATTCATTTGGTCGCTGTCATACTGATTTTAGAACAAAGGATTCAAAAACTTTAATTTCACACAAACATCAATTTCCTAGTCATTGTTTATTTTACACCCTTAAGCAACTCGATGTGTGTGCTTCACTAAGTCTACAAATTGTAAGATACATTAATTATTCCTAAATTTTAATACCCGGAGCCTTTAAGAAAACGCAAACAATTGATTATCATTTATTTACAAATAAGTATATCTTTTCTATCCAATAATAAAGTGCAAAAGTTACACAATGTGATCAAAATTCACTCGCTATTTTAGAACAATGATCAGCTTCAAATCTCGACTCCTTTTAAAGCTCCCTTTTCAAAATACTGCTATCAACTGTTGGATAGAATACTTAGCTTAATCTTTAGTCATAAAAACGGATATAACTTTTATTTTATAATTTGACAGTAACATTCTACACCTAAAATTTACTACAAATTGACTTCTAGGCCTTTGATAAAAGCTGGGTTCGCAGCACTTTTAATTCTACCATTTCTTGTCCTGATTAATCATTTCAGCCCGCCGTCTGAAAAGGCCCAATAGGATACAACAGCACTATTATTGCTTTTGAGATGGCTTCGAATGAAAAAGAACTTTCAGAAGTTTTGAGCCCATTGACTAAAAAAGAAGTTGCTAAAATTGATAAGCTCAACTATGTAGATTTTGGTTTTATGATTGCTTATGGTTTCTTCATTTGGCTATTCATGACTCTTTTTAATAGAGAAATCGAAAGCAATATTATGGATAAATGTAGATGGCTCGTTCTGGTTGTTATTATTGCTGATATATTAGAAAATATTCAACTTCTGAAGTTATCTCACTTTTTTGAAAATGGATTAAACAACATAAGTTCTGCACTATATCTATTAGCTATTTTCACTTGGTTAAAGTGGCTATTATTAGCTTTTTTATTTTTAGTCATTGGCAACACTTTTATGAAATTATCCATTCCATCTAAACTGACTGGATCAGTTCTAGTTATTCCATTTACACTTGGCCTTCTCGCATTTTTCACAAAAAGGCCATTGCATGAGGACATTTTCGCGACCTCAATCTTTGGGTGCTTTTTTATAATCACACTATACTCTATGCTTTATAAAAAGTATTTGAATTAAAGGTTCCTGAAAAGATCTAAATTTCTTGACGTTTCAATTGTGCTAGATCTGATGCACCAATCTGATGCATATTATTCTGAAGTTGTAACATAAGAAGTTCAGTGACATGATACGCTCCTAATTTCCCCAATGCCCCTAATCCATACAAATAAGCTCTACCACAAAGTACAAAATCAGCACCCAGCCATAGAGCTCGCATAATATCCAATCCACTTCTAATCCCACTATCAAAAACAATCTTCATTTGGTCTCCCACGGCTGCTACTATCTCCGGAAGAACTTTTATTGGGCTAGGTGCTCCGTCAAATTGCCGGCCGCCATGATTTGAAACTACTATACCGTCCATGCCTAGACTCGCTGCTTTTTCAGCATCTCTTACATCCAAAATACCTTTTATCAAAACAGGACCACCCCATTCCTCTTTTATCTCAGCACAGATGTCCCAAGACAGATTACCTCCTAGTTGGCCTTGAACGAATTTACCTACAGACATCATCGTTCTGAACTCTGCATGAGATTCTACCATGCGCAATCTAGGGAGACCTCTTCTCAATGTGGCCGCCGTCCATGCCGGATGAGTCATTCCATCCCATATTATCTTAGGTCCCATTTTGAGAGGGATTGAAAGTCCTGCACGCTTAGTCCGTTCTCTTCTGCTAGGAAGTGGAATATCCACAGTAATCATCAAAACTTTATAACCAGAATCCTTAGCACGTTTCAAAAAAGTTCTCCGTAAGTCTGGATCTCTAGGAGTATAAAGTTGAAACCATCCCATATCTCCTGCATAAGGGCCTACCATTTCTGGTGTTTCTGTTGCCACCGTACTTAATCCAGCTGGAATATTATATGATTTTGCCATTTCGGTCACAATCATTTCAGCTCTGGGCCAAATGAGGCCCATAAGCCCAATTGGGGCAGTGCCAAAAGGTGCACTATACTTCTGCCCAAAAAGAGAAGTAGAAAGATCAACGCTGAGTTCCCCTTTTGCAAATCTGGGAGTGATGTGAATATCCTGAAGATCATTCATATTCCTTTTGAGTAATGCTTCATGACTAGTACCTGTCTGCATATATGCGGATGCCACTTTCGGTATCCTTTTTTCCGCCATCAACTCTAAATCATGAATCCTAGGATATTGATTCATCCATTTTTCCCTATATCTATCGTATGTCATATCACAATATCATGAAAATATTATTTATCAACATTAAGGGAATCACATTAAGTGGAAATCCTCAATTTATTCATTACCTAGTTCGGCTATTGCCTTATTTTAAATATAACCCTATATTGACCAATCTTTAATTATATAACTAAAACAAAACTCAACTATGAGCAAATTTGATGAGGCTATTGCAACCTACGAAGACGCATTGAAAAACACACTCAACATTTCTGATTACGATGTTGATTTACTTAAAAAAGTTGCTAAAGGTCTTGGACCATCTATCTACAATAAAGATTCTTCTTTAGTATCCACTTCAGATCAAGCAGAATTGGATAGAGTAAAAACTAACTTCTTAATTAAGAAATTAGGAATGTCTGATAGTGGATCTTTGGATGCTGCCATCAAAGAAGTAGGAGAGGCTTTCGGATCAAGTAACAGATCTAAATACAGAGCTGTTTTCTACTACCTTCTCACTAAGAAACTGGGAAAAGAGTCGGTGTACGCATCGCATAGCCTGTTGAAAGGAATACAATAAAAAGCCGTTGTATATAATACAACGGCTTTTTTTATGCTTAGTCTTCACTTACTTCATTGAACTAATACTTTGAAATGAATAATACTTCATAACTTACTCATCCATTAAGATTGGAGATTTATGTTTTACAGATTAACCAGTATCATTCTTATTATTTTAGGTATCTATTATGGCCTCAATGAAGGAGCATTTTTAGATCAGCCCACCATACCTCATTTTTTTGAAAGTTTATCTAATGGTTTTGGTCTTACTTTTTTGGGCGTACTCAATTTTGTTTATCTATATGAAACTCCAACTACGCCACTACCTAAGATCATTCTTCTTTTTTGTAATGTGATCTACATTGGCTTCTTAGTTTGGACTTTAAGGTTTGGCATTGATTGGTTTAATTCAGCGGTGGGTGTATGCCTTTTGATCACCTCAATATTAGTGCTCAACAAGAAAGTCTAAACAACATATGTTATATTAAAATATTTATAATAAATTGATTGCCAATATTTTATTTTCAAAATACCTAATATTAATCCTAAATTAAAATATCCCATAATGAACTTTGGAAGATCAAAAAACCCAATGTTTAGTGAAAAAGCTATGGCAAAATTCAAATCTCAAGCAATGGACCATAGAAGTCATGCAAAACATCAAAGTGCACCTAATACTAATGAAAAAATGACTGTTTCAGGAGTAGTGAATAAGACGTTCATTTTGGCAGCTATACTATTAATTTCCTCATTATTCAGTTATGCCGCTCCATCACAGATATATCTTCCTTTAGGAGCCCTCGGAGCAGCTGGAGTTTATTTTATACCGCATTTAGACCTCACCATTCTTCCTTGACTGCACCAATATTTGCTTTATTAGAAGGATTATTTGTTGGGACAATTTCTGCAATATATGCGGCTGGATTCGAAGGAATTATATTTCAAGCACTTACAGCAACTATTGGGACATTATTCATGATGCTCATGTTATATAAGTCAGGAATTATTCCAATTACACAAAAATTCAGAATGGGAGTATCTATGGCTGTCGGAGCGATCATGTTGCTTTATTTAGTGAGTTGGACTGGTTATTTTATAGGTTTTGAAGTTCCATATCTTCATGAAGGTGGAGCAATAGGCATAGGCATAACTGTTGTAATCATCGGAGTCGCAGCCTTAAATCTACTCTTAGATTTTGATAATTTTGACAAAGGAGAAGCGGCAGAAGCACCTCAATATATGGAGTGGTTTTTTGGTATGGGATTGATTTTCACATTAGTTTGGTTGTATGTAGAATTTCTTCGATTGTTTTCAAAATTGCAAAGAGATTAAGTCTAACTTATATTAATGTAAAGAATGCCTTTTTTGAATAGAAGACTTTTTAATCTCCCAAATTTAAAAAGGTAGGACTGGTAACTTCATTGAGTACCAAGACTCCATCAAACCTTCGCGAAGGCACAAATTTGACAACCCCTCCATTTTCAACTTCAAATGCACTCAAAGTATCACTTGCCCATGGAATATCTGTACTTTTAAAATCAACAAAGGATGAATTCCATTCACCAATATCGACTAAGGATTCAATCATTCCTAAAGTATCATTATCGAAGACAATAGTAGTATCTCCCCATTGTCTGTAAGTCTTTCCACTTCGAGCAAAAATCCCAAGAGCATAGTAGTCCTCAGCCAAATATTCCGCTAAATGGTGGCCCATCCACTTATATCCATACTCATAAAACGTATTCCGTTCTATATGACCATTATGAGCCCAAATGATAATCTTTTTATCAGGGTAAACTTCATTCATTAACCACTTAAAATTATCAAACATAATCCCATCTCGATGCTGAGAGCTCAAATGTCTTTCTTCATAAGGGACATCAACAGTTCTTATAAATCCTTTACATGTCCTCTCAACTACTTCAATCTGAAAATCAGTCCATCCATGATTCTCCTTAATAACATTCGCATTTGAACTAAATATAGATTGAATCCTCATCGCAGTTTCTACAAAACTTTCTGCTTCACTCTTATACAATTCTTCATCTTCATTATTTCCTGCCCTAAACCATCTTATATATGCTTTAAGTCTTTCTTCTAATTCTTGTGCCATTTCTTTATCGAATTGAGAGATAGTAGTTTGTACAGAATTAATAAAGTAGGAAGAAGACATTTGATTATCAAAGCCAGTATAGATCAAAGGATATTGGCTATTGCTTTCTGATTTGATATAACTGAACAGTCCTACTATCTCCTCACATTTAAAATTCCAAAAAAGAGTTTTATCAAGTAGTTCCATTTCAGAAAGAGAATCGATGTGACTCCATGCCATATTTAGATCACCGAGACCAGATTCAAATGCCAATATTTCAAAGTTATGGTGTTCATGTAGATATTGGACTAATTCTGATTTGATCTTAAAAAAATCGCCAACCCCATGTGAAGACTCCCCAATTGCAATAACCTTTTTGTTTTTTACTTTTTCTGCTATCTCAAGAAATAAACTATTCTCTGAATCGTAATGTCCATTTGAAATATTACAATTGATTATAGAAAACAGGCCTATTGAGAGAATGAAAAAAACAAAAACCTATTACAGTATTCAGCCCAAGTGGTCATAATATTAAATTGATTCTGAAATGCATAAATAAGTAGTTCATCACACTTCATTAAAAATATTACACAAGTGAAGATTTTTGGTGATGAATGAGTCAATATTCAATTTAGTAACGTCTGAAAATAATAAGATTTCAGTAAACCATATTGGGTTATTCTTTATATTTCGTGCTATATGCTTAAAGGAGGAAGTAGAAGGTATTGGTTCATACAAATATTTGGATGGGGCATTGTGGCTGTGTATTGGTCTTACTACCAAATCAATTGGTCATCTCCTACCCTACTTGATGTAATATCAGTCCTCTTACCATATCTCATGATAATCTTATACACTTATTTTTACAGAAATCTGGCACATAAAAACGGCTGGATTCATATGACCCTGAGACCACTCATAAAGATTATTCTAATTGCCTGGTTAAGCATGACTTTTCTATATATCAGTATCACCTATGTCAGTGCTCAGTTCACGAAAGGTGGATTAGGCTTTGATCCATTTTTAGGTGTACTAACCGGTGGAATTAGATATTCTGCTATATGGCTTCTTGCTTTTCATTTCTATCACTTGTCTCGACAAAATCCAAACAATCAAATAATTGATTCAAACTTAGAAAATGATTTGGAATTAGATACTGACAATTCAAACGACCTTCCTAAGCAAATACTTATCAAGGACGGAGAAGAATATTTTCACATCCAAACAAATGATATTGTTCTATTCGAGTCCTATGGCAATTATGTCAAAATACATTCAAATGAAGGTGTAAATCTTTCTAAAAACAGTCTAAGTTCTATCGAAAAAAGAGCAAGACCTAATCATTTTTTCAGAGCCAACAGAAAGGAGCTCATTAATATGGATAAGATTAAAAATATAGGGAGAACAAAAAATGATAAAATTCAAATCACTCTTTCAAATGAACACAAAGTTCTATTGTCCGATAGAAAATCGGTTCTATTCAAAGAATTAATGAAATTATAAGTACTTGATTGGATTCTATAGACCTGAATATATCGTATATTATGGGTCTTATTTATAATTATGAATCGCCGAGAAATAATAAAATACACTGCATTGGTCACAGGAGCATCACTGAGTGCTCCTTTGCTTTCATCACTATTAGTAGGATGCAAGAATGAAGTAACTACAGCTTCTTCAAGCACTCTCAAATACTTTAATGATAAAGAATTTGAGATAGTGACAACAATAGTAGACCTGATACTCCCTAACACGGACAGCCCTTCAGGCTCGGAAGTTGGGGTACATCATATGATTGATCATATGCTTGCAACGGTATATGATGATGATGAAAAGAACAAATATGATGGGCCATTTCAAAATATGGCAGTTCATCTGGCAACTCTTGATTTTTTCAATCAAAATGAATCAAACCAGACTAATATCTTATCTGATGTATTGGCTTATGAAGAGTCAGGCTTGTCAGATGTCAAAAAAGGCCTCAATTCATTGAGACAACAATCGATAGCATACTATCTCTCAAATGAGGAAATAGCAACTAAATTTTTAAACTACCTTCCTGTACCTCAAGTCTGGGAACCATGTACTCCTGTATCTGAATTGGAAGGAAAAGCATGGGCAATATGAGATTTAATAGTAACGGAAAGGACGAAGTAACTTATGATGTAATTGTCATTGGATCAGGTATAAGTGGGGGATATTCTGCAATGGAGTTATGCAATAAAGGTTATAAAACTCTAATGCTAGAAAGAGGTCGAGATATGAAGCATGGAGAATACCCAACAGCAAATATGGATACTTGGGATTTTAAAAATCAAAATATTGTTTCTGCTGAGGAGAAAGCTCAACACTATTTTAAACAAAACAGACTGTCATGGTGGGTAAGAGAAGAGCACCAGCATCTCATCAATAAAGACAGTGATTATGACTACGACGAAGTTAGTCGCTTTGACTGGATTAGAGGTCATCATGTAGGTGGTAGATCGATCATGTGGGGAAGACGATGTTATAGATGGAGCGATATTGATTTTGAAGCCAATGCCAAAGAAGGAATCGCCATAGATTGGCCCATACGCTATAAAGATATTGCTCCTTGGTATGACAGAGCAGAAACTTTCGTAGGAATTACAGGACAGGCTGAAGGCCTTCCTCAGTTACCTGATGGAAAGTTTTTACCCCCATTTCCGTTGAATTGTGCTGAACAGCACATGAGAGAGTCAATCAATAAGAAATACCCTTATAGATTACTTACTCCATCTAGAACAGCTAATCTTTCTAGTTATGACCCAAAGGTACATCTTGGGACTAGAGGCCAATGTCAATCCAGGAACAGATGTGTGAGAGGATGTCCATATGGAGGATATTTTAGTAGCCTTTCATCTACTATCCCTGTGGCTCAAGAAACTGGAAATCTGACCATCAGGCCAGATAGCATAGTTCATGAGATCATCTGGGACAAGGAAAAAGGCAAAGCAGCTGGAGTAAGAGTAAAAGATAGAGTATCAGGAGAGGAATTAGAATTTTATGCCCGAGTAATATTTTGTAATGCCAGTACAATTGGTACTACGGCGATACTTCTCAATAGCCGTTCAGAAGCATTTCCTGATGGCTTAGGTAATAGTAGTGGTGAATTAGGTCATAACATAATGGACCATCATTATGGAATGGGGGCATCAGCAGATTTGCCAGGATTCGAAGATATTTATTATAAAGGAAGAAGACCTACAGGTTTCTACATTCCGAGATTCAGAAATATCAATAAGGAGACGCAAATGAAAGATTTTCTGAGAGGATATGGATACCAAGGCAATGCTACTAGATCAGTTAATGCTCCTGATAATGCCATTGGTGTTGAGTTAAAAGAAAACCTATTCGCTCCTGGTCCATATAGAGTATCCATGACTTGTTTTGGTGAGATTTTACCATATCATGATAATAAGATGTGGCTAAATTTTGACAAAAACGATAAACATGGATTACCAGTCATCACCTTTGATGCTAAACTAAGGGAGAACGAAATGGCTCTGAGAAAAGATGGAGTAACATGTGCAGAAGAAATGTTAGAAGCAGCAGGATGCAAAAATATTACTTCTTACAATACAGCTACAGCGGTAGGAGCCTGTATCCATGAAATGGGAACTGCTAGAATGGGTCACGATCCAAAAACTAGTGTATTGAATAAATGGAATCAAATGCATGATGTTCCTAATGTCTTTGTAACTGATGGAGCCTGCATGACCAGTAGCGGCACTCAAAATCCAAGCATCACTTATATGGCATTATCTGCACGGGCAGTGGATTATATGGACAAGCAGATTAATGATGGGGTATTGTGACATAAGAATGATACTAATATTCCATTTTTGACCCCAACTAAAAAGTTAAGAACAAACCTTAATAATGCGACGGTTTTGATCTATTGATTTAACTGACTTCGCTATCTATGACAAATACTCCCCTACAGCTTTAATTGACACTTTGGGTTCTTCCATTAATTTTTTAAGCATTCCATCGTAGTATTTGGTGCTGACAGGTGCCCATCCTTCATCATCAAGTCCATGAAGGTTAATGATGAGCCATCCTCCTTTACTCGAAAGATATGTATTTACTTGATCTTCAATCCAGTGATCACAATTATCAGGTTGAAAATGCATTTGACAACCCAATTTCATTTTTCCTTTTGGCTTTGGAATGTCATTCGATTGAGTGTCATTCAAAACAATCCATCCTCCTGTACGAATAGCTCTAATGCGTTGTAATAAATGCTTATCTAAATCATTATTTGAAGCATTATAAGCATAGTTATAAACTGCTTTTGAATCATCATAACCATCTAGATGAGTTGAAAAGTAATCCAAACATTTATCAATATTCTTTTTCGCTTTCTTCTCCGAAATTTTGGTGAGGTTGAGATGCTCCCAAGTATGAGGCATCACCTCATGACCTCTAGCTATCAAACTATTCCAATTATTAAAATCTCCCATTAATTCCGGAAGAATCCATTCATCAATAGCCTTAAAATTTGGTAAATGCGCTGTTGCGATTACATTAAGACATGCATTGAGACCATAGTTTTCATGAATCTCTGCTACCCTATTAAATGATTTTTTAAAGCCATCATCAAAGCTAAATGAAATAAGATGAGTCTTTCCTTCATTGTGGTACCTTCCAATAGAAGTGGAAAGTGACGCTGCTCCGATGGTTTTTATAAAGTCTCTTCTTATCATAATCAATTAACTCTAAATGTACCAATTAGACTAGTTATGCAATATCTCAAAGTGATTTCTCAATAGGACTAAAATCAGATTGATGTCTAAAACCTCACTCTCACTCCTCCAAACAAATGCAAAGGAGGTCCTGCTTCATAATGCCTTCCACCAAAAGCATTCAGTCTGACATTATCATTATAATCCACATTAAAAAGATTATTAACTCCGATATAGGGGCTTATATCAGTTCCTTTAGAAGTCCATTTATAACCAACTTGAGCATTCACTAATGTATATCCGTTGGACTCATTTGTATTTCCATCGTTAGCATAAAGGCTGCCTATGAATCTGCTTTCGATGTGATAAGTAAGTCCTTGTTTACCTACACTTTTTAATGCAACATTGGCATTGTGTTTAGGGATACCTGGCATTTGATTTCCTGAAAAATCTCCATTCACAGTATTAAAATCTTCATAAGTAAAATCGGAATAAGTATAGGTGGCTTGCAGTTGTAGTTTATCCGTTATATGATATCCTGAAGTCAATTCTATCCCTTGCCTTTTAGTCTTTCCAGCATTCCTATAAAAAGTTAATCCAATCTGTTGTTCTACTTCAAAAGGTACTAAGTCATCCTGTGTGTTTATCAAATACAATACAGCCTCTGCAGACCATTTATTTGATGAATTCGTACGGTAGCCAAATTCAAAACTATTAGCAATTTGTGGTTCTAAATCTTCATTCAGCCCTGGGCCCCCACTAGGATCAGCAAATAATTCCGAAAGTGATGGAGTCTCAAAACTTCTGGAATAGTTAGCAAATAAAACGGAGTTTTCCGACAAGTCATAACTGAATCCTAAGCTAGGATTAAGAGAAGTATATGACAAGTCTGTCATGGCATCTCCAAGTCCAACAAAACTACTTACAGAACTAATTGCATTTCTATCAAATCTAGCCCCTGCTGAAAGCAATAACTTTCCAAAATCTAAATGATCCAATATATATACTCCAAATCCTGTATACACTTCATTTTGATCTGAGATTAAATCTCCCTGAACTCCACTAGCATTAATATATCTCAATCGTGTATCATCTTGCGACCCAAAATCAAATCCTACTTGGAATGTATTCACAGAATTGCTCGTAATATTTTTTATGCTATAGTTAGCTCCTGTACCGTAGTAAAAACGCTCCAAATCTACTACTCCACCAAATTCGAATGGTACATAACCTAAAAAATTACGGCTTGCTCCAAATCCATATACTGATAAAGTGCTATTCTCACCTATGCGTTTTTCATAGGAAGCTGAGGCTTTCAATTGTGAAATTTCTTCTCCCGTAGCAAACATTAAATTCCTGTCTCTGGCAGCTTCAGGATCCGCTTCTCTTGTTACCAGGTCAACCCCGCCAGGATCATCAGCCTGTGGGCTATTAGAATAATTCAAATTGAACTTTAAAGTGGCATCATTATCAAATTTATGATTTACATGTCCATTAAAGTTCCAATTTTTAAATCCACTATTTACTCGATAGCCATTCCCACTGTTGTAACTGCCCTGTCCTATGAAGGTCGTTTTATCATTTGACACTCCACCCGATACTTGATACTGTTGCATTCCGTAAGCCCCAAATGCTGTACCCAATTCAAAATATGGATTTTCTATATTATTAATCGTATTGATCAATATGACTCCACCGGAAGCATTTCCATAAAGCGAAGAGGCTGGGCCTCTTATTACCTCAATTTTGTCTACAATACCAAGATTCAAATTGTCAATTTGACCTTGACCATCAGGCGTAGTCTCTGGTACTCCATCTACTATAATCTTTATACCTCTTATGCCAAATGCAGCTCTTGCTCCAAATCCTCTTATAGAAATTCTTAAGTCCTGAGCATAATTGGTAGCATTCAGACTGAATAACCCCGGGACCGCTGCTATATATTCTTGCAATGACAATTGTTGTCTAATGCTTTGGATCTCATCTGCTTTGTAAGTACTTATGGCTATTGGAACCTTGTTAGCATCAGAAGAAATTCTGGTGGCACTAATAGTAATATCTTCTACTTTTTGAATTAGAGTGGTGTCCGATTGAGCATTTATTGTATTTAGGAAAAATCCTAATCCTAATCCTAATATCAACAAGGCTGTCAAAAGCTTCTTCATATATCATGTAATTTATGAGGTTAAATATTGAATTTTTATTCGAACAACTAGTTGAATCCGTTTAATACTTCTAAAGCCTTTCCGCTTATTAAACTTTCTTTGGCTTCTTCTATACACTCTATAACATCTACTCCAGGTTTAAATCTTTGTATAGCGTATCCAGCATTTGCATGAATGACTGCGTTTTGTGATTCTGAACCTTTGCCTTTCAGAATATTTAAAAATATATCTGCTGCATCTTTCGCCGAATCTCCGCCAAAAATATCTGAAGGTAACACAGTTGTCATATTTAAATCTGAAGGCATAAGACTTTCTTCTCCAGAATTTGACATTATTTTAAATCCTCCTGTAAGGGAAATTTCATCATAGCCATCTTCTGAAAAAACCACTGCATATTCGCTACCCATATCTTCAAAAACCTGCTTATATAAGGGCATGATAAATGGTGCCCAAACTCCCGATATTTGTCTTTTGGGTCGAGAAGGGTTTAGTAGAGGCCCCAACATGTTAAAAAAAGTCCCTACTCCAAGACCTTTTCTAATAGCCCCAACATATTTCATTGCTGGATGAAATAGTGGAGCATGCATATGGCAAAAATTATTTTGATCTAGGTCTCTTCTCAGTTTGTCCTGATCATTGGTAAGTGTATATCCAAAGTGTTCTAAAACATTAGACGATCCACTCACAGAAGATTTTCCAGAATTTCCATGCTTTGCTACTTTATATCCAGCTCCAGCTACTACTACAGCTGACAATGTGGAAATATTAAAAGTGTTTTTACCATCTCCACCAGTGCCAACAATGTCAATGGTGTCAAATTCCAAAAAATCAATTGGCTTAGATAATTCTATCATTCCTTCCCTGAAGCCTGACAATTCAGATCCTGTAATGTCTCTCATCTGATAAGCCATAAGTAATGCAGTGGTTTGATACTCATTCACTTCGCCTTTACCTACTGCCGTTATTAGGTCCTTACACTCATTTTTAGTAAGAATTTCATTATTTACAAGCCGATGAAGTGTTTCTTTAATGTTTTGAGTACGTTTCATATCTTCTCCTATGTGATTCTAATTATTTTACAAATCTAAGGAAGCAAGGGTTAGGGAATGCATTAAAATGATAATTATAGAGGGCTTTGATTTCTCAATTGAAAAAGAGTTTAAGTGAATAAAATTTTTACTTTAAAAAAGTATTCTGCATCTTATGGACATCATAATAAATAAATGGAATGAATTATAAATATCTAGGTAGTACCGGAGTAAAAGTCTCTTCTTTATGTTTTGGGACCATGACCTTTGGAGGAATGTCTGATATGGCAACTTCAAAAAAAGTATTCAATAGATGTAGGGATGTTGGAATTAATTTTTTCGACTGTGCAGACGTATATGAGAAAGGGAAATCAGAAGAAATCTTAGGGACATTTATCAAGGAGTGTCGGGACGAAGTGGTGATAACATCAAAAGCATATTTCAGAACAGGTCCTGATGTCAATGCTATGGGAGCTACGCGATATCACATAGTCAGGACGATAGAGGCGAGTCTTAGGAGATTAAAAACTGACTATATTGACTTGTATTTTGTACATAGATTTGATGAGCAAACACCTTTAGAAGAAACTCTGGGCGTGCTGAATGACATGGTACGCCAAGGAAAAGTTTTATATCTAGGTGCCAGCAATTATGCCGCATGGCAAGTATCTAAAGCCTTAGGAATTTCAGAACGAAAAGGATGGTCAAAATTTGATTGTTTACAACCCATGTATAATCTAGTAAAACGACAAGCAGAAGTTGAAATTCTTCCTATGGCTATTTCAGAGAGGCTTGGAGTCATAAGCTATAGTCCTTTAGGAGGTGGTTTATTCACCGGGAAATATGGAAAATTAAAACGTCCATCATCAGGAAGACTAATGGAAAACAAGATGTATAAGATTCGATATGGAGAAGATTGGGTTTATGATGTTGCCGAAAAATTTTCAGATTTAGCTAATGAGATAAAAGTACATCCGGTATCATTAGCCATTGCATGGGTCGGGTATAACAAAGGTATTACGGCACCTATAATTGGAGCAAGAAATGTAACTCAACTTGAAGCAAGCTTAGATTCTATCAATGTAGATATGAATGATGAATTATGGAATCGAATTTCCGCACTTTCTTATCAACCTCCAACAGCAACTGATAGAAACGAAGAGAAATCAGATTATAATTATGGGCTGAGATGAAAGAGTATTAAAACCTCAATTTTCTTTCCAATTCAATTTTATCGAGATGATTGTGATGCCCAATATTTTCTAATATTGAATACAAATATTTTTAGTCTCTGTAAAGAATCTCAATGCCTCAAAACCGCCTTCTCTTCCAACACCGGAATTTTTGACTCCTCCAAATGGAGTTCTCAAATCTCTGAGCATCCATGTATTAATCCAAACTATGCCAGAATGAATAGACTTTGCTAATCTATTGGCTCTACTAATATTTTCTGTCCATAATGTGCAGGACAAACCATAATCTGTTCCATTGGCCATAACTAGGGCCTCTTCTTCGGTATCAAAAGGCATAATAGTTACGACTGGGCCAAATATTTCTTCTTGATTGGTTCTACAGTCAGAAGATAACCCTCCTATTATTGTAGGCGAGATATACCATCCCTCTTCATGTCCTTTAGGGTAAATTGCCTCACCGCCAGACAGAATTGTTCCTCCCTCCTCTTTTGCTAGTTTTATATATGACAACACCTTTTCATAATGAGGTTTTGACACAATTGCTCCAATGTTAGTATCAGTTTTATCTGGAGGTCCAACTTTCAAGGCTTTTACTTTTTCAACAAAATCTCTTTTGAATTTATCATAAATAGATGCTTCTACATATATTCTTGATCCACAAAGGCAAATCTGTCCTTGATTGGAAAATGAGGAACGGACAGTAGTATCCAACATCTTGTCATAATTGCAATCGGCAAAAATAAGGTTTGGGTTTTTACCACCCATTTCCAAAGATATCTTCTTAAACATAGGCGCAGCAACTTTAGCAATCTCCTTACCTACTCTAGTGCTTCCAGTAAATGATATGGCCTTAATGTTCGGATGTTTGGTTATCTCAGCTCCTACTTTTAGCCCATCACCATGAATGATATTAAGTACGCCTTTAGGAAGTCCAGCTTCGATACAAATTGAAGAAAGCAAATAAGCAGTCATCGGAGTGACTTCAGAGGGTTTAGCCACTACTGTATTTCCAGCAGCAAGAGCAGGAGCGATTTTCCATGTGAAAAGATACAAAGGCAAATTCCAAGGAGAAATAGTTCCTACTACACCGAGGGGCTGTCTCAAAGTATAGTTAATGGCATCAGTCATCTCATGTGCCTCGGAAGAAAATTGAGTGATGGCCTGTGCAAAAAATCTAAAATTAGAAGCAGAACGAGGTATATCTACTGATTTGGCCAGTGTCAAGGGTTTCCCGTTATCAATGGATTCTGCCTTGCCTAATCTATCCAGGCTTACTTCTATTAAATCTGCAATTCTAGATAGAATAAGACTTCGCTCAGTAATAGATGTACTCGCCCATCCTCCAAATGCATTCTGAGCTGCTTGATATGCTTTCTCAACATCATTTGCATCAGAGTCAGGCACTAGAGCATATATTTGACCATTAGATGGATTATAAAGGTCTAAGTATTTTTTGTTTGTAGGTTCTATAAGTTCACCATCTATGTAGTTTTTTAGCCTTTGCATATTTCTTTATTAAACTATCAAAACTTTAAATTCAAATCCTCTCAAGAGTTTTAATGTATGAAAGACCAAGAATTCAAAGTTCATTAAAACAATAATTATCATTTCCAAATAGGAGTTAAAGTCATGGAGTTTGGTACTCAAGAAAATGGAATTTCTATTTACTATTTACCAAATCCAAAGCCACATCAATAATCATATCCTCTTGACCACCTACCATTTTACGCCTACCTAATTCATTCAATATGGTTCGAGTATCCAGCCCATACTTTTTTGCCGCTCTCTCCGAATGCAATAAAAAACTAGAATACACACCAGAATAACCTAATGATAGAGTCTCTCTATCTACTTGCACGGGTCTTTGCTGTAAAGGTCTTATTACATCATCAGCCATATCCATCAATTGGAATAAATCAGCATTGTGTTCTGCTTTCATTTTATTCAATACAGCAATCAATACCTCCAAGGGGCAATTTCCTGCACCTGCTCCCATTCCTGCCAATGAAGCATCGAGGCGATTTGCCCCTTCTTCCATAGCCACTATAGTATTTGCAACACCAAATGAAAGATTGTGATGACAATGGATCCCTATTTCTGTTTCTGCTCTCAGAATGTCTTTGAAAGCCTTTATTCTATCTCTCACTTCATTCATTAGTAATGCTCCTGCAGAATCTGTAACATAGACACAGTGTGCACCATAACTTTCCATCAATTTTGCCTGCTCGGCTAGTCCTTTAGGATCATTCATATGAGCCATCATCAGAAAACCTGAAACATCCATGCCCATCTCTCGCGCCGCTTCTATGTGCTGTGCAGAGATATCTGCTTCAGTAGAATGAGTTGCTACTCTTACCGATTCAACACCAAGGTCTCTAGCTCTTTTTAGATCTTCTATTGTACCTATACCAGGAATTAAAAGAGTTGTAAGCTTGGCATGATTAAGGAGTTCAGCAATACCTTCTAACCATTCCCAATCTGTGTGAGCTCCAAAACCATAATTAAAACTTCCACCACATAATCCATCTCCATGTGAAATCTCTATAGCATCGACTTTTGCTTTATCTAAACCTATAGCAATATCTTTGATTTGATCCCTAGTATATTGATGTTGGATCGGATGCATACCATCTCTCAAGCTGACATCTTGAATATATAGGTTGTGTTTCATGTTCTCATTTTTAGAAGTTCTCTTTAACAAGTTTTTCCCCTGTTCTCATCGCTGCACTGGTCATTATATCCAAATTTCCAGCATACTCAGGTAGGTAATGTCCTGCTCCTCTTACTTGTAACAAAATCGTTGTCTTAAGTCCATACCGATACCCTAAGTCTTCAATAAAAACAGGTTTGTCTTCAGGTATATCATCGAACTGCACTTCTTGATGAAGGTTGTATCCAGGGACATATGCTTGTACTTCATGGACCATTTTATGAATACTTGCTTTAATTGCTTCTCTATCAGCTTGCTCACTTAATGTAAATACAGTATCCCTCATGACCACTGGTGGTTCTGCTGGGTTTAAGATGATAAGAGCTTTACCCTTGTCTGCTCCTCCTACTTTCTCTATGGCTTTCGCTGTGGTCGCTGTGAATTCATCAATATTAGCTCTTGTTCCAGCACCTGCAGACTTACTGGCTATAGATGCTACGATTTCTCCATAATGCACTTTGGTTATTCGATTCACCGCAGCTACCATTGGAATAGTTGCCTGACCTCCACAGGTAACCATATTTACATTTCTCACATTGTGACCTGCATCAAAATTTACAGTTGGTATTAAATATGGACCTATTGCGGCAGGTGTAAGATCGATCATTGTTTTGTCAGCACATTTCTCAACTATGGCCCAATTATGATAATGCGCTTTAGCTGAGGTGGCATCGAAAATGATTTTTATTTCATCCCATTCTGGCATTTCTACTAATCCCCCTAATCCTTTAGCGGTGGTGACATATCCCATTCTTTGTGCTCTAGCCAACCCTTCCGAATTGACATCTATCCCAACCATAGCGCTCATTTCTAAATAATCGGAATTTCTCATAATCTTAATCATGAGGTCTGTACCAATATTCCCTGAGCCAATTATGGCTACTTTTACTTTGGTCATTTGGATTCTATTTGATTTTCTGCAGGCAAATAAGCGATTGCTTTAATTTCTATTAATAAATTCGGATGCGGTAATTGGTGCACAGCGACTGTAGTCCTAGTTGGGCCTGTTTCACTGTTAAAAAATGTTCCATATACCTCATTATACCCCTTGAAGTCACTCATATCAATTAGAAAGGTGGTTATATCAATGACATTTGCCAGATTGGCTCCTATTTCTTCTAAAAGCTCCCCAATATTCTCGATAACTGCTTTAGTCTGTTTAGCAATATCAAGATCCCAATCACCATTAAGATCCTGCTCTGCTCCGACATGTGTGTTGTCTTTTCGACGGCTACTTGTACCTGACACATATATAAAGTCGCCTACCCTTTTTATGTGAGGGTACTTTCCCAATGGCTGAGCCTTATGTTGTATTACTTTCCCCGTCATAGATTGTTTTAATTGGTAAAAGTCGCGCTTACTGATCCTAATCCTTCAATGCTGACAATGAAATGGTCACCAGCTTTAATATTTACTACTGGCCCAAGAGCTCCTGACAAGATCAGGTCCCCGGCTTTCAATGAACTACCCATTACCACCATTTTTTTTGCTAACCACAGTACTGCATTAACTGGTGACCCTAGACATGCACGCCCAATTCCTTCAGAAACCAATTTGCCGTGATTTGTCATTTGCATTCTACAATTGATTAAATCAACATCATCAAGTTTTGAAGGTTGATGGCCTATTACCCAGTGACTGGCAGATGCATTGTCTGCAATCGTGTCGGTGATTTTTACATCCCAATCCTTAATCCTACTCCCTACAATCTCTATCGATGGCAATGCATATTCAATTGCATTTAGCACATCCACAGTTGAGAGATTTTCAGAATCCAAATCTCTTTTTAAAACAAATGCTATTTCTGCTTCTGCTTTTCCTTGCATGACCTCAGTTACAGATATTTCGCCGCCATTCAAAACTTCTCTATCATGCCACAACAGTCCAAAATCTGGCTGATCCACTCCTAATTGCTTTTGCACTATAGGAGCCGTCAATCCAATTTTATGTCCTACCACTCGTGCACCATCATTCTTCCTCAGCATTGTATTTACATTTTGCACTTCATATGCTGAGACGAGATCCTCTACTCCTAAAATGTCTCTGACTGGAGCACAGACGATACCATTTTTCTCAGCTGTCCTTAACCTTAGTGCGGCTTCTTCGATTTTGCTTTTTAAAATCATGAATTTTTCTTTTTTTCTAGATAGTACAATACAGGCTTACTAGGAGCAGCATCTAAAATAATGGATGGTACCTGTAGGTTCATCAAATAGAGACCATCTTTCACAGATGCAGGTACATAGATCAGTTCCGTAATTGTAGAATTGATCCTTGATTTGTCATCTGCTTTATTACTCTTTATATTCCAAAAAATTTTATGATTCTCCACCTTTCCCCCATCATCCTCTCTATCCACTGAGGGTAAGTCAAGTAGAAGATGCTTTACTCCTTTTTCTACGATATACTGCATTGCTTCTTTAGATAAATATGGAGGATTACTACCAGAATAGTCCATATTTTGCTTCTTTTTAGAATTTGGTAAGGTTCTGATTATCAAAGATTCTGGAATATTATCATTACACTTACTTCTCAGTTCTTTTACTGTAACTATTTGATCTCCACTAGCTACTTTTTCCAATTCCACACTTACAACTTTCGCAATAAAATGAAATTTAGTTAAACAATCCATGATGGATTCTTGATCTACAGTAATATGGCCTACACCTTCAGTGTGAGTTCCATTACCATGAGGGTTGAAGAATACATTATAAAAATTAACCGGTGACCCAACTTTGACAGACCCAACAAATTCTCCAGACACATAGGGTGACATTTTCACGTCTTCTGCATAGAAACATTTCACTTTTCCTATGGGAATGGATAAGTCCATTGGTTTGGATAAATCGCAACTATAAAGTATCTCGTTATGTCTGATATCAATATTCATGACACCTGAATTTCTTTAAGTTTTTGATAATATTGTTCAAGAGGAATTTGATCATAATCCTGATTTTCACACATCTTTAGCAGTAAAAGGTCTTGCTTTCTGCCTCTTATCATAGCTTCTCTGTACGTCAATTCAGGTTGAAAAGTAACCATTGAGTATTTCGATGCATAGTCATCAAATTGCTCTTCCAATTGCATTTCGATCTTCCGCTTTCGAATAAAAGCCACATCATCTACGTGATCTCTCATTTCATAGAAATTATCAATAGCAAGGTCAGCTATAGCGTCAGTATTTTCTTTCCTTTTTTCTTGAAAAGCTTCGAATATTGGCTCCCAGTTTTGAGAATCATTAGATGGCACTTCTTCATATTCGTCGATCAATTCATCAAAGATTCTTACATCTTCTAACGACGCATTCATCCCTTGACCATAGAATGGAACAATAGCATGAGAAGCATCTCCCATGACTAGTGTCTTACCAAATGCTTGCCATGGATAACACTTTATCGTACCAAGATTGCCAACAGGGTTGCTAAAATATTCTTCCTTATAATGCGGTACATAAGGAAGAAGTGTTGGAAAATATTCTTTAAAAAATGTTTGTACTTTATTTTCATTATTTAACGCACGGAAGCCAATATTTCCTCCAAAAGGGTGAAACATCGTTAGTGTAAAACTTCCATCCAAATTTGGTAATGCTATAATCATAAAATCTCCTCTCGGCCATATATGCAGTGCCTCCTTCTCAATTTTCCAATTATTATTCTCATCAGCATGAATACTCAGTTCTTTATATCCATGACGAAGAAAATCTTGAGAATAATTAAATAATAATTCTGAAGTATGAGGCATCATACTTCTTCTTACTACAGAACCTGCTCCATCAGTTCCTATGACAATGGAACCTCTATCAGTTTTCTTATTTTCATTCAATAAATATTCGACTTCAGCCCGTTTTATACTGACTTTGGTAACATTAATACCAAATTTCAAATCTATACTTTCGTATTTGTCAATTTCATCTAGTAATAGAATGTTCAATCCTGATCTTGATACAGAATTGATAAAATCAGTTGATCTTCCGCTGTACGGAGAAAGAAAAGGAGCACCTTTTACAGGATGAATCATCCTACCTTTCATAGGAATGGTGTTTAATAATACTTTTTCCTTCAGGCCAGCTATTTCTAATGCTTCCAGTCCTCTTGCAGATAATGCTAAGTTGATAGATCTACCCGCATCGGTATCTACTTTTCTCATGTCAGCTCGTCGCTCATACATGACAATGTCATAACCTCTTTGGGCCAATCGAATAGCCAATAAACTCCCGCATAACCCAGCACCAACTATGATTATTTTCTCTTTTTTCATATGCTATACTTTGACACACCTTTAAACACCTCGTCGTTTTGATTCCTCACATTTTTTAAAAATGCCATAGGGCTAGTACCTCCAGTACCAACAGCTGTTGCATTTGTCTTTTTTGCCTGCTTCATGACATATAATGCAACGATTTTTAAATGTTCGTTTCTGAATTCTATAAGCCTTTCAATTCCTTCTTTATAAGCTTCTTCCAGCTCTCTATTTTTTGAGATATAAGTTTTAATGGTAGAAGCTTTTTCTATATGGTCTAAAAATGCGGCATGCTTATATGGCATATGCTGTCGCATTAATCTCAAATAGTCAGATGTAGCTTTCCTTTGGTATTCTACTCCAAATGCAGCATCAAAAAATTGAAGCACACTACTTTGGGCAGCACTCCCTCCATGATGACTTTGCAATGGCAAACTTGTACCTTGATATTCAATAGACTCGAAAGAAGCTAAGAATGGTCGTACTCTAAGGTAAAAAGTATGAGGATCACAATAGTTATAAACCTTTTTAAGAGAGCTTGTTAAATCAGACAATACCTTATTCACCTGATTGGTTAATTCAGCAGCTTCAGCAAATTCTTCTTCTTCCACACACTTCATAGCGTCAAGCATCAATGGAATTGCCTTTGCTCCTACTTGTTCGATTTCTACGGTAACCAAATAAAACCAACTTTCATCTAAACCTCCATGAAACTGGCATAGAGTCGAAATATTACTTAGATCAATAGGGCCATTTGGATCTATTTTCCTCCAATTATTCAGCACAACCGAAGAATGAGATAATACTGGTTTTCTCTTCAGTTCTTCGGCTACTCTAATCAATGGCAAAGCAACAGAAGCAGGAATTTTCTTCTTAGAATTAGGAGGTGCATGAACATATGCATGGGCAAAAAAGGACAATAATAACATTGCTCTTTCTAGCTGTGGTTTTGATTTTAAATCAGGATTTTCAATGACTTTCAATTCCTCAATCTTCTTTCTTATCACACCCGCATTAATATATGCAGAAAAGTTTTTCATTAAGTTTTCCCACTCTGTAAAGGCATCAGGTAGTTCTGTCAATGGATCTTTTGGTGGCAAGAATCCTCGATACCTATCAACTTCATACTTTTCTAATATTTGATTTATTGCAGACATACTTATCATCTATAGTTTTGGTAGAAAATCGAGCATTGCCAATACATGACAGATCGCAGCAATACCACTGACAATTATGACGAGTAGAATGACTGGCTTCCCTCCTGACAGTCTGTAAGTCGCAATAGCCTTTTGTGACCTAAGTTTCCATACCATTAAAAATGGTAAAAGAAAAAAGCCTATGAAAACTACAAGGCCGGCAAATCCAATGGCGGCTATAAACCCATTTGGGAAAAAGAAATTCGCAACACCAGGAGGTAAAAAAGTAATACACGCAGTATAGAATCGCCCTTTTATATCATTTCCAATACTAAATGTATCTGCTATGTAATCAAACAGATTCAGGCCGATTCCTAAGAAAGAAGATGCGATTGCAAAATTTGAAAATAGATTTAAACTCGATTGAATAGTGCCTTGCCCCATCTTATTTTCCAAGGCGGACACCAAATTTCCAATATTGCCACCAGCTGCATTAATTGGAACGAATTCACTTCTACTCAGAATCCCAAAATTTACCACTATAAAAACAATGTAGACGACTAAGGCTGTAAATGACCCATAAAATAAGCTGCTCTTTATTTTGGCGATGTCTTTTCCATAATATTTATAGAGACTTGGAACCATTGTCGCAAAACCGAATGAGATCATAAAATAAGGCAGTCCAGCCCAGAGGCATGAAAAATAGTTTTCGTCTTGAGGAGCACTCACAAATAGTTGTACAATGTTAATCTCAGCTAAACCTCCAGACATAGCGATGACAAAAGAAATTGCCATAGCGATAACTAAAACAGTAGAAATCCTCCCCACCATACTGGTACTTATCCATACCAAAATCGCTAAAGCACATCCCAATAAAAGACTTAAAAATCCTTGAGATACAAAAACTGAACTACTTAAAAAATCAACAGCTATTATATTGGCAGCCATATTTCCAAATGCACTGAAATATGCATATAATAAAATATACAACAAGAAGCCTGCTGACAAGCCCATGACAATCTTCCCTATCTTGCCCAATAATTTAGAAGTAAAAGTGTCAAAACTTGTGCCTACAGGAAAATTAAAACACACTTCCATTATCACCAAACTGGACAAATAATTTACGAGCCAAATAATGAACATACTGCATATAGCCAGAGGAAACCACATACCAGAGGCGACAACAGGTATCGAAAACATACCTGCTCCTACTGCACATCCTGCAGTCATCATGATTCCAAAAATCAGTGGTTTCCTATCAGTGTTTGTCATTGTTTGATTGTGATTTTATTGACATTCTCTCCTAAGGCCTCTTTCAATATCCTGTAGAATAAAAAAACATCCTCAAAAGAATTATACATTGCTGTAGGAGCAACTCTTATGACATCTGGCTCTCTCCAATCTGCAATCACTCCGGCTTTAGAAATTGTGTCAAATAATGATTTATCAGCATTTGTTACTTGAATTGATAGTTGAGAACCTCTTTCTAAAGGATTTGATGGAGTAATGATATTAATTACTTCATTACCCAATCTCTTAATCAAGGTCTCTAAATATCCAGTCAAGGCTATTGACTTTTTTCTTAATCTATCCATACCTACTTCATCAAACAATTGTAATGCTGACCACACTGCTACCATCGATAATACGGGAGGATTACTGAGTTGCCATGCTTCTACCCCGACCATTGGATTAAAAGCATCTCTCATCTTGAAACGGGTATCTTGATCATGCCCCCACCAACCTTCTAATCGAGGCAAGTTTTCAGAACGAGCATGCCGTTCATGTACAAATGCACCACCTAGGCTTCCAGGTCCTGCATTTAAGTATTTATAGTTGCACCAGACTGCAAAATCGCAACCTGAATCATGAAGATTTAATTGCACATTTCCGGCTCCATGAGCACAATCAAAACCTACCATACAGCCTTGTGCATGAGCATGTTTGGAGATTGCTTTCATATTAAAAAATTGGCCAGTATAGTAGTTGGTATTGCCCATCAGAACTAAAGCAATTTCTCTGCCTTGTTGATCTATGACTTCAAGGATGTCCTCTTCTCTTAAACAATTTTCTCCTCTTCTCGCTTTAATTTCTATCAAGCAATCCTTAGGATCCAATCCGTGAAATCTAATTTGTGACTCCACAGCATACTTGTCAGATGGAAATGCATCAGCTTCTATGGCAATCTTATTGCGCCTTCCTTTAGGTTGATAAAAAGAGACCATCATGAGATGGAGGTTCACAGTGAGTGTATTCATGACCACAACCTCTATCGGTTTTGCACCAACTACTCTAGCCATAGCCTCCGTCAAGAAAGTATGATATGGCATCCATGGATTCTTAGCACGAAAATGTCCCTCAACTCCAAGGTTTTTCCAATCTGATAGTTCTTGCTTTATATGAGCCTCAGTGGTCTTGGGTTGTAATCCCAGAGAATTACCACAAAGGTAAACGAATGGTTTTCCATTCTTTTGAATAGGTATGTGGTGTTGAGAGCGGTATGATTTTAATTCATCTTTTTGATCCAGTTGCTTAGCATAATTTAGGGTGTTCTCCATCTATTCTAATCTTTTACTTTGGGTTGATTCTGTTCATAAAAGCTGATTGATCATCACCACAAATCCACTTGATAACATTGTCAGACCAGATTTGATTCTTTTGCTCTTTTGAAATAATATGCTCCTCAACGGCGAGATCAAGCAGCTTTCCTGGATAAGAAGATTGTCTTTCACTTTCCATTTCCCCGAGAGGATATGGATCATCTAGACCCATCATAATTTGATCAGTCCCACCTTGTCTTTTGATCATAAGATCAAGTGATAACTTATCATGAACCAGTGTATCAAAGAAAATATTTTGATGTCCAATAGCTTCTTTAGGGGCAACCTGTCCTTCAAATAAATCGGGACGCCCATCAAAACCTTGAACTCTTCTTCCATAATTGATTTGATTTAGTTGGCCTCCGTGAGCGAAGCAAACCCTAACATTAGGATACTTATTAAAATAACCATTCAGTGTATAAAAGTGATAGGCGTCAGCACATTGGGCCAACATCCAAATGAGATGAAACCTCCAACTCTTATTTTCTAATGCGATAAACTTCTCTCCATCATAAGGATGAATTTCTATAGCCAGACCATACTTATTGGCCAATTCAAAAATAGGCTCAGTATTCTTCTCAATGATGCCCTGCCATTTCCCTGCAGAATTTAAGAAGTGGGTTGGAAGACAAAGAATTTTCATATCTAATTCTTTTACACAGCGCTCCATTTCCCATAGAGCTCCTTGCACAAATCCTGCATGAACAACGAACCCACATGTAAATTTATCAGGGTGATCTTTTTGAACTTGAGCATTAAAGTCATTTTGAAATCTCAATGCCAGTTTGACCTCGTCTTGCTCTAGTCCATTACCATAAAGTTGTGATAGATTTAAGACAACTGCATGATCGATCTTATTTTGTTCCATCCACTGCAGTTTCTCATGAAGAAAAAAACTTGGTGCAGTTATCGGCCTTTGCCAATTTTTTTGTCGCATATATTTACGATCATCATCGATCCAAAAGATCTGCTTTTCCTTCATGAAAGAAGGAATTTGTTCTGGATTAGGGAGCAAATGTGAGTGACCGTTTATTCTTAATTTATGCATAGTATAATTTCCAAAGTCTTAATTTTCAAAAAGAAGAAACTCCAATAAATCTAAAATCGAAATAACAAAATGTCGTTCTACCTTGAAATTTGAGCTTTCTATACTGGAATTTAATTATGCAGGTTTCTGCATAACAGTACCACAAGAATCACATGTTCTAAATTCTTTGTTAGAATAGTATTTATCAAAAATAACAGGCATATCCTTCTCAATATTTTCTAACATAAATGGTTCTTCATGCAGCTTTTTGTTACATTTTTCACAGAACCAAGCCAAACCATCTTCCATGTCTTCATCTCTTCTCTGTTCTATAACTAGGCCGATAGTGTTTGGGCCTCTTTGAGGAGAATGTGGAATGTTCGATGGTAAATAGAACACTTCACCTTCTCTAATGTGAATATCTCGTGGCTCGCCACTTTCCATAATTTTAAGTACAATGTCTCCTTCTACTTGATAGAAAAATTCAGGGGTCTGATTGAGGTGATAATCTTTCCTCGAATTAGGCCCCCCGACTACCATCACAATATAATCATCATTATAAATAGCCTTATTTCCAACTGGAGGTTTGAGCAGATGTCTATTTTCATCGATCCAATTTTTAAAATTTATTGCGGGTGGTAATTTTGACATGACTATTACTTTTTTGTTATTAATTCTTTGTCTTATTTATTAAGTCTGTGTGAAGTAGTAACTCAATTTTTTCTTTATTTCTGGTGGTAATTTGGGTAATTCAGATCTAGATATTAACAAGGTGGATATCGAGTGAAAATCTGTGAATATTCTATGCTTTTTCGCTGTTTCAGCAAGATATTCATGCCCAGAAGAACCTCCAGTTCCTACTTTATTGCCTAACATTCTCAAAACCATTTGTGCATGACGTGATCTCCATGTTGTCATTAAATCATCGATATCTATCAAGTTAGTTAGAAGTTGAAATGGTAATTGCAAAATTGGCTCATCCCTATAGAGATTAATAAAAAGGGCCGCAAGAGTGGCATCATAGCTCATTCTCTTTTTACCATCTTTCACTAAATCATCATAATGTTCTCTACTCAAAATAGACTTAAAATAGGAATCTGTACCACCTACCATTTCAAGTCTTTTCTCTTTTTCCTTATTTGTCAAATAATCTGAAGCCATGATCGCTCTAGATTCTTTCTCTAACATTTTCTTCACTGCCTCTTTGTACTTATCAAGAAAATCAAAACCTTCTAATCTTAAAAAAGGTGTTCTTTCCAACCATTTATTTACCCAATCGAATAAAGTGCCATTTTCATATATCTGAGTTAACATTTTCTGTTGATCTTCAGGAAAAACTGAACTATACTTTGTATTGTGATAAGTCATCCGATTTACTTCAGGAAGACCAAGTAAACTTTCCACCATTCTAAATTGTACACTCTGAAATCCAGAAGCTGGAAACAAATATTCTCTAAAATCAAGAAAATCCAAAGGTGTCATAGTTTCCATTACTCCTATTTGATCAATCAGAAGTTGCAATACACGTTCCACTCTGTTTAATCTTGCAATTGCATTACCCAAATTGCTTTCATCTAATCTTTCCTCAGAAAACATCGCTATTACTGACTGCAACTCATGGATTATCTGCTTAAACCACAGCTCATACACCTGATGGGTAATGATAAATAACATCTCTTCGTGAGCTGGGTCTCCTAGTTCCTCACTTCTTAAAACTTGAGTACTTAGCAACTTATCTAAACCTAAATATTGCTGATAATGTATAGTGGTATACTTTCCTTTTTCACTCATTTATAATAGTTTAAAGGTTCCGATTTTTTCTTGTATTCCTTTAGCCCCTTTTTTCAGAATATCTACATAGCGTTGAATTTCATTTTCCTTAAACCTACTAGCAGGGCCTGATGCACTGAGGCTAGCAACAACTTGCTGATTCTGATTGAAAATAGGAATAGCTACACAGATAAGACCCATCTCAAATTCTTCTTTATCAATGGCATATTGATTTACTCTGATCAAGCTAAGCTCACGGATCATATGAGTTTTGTCAATGATTGTGCTAGTGGTATAAGACTTTAATTCATCTTGATTGAAAATGAAATCCAAAGTTTCATTCCTAACTTCATCCGGTAAATATGCCAATAGGACTTTTCCTAATCCTGTAGCATGAGCAGGGTTAAAACTCCCGATATGACTACTGATTCTTAATCCATGTGGACTTTCCACTTTATCTACGTAAAGGACTTTACGGTTTTTAAGCACACCAATATGTACCGTCTCTGTTATGTCCTTAGCAACTGATTCAAGTACAGGATGAGTTTTTTCAATGAAAGCAGATCTAAGATCTACCCTATTACCCAATTCAAATAATTTTAAACCCAGACGGTACCTCTCTGTATAAGTGTCTTTATCCAAAATTCCAATAGCCTGCATTTGCGCTAAGAATCTAAAAACCGTGCTTTTATTGGCTCCTATTTCTTTGGATAATTCAGTCACTCCCCATTCTGGTTTTTGCACAGTGAAGTATTCAAGCAATGCAAATGTTTTATGTACTGAGCTAGTTAAATCAAGCATTATTTAACTTTTAGACTTACAGTATTTAAGATGTCAAATTTTGCACTTACTTCATCTCCTTGTTTGATGAATTCAGCTGAAGTTGCAGCTCCAGCTAACACTATCATTCCTACTTCAATGGGTTCATCATATTTCATGGCCATTTTAGACATTTCTATTAATGACTCAATTGGGTCTCCTAAAATCGCATTTGAATTTCCGTTTTGAACTGTTTCATTATTGATATCCAATGAAATACTCAAATCTCTAACATTACTTTCCGATGCCATCCATTCCCCTATCACATAAGCTGAAGAAGAACAATTGTCAGCCACTACATCCTCGAGAGAAAATTTGAAGTTGTCATATCGAGAATCTATAATTTCTATTGCTCCAGCCACCGCATCAAAGTGATCTTGTACATTCTCTATGGTCAACTCACTGTCAATTCTCTTAGATACTCTAAAAGCTATTTCTGGCTCTGCTCTTGGATGAATGAAATTTTTTATCTCCATACTACCGCCATTCTCTACTGCCATAGCATTTGTCAATCTGCCCCATATCACTTCGTGCACACCCATTTGCTCCATTTTGGCCTTACTTGTAAATCCTAATTTGTAACCTGTGAGTTTTTCTCCTCTCTCTAATTTTTGAGATATAGAGAGCTTTTGAATTTGATAAGCATCATTGATATCAAATTCATTATGAATACTAAGTTGTGCAATGGGTTGCGCGGATTTAGCAGCATTGTCAAGTAAAGAGGCGAAATGAAAATATTTGTGTTTCATATATTAAAACATCATTTTATTATTCAACACTAATATAATAAAGTATTAGAAACATGTCAGTGACTAAGTCAAAATTCTAGATTCAAATGTCTTGATATATTTCAATCTTATTTTTTTGTGATAAAACAAAATGTCATAATTAATTGGTCAATCTCTTTTAATTAGAGGAGAGTATAGTTGGCTTATAGACTCTTAGTAGAGATTAAATGCAATGGATCATCTTAGAATATAAGAAAGACATGTATTAGAATATGGGTTTCACAAAAAAAGAAATACTAAAAGCGTAATTAGAATATAGTAAGTAAAATGCTTTTTGCATGTACATGAATAAGTGGCAATATCAAATCAATATTAATGGAGTAAATAACACATCAATCTCATCTAAGAACGCAACTCTGAAATAATATTCAATGTTCCTAAAATATTTGATTCTAATATTCTGAAATTCCTTTTTTTAATAATTTCCTTTGTAATCAGCTTACTTCCCATTCCGACACAAGTCACTCCAGCATCAAACCAACCTTTTAAATTCTCTCTATCTGGAGAAACTCCTCCAGTTGGCATAACTGATGTCCATGGCTGAGGGCCTTTAATTGCTCTTACCATACCTGGTCCATATATTCCACCAGGAAATAATTTCACTAATTCACACCCCAATTCTTCTGCTCTGCATATATCACTGAGACTTCCACATCCTGGAGACCACATCACTTTTTTCCTATTACATACTAAAGCAATGTCCTCTCTTAATACAGGTGTCACAACAAAATTTGCACCCATTTGCAAGTATAAACTTGCCGTCCCGGCATCAGTAACCGAACCTACTCCTAAGATCATTTCACCTAGTTCAGCATTGCAATACTTACTTAACTCATTAAAAACCTCATGAGCAAAATCACCTCGATTAGTGAATTCGAATACTCTTGCTCCTCCTAGATAACATGCATTGAGTACTTCCTTCATTACTTTCACATTACTATTGTAATGTAAGGGTACAAGGCCTGTTCGCTGCATGGTTTGGAATACTTCTATTCTGCTAAATCTTGCCATAACACTTTAATTGAAAATTCTTAATTAAGACTCATAATTACACGAATTCTTATTGATTTTACTAACCTAATCATCTACTTACTCTACCACTAGCATCACCACTCATCAACTTTTCAACTTCTTCTATCGTTACCAAATTTGCATCTCCTTTTATAGTATGTTTCAAACACGAAGCTGCAACTGCGAAGTTCAATGCCTTCTGATCATCTCCATTATACTCTAGCAAACCATAAATAAGCCCACCCATAAAGCTATCACCTCCACCTACTCTATCTACAATGTGGGTAATTTCATAAGTAGGTGCTTTATATAATTTATCACCATCATATAAAACACCTGACCATGTATTATGCGATGCGGAAATGGATCCTCTCAAGGTTGTGATTACCTTTTTTGTTTTTGGAAACATTTCCATAAGTTGCTGTAGAACAGACAAATAAGCCTCTCCATCCACTGATCCGCCATGAGTCACGTCAACTCCTTCAGGATGTAATCCAAAGTGTTTTTCAGCATCTTCTTCATTACCTAAAATAACATCACATCCAGCTACCAATTCTGGCATTACTTCTCCTGGGGTTTTCCCATATTTCCAAAGTTTCTTTCTATAATTGAGATCTGTGGATACTGTTACTCCTAATTTATTAGCCATCTGAATAGCTTCTAAACATGCATCCGCAGCGCCTTGGGAAATAGCTGGTGTAATCCCTGTCCAATGAAACCATTCCACACCTTTAAACACTTCTGCCCAATCCACCATGCCTTTTTCAATAGTAGACATGGCCGAGTGAGCTCTATCGTACACGACTTTACTCCCTCTACTTACGGCTCCTGTTTCTAAGAAATAAATACCTAATCTATCTCCTCCTCTTAAAATGTGCTCTGTTCCTACATTTCGTTTTCTCACTTCCATTAAGGCGCAATCACCTATTTCATTCTGAGGTAACCGTGTTACAAAATCCACTGGTATTCCATAATTAGCCAGAGACACTGCCACATTAATTTCTCCTCCTGCATATGTCACATCAAAGCTTGATGCTTGAGAAAATCGCATCCATCCTGGCGGGCTCAATCTCAGCATGATTTCTCCAAATGTTATTACTTTTTTCACTGTTTCTTCTTTAATTCAGATTAAAACAAGATAAATTCTAATATTGAAGCACAACTTATTAGATATTAGTTAGAATAATAACTTTTTCCATTTGTATATGACCGGTCTTGATAATTTATTAATCTAACAAATCATAATTACAACACATAAACCCATTTCTTATGTCTTCATCACAAATTTTGGTGAATAGCATTTAATGGAAATGATCATATTGAACTGCATCTGAATTCTATTGGATAATAATGTAATTTTGCAACCCAAATAGGCCGCGTAGTTCAACTGGATACCATACTGTGCGCAATAATGCGCAAAAAGTCATTGGAAATCAGGGGGTTAGGTTTTTTGTTTAAGCATTATTGCGTACTTATGCTTACAAATTGCTTACAAATATGCTGAATGTACAGGCTGTTTTTAATAGATCTAAGAGGCTCAGAGCTGATGGGCTGGGTAAGATACACATCCGATTTATACACAAGAGAAAGCCGTTTTATTTTGATACTAAGATACTGATTAAGCCTGAGCAGTGGAATAGTAAAAAGGGTGTGGTGTGGAAGTGTGCTCAGGCTTTTGAATATAATGATGATATCCAAACATGGATGCTGGAAGCTCTGAGGTTTTATAGGGCTAAATGGAAAAATAAAGAAAGATTCATTCCTGGGGATCTGAAAAAGCATCTGAAGTATGATCAATTTTCTGATGTGGATTTTCTGGCATTTTCTAAAGGGATCAATAGTGATGAGAGGGATCAATTAGCTCCTTCTACTTATGGGAAGAGGCTGGACTTATTCAAGAAGCTGGAGGCATATCAGGCTGAGATCTATTGTAGTCAGCTGAATCGTGATTTTCTACAGGATTTTAAGGTATGGCTATTTAAACAGAAGTCTCATAAGGGTACTGTGCTGGGTGCAAATTATATCCATTCTCTATTTGTGGTATTCAGGAAATTTGTGAAGGAGGCTAGAATGAAAGGGTATATCAGTGAGGATATATTTTATGGATTTAAGATCAATAGGACTGCTAAGGTGGTGGTGGTGCTGACTGAGGATGAGCTGGAGCGTGTGTATAATCATACTCCTTCCTCTAAGGTGATGGAGCGAGTGAAGTGGTACATGTTATTCTTATTCTATACTGGGATGAGAGTGGGTGATATCTCTCTGATCACGAAGTCTCACTTTAAAGAGAATGGTCTGCTGGTGTATCTGGCTGGTAAGACGAAAAAGAAAAAGGGTAAATCTGCTAGAGTGCCTGTGCATCTATTCGATGGAAGGGCTGTAGAGATCTATGGCAGTCATGGGCCTTTTAAGAAGGTGCATAATTATGATCTGAATACAAATTTCAGGAAGCTACTAACTGAGGTGGAGATAGATAAGTATATGACTGTACATGGTGCTAGGCATACTTTTAAATCTATCATGCTGGAGCGTGGGTATCCTCTGCATATCATAGCTGAGATGATGGCTCATAGCTCGACTACTACTACTGCTAAATATGGGGCGATAAGTGATAACTCGGTATTAAAGGCTCTTAGATGAAAAATAAATCAGCGGCAGGATATGGGAGATGTATAGATGCGGCATTGCATGAAATTTCGGAGCATTTAAGAGCAGAAAAGTTGATGTGTAGATATAATAGAGATACATGGTATGTGCATGGAAAGTGGCTTTATACAAAGTCACAACGTAGATTAAATAAGTTGCTGGGATTGAATATAATAAATAAAAGATTTGCTAAAAACCGATTTTATGCCAAAAGAAATAACAAAAAAAGATAATGTACTGAAGGCTATAATAGAGAGTTGTGCTGATGGGCTGTGTATGAAGTCTAGGCAAGAACTGGCTTATGATCTAGGCTACAGTAAGCGGACTGTGGGATACTGGATAGATAGTCTGGCTGAGGAGGGATATCTGGTAAAGCAAGGTGCTGCTGTGCTGTTAAATAGGGGTGTTGATTTCACTATGGATTATCATGATCTGGAGGAGGCTGCTGAAGAGGTGGTGGAGGCTAGAGCGTCT